>JBBQZF010000016.1:0-27467 GCA_038208015.1 Gemmatimonadales bacterium
GCTCCCATCCTGCATGGCGCCCATGCTCCCCATTCCGCGAATCATCTTGAAGCGGCGGCCCTCCATCAGGAGCGATTCCCCCGGGCTTTCCTCCGTGCCGGCAAGCATCGACCCCATCATCACGCTCGACGCACCGGCCGCGATCGCCTTCACGATGTCGCCGGAGTACTTGATGCCGCCGTCGGCTATGACGGGAATGTCCCCGGCGCCTTCGACCGCGTCGAACACCGCTGTCAGCTGCGGCACACCGACGCCGGTCACCACGCGCGTCGTGCAGATGGAGCCGGGACCTACTCCTACTTTCACGGCATCGACTCCACGCTCGACTAGCGCGGCGGAGCCTTCACGGGTCGCGATGTTCCCGGCGATGAGCTGCACATCGGGGAAGGCGTCGCGCGCTTCAGCTGTCGCCTTGAGCACCCCCTCGCTGTGGCCATGTGCCGTGTCGATGACGAGAACGTCGACCCCCGCGTCGACCAGAGCTCTCGCCCTGTCGCGGAAATTCGCGGCACCAATCGCCGCGGCGACCCTCAGTCTTCCACGCTCATCCTTGTTGGCATTCGGAAACTCACGCCGCTTGTGAATATCCCTTACGGTTATCAGTCCCTTCAGCGCGCCGCGCTCGTCGACAACGGGAAGCTTCTCGATCCTGTGCTTTCCGAGAATTCGCTCCGCCTCGTCGAGCGTCGTTCCCATCGGGGCCGTGACGAGACCCTCGGCTGTCATCGCCGCCTTGAGCGGCTGGTCGAGATTTCGCTCGAACTGAAGGTCCCGGTTTGTCAGGATTCCCACGAGGCGGCCATCGCGGTCAACGACCGGAACTCCGGAAATGCCGAACTTCGTCATCACCGCGACTGCTTCCCTCAGCGTTGCGTCAGGCGAAAGCGTTATCGGGTTCAGGATTATCCCGCTCTCCGACCGCTTCACCCGGTCTACCTCGGCGGCCTGGCGATCTATCGACATGTTCTTGTGAATCACGCCTATGCCGCCCGCACGGGCCATCGCCATCGCCATTTCCGATTCCGTGACGGTATCCATCGCGGCAGAGGCGAAGGGCACGTTCAGCGTGATCGCCCGGGTGAATCTCGACTGCGTGTCGACGTCGCGCGGAAGCACGAACGAGCGCCGCGGGGCAAGCAGCACATCATCGAACGTGAGCACTACATCCTCACGAACACGCGCGAGTCCATGACGCGGGCTGCCCTCTATACGCGAAGGCCCGCTCCCGGCGTTTGCCGGACGAGCGGGCCCTGAAGTCGGACGAGTTGTAGTTGCCATGGTCAAATGTACGGAAATGACCGCTCCCGGTAAAGCGCCACCGGACCCGTTCCCTGCCTAGACGCGACCGATCGTGCGCAGCCGTCTCCGCATCCGCCGCGGAAGGAAGAAAGCGGCGGCAGCAAGGATCTTCTCGAGGTTGAGCTCGGAAAGCTCCTTTGGATCGCCTGGCCAGTATGACTGGACTACCGCGCGGCCGGCGTTTGCAATGAGCCGCTGAAGTGCAAGCATCAGGAGAAAGACGTCGTCGACTTCACCCAGAAACGGGATAAAATCGGGGATCACATCCACGGGCAGCAGGATGTAGGCGATTGCACCGCCCACCACGAGCTTGTCGAGAGCCGCAACGCGATTGTCTGTCAGAAGCCCGTAAAGGAGCCTCAGGAAGTTCGGAAGCTCGCCGATGCTCCCCATGACGGTGCGCTTTGCGCCTGTGCGCGGTTTCCGATCTACATCAACTTCGACTTCCGGGGGCATCTGGCGGGGTCTGCGGCCTGCCTTCGATGCCGGGCGTTTCCTGGCTGCGCTCACTTTGTTTCTTCTCCGGGGTTAGGCGGCAGCTGGCTTCCCAGCTCGTGAGACCCGCCCCGCGGGATCGAAGGCGGCTGAGCTTCCGGCTGAGTCGTGCCGGTGGGACCTGAAGCAGCGTCGAAGATCCCCGTTGCAACAGACTTGCCAGCGGCAGCAACTTCCGAAATCGCGCCAACTGCCTTGTTCATGATGCTCATGGTCCCGGAGATCGCATTTGCAGACACCTTCCCGGCTCGCAGCGTGCTTTCAACTCCCTCGGCGAATCGAGTAAGGGGATTAGGTCCGGGCGTGTTGCGCGGCGCATATCGCGAATCAAGGAACTCGATGTAGTCGAGAACCTGTTCGAGCTTCTCATCCGGCAGGAGATCCAGCTTGCGCATCAGCCGGTCGCGCAGGATGTCGTTCACGTGAGCTTCCTCAGCCGCGCCACCGGGCCCGCTTACCGCGCGCGTCGATGTGCACGTAGGTGGTGCGGGTATGCCCGCTCGTATAGATGCCGAGTCCCCCTACGAGATGCGGGTGCTTGAGTTCCACTATTTCGACTGCCAGGCCCACCATGCGACTGTCGACGGCCGTGTACTTCCCGTCGCCGTTCGCGTCTATCGCAACGTCGGCGGCATCGCCGTACTGGTGCTGGCTGTCCTTGGCTGCGCGCTTCACGCGCCGGTTGTGGTCCGGGGCCCGGAAGCCGGACTTGACGTCAAGTGCCAGCGAGACATCAGTGGGTCCCCCGCCGTGCCATCTGCCAATCTCGGCGATCACCAGCTCTATCTTGTCCAGCAGCCGCGGGCTAACGGCCGTGTAGCGCGGCCAGGTGTCCTGTGAGTCATGGTTGAGGAAGTCGCCGACCTTGAGGTGCTTGCTCAGGGGAAGCTCCACGTCCTGCGGCATGATCTCGAGAAATCCTTCCGGCGGTGTCTGCTTGCCGGCCAGTCTCTCTGCCAGGTACGTACCGATCCTGTAGCCGTTGAGCATGATTCCTTCCTTCTGATCGAACGGAACCAGCACGGCGACGGTCAGTCCCTCGATGACCCGGCTGTTGTCGTCCTTAACGAGCGCGAGGCGGTAGAAGCCCGGCTTTTCCGGCGCCACGACGTCGGCGCCGAGCAGCGGGAGCGGAACGGTGGTGACGATGCTGTCGCCGAGCCGGACCCACCCATAACTCAGCGCGGTTGGATCTCCGTGGACGTCGAGGGGATACTCGAGGCTCGCCCCCGGCATTGCGAACTTCAGGAACACCTGGCCACTGGCGCCGAACGCGGTGGCTGAAGGGGCAGCCATCGGCATCCCGCGGGAGAGGTACTTTCCGAAGGGCTTCGCGCCGAAGGCGTTGCCCGGATTCTTGAATCCCAGCGCCCCCAGGCTCGCCAGGACTGCCAGTCCGAGAGTGGCGAAAAGGGCGGGTCGTTTATGGCGATAGCGGTTCGCGGCCGGCAATGAGCGTCGCCGGCCGTACATGTTCAAAAGCATCCTTGAAAGTTAGTCTGGGGGGGGCGTTGGTGCCATTAATTCTGGCCGCTTTCAGTAGATATAGACCGGGGTGCCCACTTCGACCATCTCGTAGAGCTTCTCGATGTCCTCGTTACGGAGCCTTACGCACCCGTGGCTCACGGCCTGGCCGATGCTCGAAGGGACATTCGTGCCATGGAGTGCATAGCCGTCTCCCAGCAGCAGGCGGCGCGTTCCGAGAACGCCCAGGTAGCGCCGCTGATTCGTTCCGAAGGGCGGGATAATGATGTTCCCGTTGACCACGATCTCGCGGCCGTCTGACGCATCGAGGGGAACGACCCGGCCATCGGAGTATTCCCGGACTATCTCCGATCCCCTCACCTTCACCACCGCATCGCCACCCGCGGGAATTACGGTCGACCGGTTCATCCGGGTAAGACCGAGGCCCCGTTTTATCGCCTGCTCCTGGAAATGCCAGTCAGGCGGTACCCATGCCGGGTCGACTTCCTTTCCGAGAACTGTCAGGCGCCCGCGCGGAGTCTCGAATTTGTACCGCTTCGCCCCGCCCTCCGCCACAAGACTCTTGCCGCTTCCAGTCGCCACCTGGGTGTGGAAGAGCACTTCGTCACCGCGCTTGTACCAGAGCTCGCGCTCCTCGATACTCACGACGATGTAGGCCTGATCGGCTCCGACGACCGGACTCGCTGACGCCAGGCGCGTGAGGCTGTCGGCGCTTGCACCGAGTTTCCCCTTTACCTCCTCGAGAACGCTGAGGTTGTCGTTGAAAACCATCCGGTTGACATCCCGCTCGTAGCGCAGGTTCGCGGTCTCCGTGACCATCATCCCGCTTGCCGTTGCGGCAAGCGCGAACGCGAGGAGCGTTCCCCATACCCACTTACCGCCGTTGGCGATCGTGTCAATAATTTTCATTTCAGTTTCAGCCTTTTCAGAAGAAGTAGACGCGCATGCCGGGATTCAGGTTCGGCGTGATCGCCTTGAGATCGCTGCGTGATATTCGCACCGAACCCGGAGGCATCGAGTCGGTAGCCTGCGCCAGCGATGGCGCGTCAGAGGCGGCGATAATGGTACCGCCGTCGAGGGTGATGCCGTTCGCGTCGACCTTTAGAATCGACCTCTCCCCACGTGGAACAACCAGCGGGATCGAGTCTGTCCCCGTGCTGACCATTCCGTCAGGGCCGAAGGCGGCCGCCATCACGCGGAGCACCGCGCCCTCGCGTTCCAGATAGATCTTCCCGCTGTCGACCGCCACTGAGAGGTGGAGCGTTTTCTCCAGTTTCGCCTGCCGGCGGGCGAGAGCTATCGCGATTTTCAGCTTGTTCTCCTCGGCTGCGATTATCGCGTCAGTCGTGCTCTTTTCCTGGTCGGTCATTCCGGCCCGGAGCCTGACGACTTCCGCCTCGTAGCCCCGGCGCTTCAGGACGAGGAACGCGTCGACCGCAAGCATCGCGATCAAGCCGATGATCAGCGTGAAGACGAATCCCGGATAGGTGCGGCGGAAGTCCCGCCACCCGCCCCGCCGCCTGTCGTGCTTCCGCTCGCCCGATGGATCGCGGCGGTCGCCCGGATCGGGGCCGGGATCGGCCTGCGGAGTGATATCAGTCATCGTCTTGTAATGCTCTCGAGATCGAGGATTGGAACGCCCGCCGGCTCACTGCGACCGTCCCTGATGCGGGCGGTGACTATGAGCGGGGCGAGCGGAGGGAGGCTGCGAACGCCTGCCAGCAGGTTTTGCGGAATTGCAATGTAGACCAGCGATTTCTCGGTGCCCGGACCAAATGCGAGAAGGTACTGCTCGCCTTCCCGGAGGCCGGTGCGAAGCGGATCTGCAGCGCGAAGCGCAACCGCCTCGACTTCCCAGCGAACCAGCTTCCCCTGCGCCGCCGCGGGATTGCTGCGGATGTCGGCCACGCTCAGCTGCCGCAGCGTGGTGTCAGCGGCAATGAGGTCGGATTCGCGAACCCACCCCTCCAGCCTCACGCGTACCCAGTCCCGCTCCCGCGCGATTACATCGACTGTGCCACCCTTCAGCACCTGGCCGACCGTCGGGCCTCCGTCGGGAGCGCTTCGCACGACCGTTGGCTTGGTTGCGACGTGCGGCGCGGAACTCTGGGCATTCAGTGATGACACCGTGAGGACAAGTATCAGTGGGGCGAGTGTTCTCATATGCTGGATGGGCCTTTCCCGCGGGGGTAGATTGACGCTCGTAACGTATACTCTTACACCGAACAGGCAAATATGAGCGGTGACGCTTCGCGACCGGTTGCGTTGATAGTTCTCGACGGCTGGGGATATCGCGAGGAAACCGGGGGAAACGCGATTTACCTGGCGCGAACGCCCGCATGGGACGCGATCTGGACGCACCCTGCGCGGACGCTTCTCGCCGCGTCAGGGCTTCGTGTGGGACTTCCCGAAGGCCAGATGGGGAACAGCGAAGTCGGTCACCTAAACCTCGGTGCCGGGCGTGTCGTTATGCAGGAACTGGTTCGGATCTCGACATCGATACAGGGTGGCAGCTTCTTCTCGAATCCTGCGCTCGTTGCCCAGTGCAGTCGAGTAAAAGAAAACAACTCGACCCTGCATCTGATGGGACTGATCGGGTCGGGCGGAGTCCACGCGATAGATACGCACCTTTACGCGCTGATCGATCTCGCCGTCCGCGAATCCGTGCCCCGCGTCGCGATCCATGCATTCATGGACGGGCGCGACACGATGCCGACCTCGGGGCTCGGCTACATGCAGGAGCTGCAGGCTTACATCGCCGCGCGCGGCGGCAGCACTTCGATTCGAGTGGCAAGCGTGAGCGGGCGGTACTACGCGATGGATCGTGACCTGCGCTGGCAACGGACTGAGCTGGGGTATCGCGCTGTCGTGGAAGGTTCCGGCCCCGCCGCCAGCAGTCCCGACGGTGCGATCCGGACGGCGTATGACGCAGGCCAGACTGACGAGTTCATCCTCCCGGTGGTGGTCACCGAGGGAGGCCAACCGGTCGCACCGACTCATGATGGCGATGCCGTCATCTGCTTCAACTACCGGTCAGACAGAATGCGCCAGATTGTTCGCGCGATCA
Source organism: Gemmatimonadales bacterium (assembly GCA_038208015.1). GTDB lineage: Bacteria > Gemmatimonadota > Gemmatimonadetes > Gemmatimonadales > Gemmatimonadaceae > UBA4720. The sequence continues at coordinate 6,347 of JBBQZF010000016.1, forward strand.
TTGATCCTTCGTTCACCGGGTTTCCCATAGCGCGGAGGCCGCGCGTCTCGCTGGCGACGCTCACGTCCTACGACCGCACCTTCGACGTACCAGTTGCCTTCGCGCCGCAGTCGATGGCGAACCTCCTGGTCGACATGCTTGCCAGTAATGGCCGGTCGATGCTGAAGACGGCGGAAACCGAGAAGTACCCTCATGTGACTTACTTCTTCAACGGGGGTCGCGAGGAGCCGTGCCCCGGCGAGGACCGCGTTCTCATTCCCAGCCAGAAGGTCGCAACATACGATCTCATGCCCGAGATGAGCGCACCCGGAATAACTGACGCATTGTGCAGGTCTCTCGAGGCCCGTTCTCATGACTTCGTGCTCTGCAACTACGCCAACGCGGACATGGTTGGACACTCGGGATCGATTGAAGCGACGATCAAGGCGGTCGAGACAGTCGACGCCTGCCTTGCCCAGCTCGTGAAATCGGCAGAGAAATCGGGCACCCGACTCGTCATCACGGCTGATCATGGCAACGCGGAAATGATGATCGACCCGGCGACCGGTGGGCCGCACACCGCGCACACCACCAGCCCGGTACCTGTCGTCGCCCTCGGTGACGACTCAATCCGCGCTCTTCGAAGCGGCGGAGCGTTATGCGATGTGGGCCCAACTATATTGAGCATGATGGGTATCGGTCAGCCGCCTGAGATGACCGGAACGAATCTCGGAGACATGAAATGAAGCAGGTGTTGCTGGTCTTTTTCCTTGCCGCAGCCGCAGGGTCCGCCGGTGCCCAGACAGTCGATGTCGGGTATTCGCCACCCGCAAGCCCGTTCAGGGATCTCGAGTACAAGCAGGAGGCCACGGTCTTCGGAGGTTACTACCTCGCAGGCAAGGACCCCGCTGGCGTCGCTCCCAGGAGCGGTCCGGTGGTCGGCGTTCGTTATGAGGTAAGCGTGGGCGGGCCTGCGCAGATCGTGGCCCGGCTCTCCCACGTGAGAAGCGAACGGCAGGTGATAAACCCGGTGGAGCCGACCGCCGGCCGCGACCTCGGGATCCAGAGCTGGCCGCTCTACCTGGCCGACCTCGGCATGTCCCTGAATCTCACCGGCCAGCGCAGCTACAGGGGTGTGGTCCCGGTGATTTATACCGGGATCGGTCTCGCGAGCGATCTCGGCAAGGATGTCGAGGAAGACCCCTACAGGCTCGGCACCACATTTGCCTTTTCACTTGCGGGCGGCATGAGATTCGTGCCCGGGGGAAGGTTGCAGATGAGGGCGGATGTCGGCACGTGGATCTACCAGATCAAGTATCCCACGGCGTATTACGGCATCACGGCGGACAACACTTCCTTCCTCCCGTCTGACCAGGCAAGGAACTTCTGGAAGAGAAACCTCGGATTCACGCTCGGGGGGTCGTACCTGCTCTTCCGCTAATCGAGAACCGGGGGAACGATGGCCGACGACTTCGACAACAGCGACGAAATCAGGAATCTGAGTGACGAAGAGCTCACCTCGCACATACGGGCCGAGCTCACCTCGCAGAAAGCGTTCGACAGCAACGACATCGAGCTGTCCGTGAGCAACGGCGCGGTCACGGTGTCAGGGCGCGTGGGCACCGAGGAGGAGCTCCGCATCGTCGATCACGTGCTGACCGACGTCATCGGAATCACCGAGGTGACAAACAATCTCGTCGTTGACGAGCTGCGCCGCGCCGAGAGCCCGGAAGCGATCGACGAGCACACGGCGGACGAAGAGGAGCACAGCGGACTTCTCCTTGGCGACGTACCCCGCCCGTTCAGCCCCGAGGCGGAACACCTCGCGGATTTCAGCTCGAGGGACACCGAGGGAACCCACGACGTGCAGGATGCCATAGAAGGCGCCGAGCCGTGGATTCCCCCCGAGAGTCCAACTCCGGAAGGGAGAGGCGGATCGGATCAGGGCCGGCTTGGGAGCGACGCCGAGCGCTAGGTTCGTTGACCGCGCCGCTTTCAGTTCCGGGCGGCGCGTTCCAGATTAGGCGGATGCCACGTGCCTATCTCACCCGCCGCGTGAACTTTGCGTCTGCGCACCGCTATCGCCGCCCGGAATGGACGGACGAGCAGAACGAGAAGGTCTTCGGGCTGTGCGCCCGTCCCAGCTACCACGGCCACAGCTACGTATGCGACGTGACCATCGCCGGTGAAATCGATCCAGTCACCGGCTTCGCGTATCCGCTCGATGATTTTGACAGGATACTCGCCGAAGAGGTACGGGACAGGTTCGACCACCGGAACATCAACACCGACGTTCCGGAATTTTCCGAAGGCGGTCTCATTCCGACGAACGAGAATCTCGCCAGGTTCATATTTGACAAGGTCACTAAACACATGCCCGGAACCATCAAGGTCGTCGAGGTGAGAGTCGCGGAAGATGATACGCTGAGCGCAACTTACCGGGGGGGGTTGTAATGCGGCGATCATATGCTGCTTTTGTCGCGACTGCACTGATAGCGGCATGCGGCCCGGCGGGTGGTCCGCCAGTCCCCGACCGCGCTCCCCTTGCAGCACTCAGGCATTCGCTCGATTCGCTCGTCAGTGACCGTGCCTTCGCCAACGCGCAGATAGGCGTCCTGATCTTCGATCCCGCAACCGGCGACACGCTTTACTCGAGGAATGCGGGAAAGGTCTTCATGCCTGCATCGAATCAGAAGATTCTTACCGGAGCAGTCGCGCTTGCGAAACTGGGCCCGGATTACCGGTTCAGCACGGTCATCGGCCAGCGTGGGATGCAGCGGGGAGAGGTCCTCGATGGCGACCTGCTGGTAATCGGCAATGGTGACCCGACGATCAGCGACCGCTTCCACGGAAATGCCGAGCGCGCAATGGATGCGATCGCGGATTCGATACTCGCTCGCGGGATCACGCGCGTTACAGGCTCGCTTCGCCAGGGTGGAAATGCGTTTCCCGACAGCATATACGGCTACGGATGGGAGTGGGACGATCTTTCCGGGTCCAGTGGCGCGCCGGTCGACGAGCTGCTTTACAACGAAGGGATGGTGCGCAGGGCGGCAACGATAAATGGGCGGGACACCACCATCTCGGTCGCTACGCGGTCCCCCGGTTATGCGTACCTCAGCGCGCTCTATCTGGCGCTGTCACGCCGTGGAGTGAGCGTCGCAGGGCTTGTCGGTCTCGAGGTTGACAGCCTCGCCGCCCCCTTCGACACGCTTTATGCATTTCGGTCGCCGCCACTCAGGGATATCCTGCCGCCATTTCTCAAACCATCCCAGAACCAGATCGGCGAGATCCTCATCAAGACGCTCGGCCGGGAGATTACTGGAGTGGGGACCGCCGACAGCGGGGCGGCGGTAATGAGGCGACAGCTCGCGGAGTGGGGCGTGGATTCGACCGGGGTCGTCGTATATGACGGCAGCGGGCTGTCGCGACACAACCTCACGAGTCCCGAGACAGTCCTCAAGGTACTCCTTGCAATGATGCGTGACTCGGCCACGTTCGCGGTTTTTGACGAAGCACTCCCGGTTGCGGGAGTGGATGGCACGATCAGGAACCGGATGAGGAATACCGCTGCTGCCGGAAACCTGCGCGCCAAGACTGGAACTCTCGAGTTCGTTCGCTCGCTTTCGGGGTACGTTTCGACCGCCGACGAGCGGCTTCTGGTTTTCGCGTTTCTCGCGAATCACTTCACGGTTCCCGTATCCGAAGTCACGCGGCTTCAGGACGCAATGGGGGTTCTGCTCGCGAATTATCGAAGTCCGCCCGGGTGATCACCGTTGCCGAGGCCAGCCAGCGGATAATCTCCGGCTTTGAGCCGCTGCCGGGAGAGCCAGTCGCAACTGGCGATGCAGCGGGTCGTTTCCTTTCGGGTGATGTTGGCGCCATTCTCACGTCGCCCCCCTGGGATTGCTCGTCGATGGACGGCTATGCGGTCATCAGCCGCGGACTTGTTGCAGGAGCGGAACTTCCCGTCGTTGAATCGATAGCCGCGGGGGCGTTTCCGTCGCGGTCGATTTCTCCCGGCGAGGCCATGCGCGTAATGACCGGCGCGCCGGTCCCCGAGGGCGCCGACAGCGTCATCCGCCACGAGGATACCGACGACGGGCGCGATTCGGTGACCGTACGAGACCTGCGCGACTCCGGCCGAAACATCAGGAAGGCAGGCGAGGATTTTTCCGTGGGCGACGTTCTGTTTCGCGAAGGTGAGATGCTCGGTATCCCGCACCTGGGGGCAATTGCTTCGGCGGGCATCGTCGAGGTGATGGTTCACCGGCGGCCGCGGGTTGCAATCGTGAGCTCCGGCGACGAACTCGTCGAGCTGGGCGATTTCGAGCCGTCAATGGCAGGAAAGCGCATCGTGTCTTCGAACTCGGTGACCCTGGCCGCAGCAGTGCGTGAGGCCGGAGGCATCGCAGTCGACGCTGGCATCGCCCGGGATGACCTCGCTTCACTTCGGGCAAAGCTTGACCGTGTCGGAGATGAAGATCTCATAATCACGAGCGCCGGCATTTCGGTCGGCGACCACGATCACGTCAGGGATGCGGTCAATGCGCTCGGCGGATCGATCGACTTCTGGAAGGTGAGGATGCGTCCCGGCGCGCCACTGGCCTTCGGATCCATCAACGGAATTCCGTGGATCGGACTGTCGGGAAATCCTGTGTCCGCCATCGTGACATTCGAGTTATTCGTCAGGCCGGCTATCAGGCGGATGCTGGGGGCGGAGCAGGCATTTCGGGAGACGATTCCCGTCCGGCTGGGCGAGAACGTGACCCTCGCGGCATCACTGATGCACTTCCTTCGTGTCGTGATGACGCCTTCCGCGGATGGCATGCCGGTCGTGCGACTGGCGGGATCCCAGAGCTCGGGTGTCCTCACTGCGCTCGCGCGCGCCGACGCGCTGCTGATATTGCCCGGCGACAGGCTTGACGCCTCCGCCGGTGAGGTCCACCGGGCGCTGCCGATCGGCGGGTCGTACGGTGCCGCCTCGTCCCTCCGCCTAACATGACACCTGTGATCGCCGAGCTGAGCGATCTCGATGGGGCAGACCTTGTCGAGGCGCTCGAGCGCAGGTTCGACACGACCGTCGGCGACATCGATGTGGGTGGACGAAAGCTGTCGATTCTTCGTCCGCGCAATTCCGACGACCTCATCACGGAAGAGGATTTCGTAAAGGACGAGAGATTGCCTTACTGGGCCGACATCTGGCCCTCGTCGACGGTGCTCGCGTCGTATCTCATCTCCCTCACTGAAGACGGCCGCGACCGCAGTGGCAGGCGGTGCCTGGAGCTTGGTTGCGGCGTCGGCCTCGTCACGACGGCGGCGATGATCGCGGGATATGACGTCATTGCGACTGACTACTACACCGACGCACTCGCCTTCACTCGAGCGAATGCGTGGCGGAATACGGGCCGAAGTCCCCTGGCCCGGATGATAGACTGGCGATCCTTCCCGGCCGATGCGCGAGGCTTCGACCTCATCCTCGCATCAGACGTGCTCTACGAGAAGGAGTATGCGCTGATCCTTCCCGGAATATTCAAGCGCGCGCTTGCGCCGGGGGGAATGGTGATACTTGCCGACCCCGGCCGGATCGGTGTCCCCGAGTTCACGGACGAGTGCGCGGCGACCGGTCTCGTGATTCGCGACAAGACTACGTTTCCCTTCGAGGTCGGGGACGTTAAGCAGCAGATCGACCTTTACGAGGTTGCGGACAGGCGCAGCTGATTTACCGCCGCGAGTGCTACATCAGCCGGTACTTCGGCCCGCTCTCCCCTTCCCTCGGTGTCCATCGCGGCCCGATCACATCGGTCGCCTTGCAGTCGATGCAGTTTGCCTGATTCACGACGAGCCGTCCCTCATTCAGCTCGTATACGCCGGCGGGGCACATGTGCACGTAAAGCTCCGCGACCTCGGGCGGAATATCCGTACCAACCACCAGGTGCGATGGAATCGTATCCCTCGTCGCGTTCCCCGACTTGAAGTTCGCATCGAGTTTGCTGAAGGTGAGCTTGCCGTCGGGTGTGAACGGCTCTGCGGCCGTCACCGCGCGTGGCGCATCTGCATCGGCGTGCGAGTCTATCTTGCCGCCGGGAAACGCTCCCTTCGTCAACGTCATCAGCGTTGCCTTGATTCCACCGGCGTAGAGCCCGCCGCGCTGGAACGCCAGACGCATGTTGCGACGCTCCTTGAGGTCGGAGACTATATAACTCGCGTCGACGAGCGCATCGTATCGCGCCATGGTGTTCTCGCTTACGTCGTCCTTCTTCAGCGCGTCGAATATTGCGCGGGCAGCGTACATGCCCGACTGCATCGCGTAGTGAATTCCCTTCAGTGATGCGACCTCGACGAACCCCGCTGAATCCCCGACTACGATGATGCCGTTGCCGTGGCGGCGCTTCGGAAGCGCATAATAGCCGCCCTCGGGAATCGTCTTCGCACCCCACTCGACCATCTCTCCGCCCTCGAGATACTCCCGGAACGGCGACGCAGTCTTGAGCTTCTGAAGCAGCTCATGCACGTCGAGAGTCGTCTGACGGTAATCCATGCCGACGACGATTCCCACGGCGACGAGGTTTGGAGCAAGCGGATACATGAAGCTTCCGCCAAATGCGTCGTTCGGGAGAGGCCAGCCGAGCGTGTGGACGATCGCGTCGAGGGGCTTCTTCGTCTCCCAGACCTCCTTCACACCAAGCGCGAAAATCTGCGGATTTTCCGACTTGATCTCAGCCTGCTCCATCCAGGCCTGAGACAGCCCGCCGCGCGTTCCCTCTGACAGGACAGTGACGCGCGCTGAAATATCGGTTGGTGGAGTGAATCCGCTCCCCTGCGAGCCATCGCGCATGAGGCCGGTCGGAGTCGTCCTTACACCGATGACCCTGTCTTCCTCCATCAGGAGCGATGCCGCGGGAAAGCCGGTAAAGATGTTCACGCCCTCGGCCTCTGCCTTCTCGCCGAGCCACCGCACAATCTCCGAAAGCGATGCGATGTGATACCCGTGATTCTGCATCGTCGGGGGCGTTGGAATTCTCTGGGCCCGTCCGCCGGTCATGAAATAGACACGCTCTTTCTCCACCGGTCCGCGAAACGGGAAGTCGCCGAGCGACAGCTCGGGGAACAGCTCCTGAAATGCGCGCGGATTGACCACTGCCCCGGAAAGCGAATGCTCGCCAAGGCCAGATGCTTTCTCGAGCACTGCGATCTGGATCTCGCCGAGTGTTCCGCCTGCTTCGTTGTCCTGCTTGACAAGTCTTGCGAGCTCGATCGCCCCCGCGAGCCCGGCAGGTCCGCCGCCGACGAACACAACGTCCATCGGGACAGCTTCAGGATCGAGCGGCTCGCGGAGGATCAGCTCCGCGGGGAGCGGAGGCTGATGACGAGCCGGGATGACCTCGAGCCGCCGCGATTCAGCCATGTCAGCTGCTCTTCCGCGCTTCGCGCACCGCGGCGGTGAGAGCCGGCACCACCTCGAACACGTCGCCGACGATTCCGTAGTCTGCAACTTTGAAAATCGGAGCTTCCTTGTCCTTGTTTATCGCCACGATTGTCCGCGACGTGCGCATTCCGGCGAGGTGCTGTACCGCGCCGGAAATGCCGATGGCGATATAGAGATCAGGACTTACCAGGCGTCCGGTCTGGCCAATCTGATCGGAGTGGGGGCGCCACCCGTCGTCGGTGACAGCGCGGGTCGCGCCGACAGCGGCATTGCCGAAAGCATCTGCAAGCTCCTCGACGAGTTTGAAGTTTTCTGCCGCCTTGAGGCCACGGCCTCCGGCGATGATGACCGGCGCTTCCGCCAGGTCCAGCTTGCCGCGCGCGCCGCTCACCATCTCCTTTACTGTGACTCTCGAAGCCCCGGGGTCGCCAACGGGTTCGACGTTCTCGACGCGGCCGGCTTTGGGATTTGCCGAAGGCGTGAAGGTGTTCGGCCTGAGCGAGACGACAGCGGGCGATCCCTGCATCGACACCGTCGCAATGACCTTGCCGATGTTCATCGGATGCTTGACCGTGAGGGTCTCACCACTCAGCTCGACGCCTGTCACATCAGTGACGATGCCGACTCCGAGTTTCGCCGCCACGCGGGGAGCGAGATCACGACCCTGGGCAGATGTCGCGAACACCGCTGCACGATACCCACCAGATCCGATTCGATCCGCAGCGAGCGCCGCGGCCGCCTCGGCATTGTAGTTCGTGAAGCCTTCATTCTCGCAGACCAGCACTACGTCCGCACCGTGCTGCGCGAGCTGCTCCGCTTTCTGCGAGATCCCGGACGCGCCGAGAAGAAGTGCGTGGACTTCGCCGCCAGTTGAATCAGCAAGCTTGCGGGCTGCCGTCACGGCCTCGAGCGCCACCTTGCGGAGCTCTCCACCGCGCGCTTCGGCGAAGGCAAAGATATTCGCCATCAGAGCACCCTCGCTTCTGTGTGGAGAAGGCGGACGAGCTCGGGTACCGCCGCGGCGCCCTCTCCTATGATTTTCCCCGCGGCCCTCTCGGGCGGCAGCTCGATCTTGTCGATCTTCACCTTCGATTCTCCAAGCGCCGCCGGCTTTGACTCCAAGGGCTTTTTCTTGGCAGCCATTATTCCCTTCAGCGACGGGTACCGGGCGGTGTTGAGCCCTTCGTCAACCGTGAGCAAGGCGGGCAGCGGAAACTCGACAATCTCCTGCGCTCCTTCGAGTTCGCGCTTCGCCGTCCCTCTCGACTCGGCGATCTCAAGGCGCGAAATCGCCGTCACGCATGGCAGCCCAAGCAGCTCGGCGACCATCGGCCCCGTCACTCCGTTGGATGAATCAGGGGAAAGTTTGCCGAAGAGGATGAGATCGTAGCCGCCGTCCTTCAGCTCTGCGGCAAGAGCCGAGGCGATTGAGAACCCGTCGAACGGGATCCTGTCTGCCTGGAGATGGATGCCTTTGTCTGCCCCCATGCTCAGGGCCTTCCGAATCGTCTCCTGTACTGCATCAGGACCCAGGGAGATCACCGTAACCTCGCCTTGGCCAGCCTTTTCCTTCAGCTGCAGCGCGGCCTCGACGGCCCACGCGTCGAAATCGTTGAGGTCGAATTTCACCCCGGTCTCATCGACCGAAGTGCCATCAGCCGCAATCCTGAATCTCACGTCCATGTCCGGGACGCGCTTTACGCACACGGCGATCTTCACGTGTGGGGCTCCATGTGATATGAGTATAGAAGGAGTTCTTCGACCGAAATCTAAATGGGCTATTCGGACTTCCGAGTGGTTAGGGGGAAAAAGATTGAACGCGGAGCGATGTGGAGCCTTTAGATGAGGCGAAACGCCAGGGCATTGCCGCTTCCCGTCCCCTCTGATGGCGACCTTTTGTCCTTTTAAAAAGGACGGTATAGCTATATCTGTCCTTGTTACAAGGGAGGACCGCCATTGACTACCATCGCCTGCCCGCCTCGCCTCCTCTCCGTCCTGATGCTCCTATCAGCATTGGCTGGCTGCGCAACAACCGTAACCGACCCAGGCCCCGGTAGGAGGGTGCAACTCCAGCTAGGTCAACAAACCTATGTGGCAGGCGCCGCAGTGCGAGTCACTATAACGAATCTGACCGCGCTAGCGCTCACTTTTCCAGGCGATTCCTGTCCCTCGCAACTCCAGGTCGAACGCGATGGCGCCTGGTCCACTGCAGTGCCAGCTTCCAACTGCCCGCTGCTTTTCGCGACGCGGTTGCAGCCGAACGGCCGCTCAACGTTCATCTTCAACCTGCCGTCGGACTTGCCTGGTGGCTTGTACCGCCTTCTTCTCCCTCCGCCAACTCTGGAGCACGGAACCGCGACGCCTCAAGACTTGCCGCTCCCGACCCCGCCGTTCACCGTGGCCGGCGCCTGAACGCTTCATAACGCCATTCCGTTATCACCGACGGCTTCATCAACGGAGCCCTATTCGAAAGCTGCTATCCCGGTGACCGCCTGGCCGATGATCAACGTGTGGATGTCGTGAGTCCCTTCGTACGTGTAAACACTCTCGAGATTCGCCATGTGCCGCATCGACGCATACTCGGCAAGTATTCCGTTGGCGCCGAGGAGGCGCCGGGCCTCGCGGGCAATGTCCGTGGCGATGTTGACGTTGTTCCGCTTGGCGAGCGAAACTTGCTGCGGTGTGACCTTTCCCTCGTCCTTGAGCCGGCCCAGGTGAAGCGACAGCAGCTGCGCCTTCACGATCTCAGTGATCATGTTGGCAAGCCGCTCCTGCTGGATCTGGAATCCGCCGATCGGCTTGCCGAACATCACCCGGGTTCCCGCATACGAAAGCGCTTCCTCGTAGCATGCGATCGCAGCGCCGATTGCGCCCCATGAGATTCCGTAACGGGCCTGCGTCAGGCACATCAGCGGGCTCTTGATGCCGCCTGATTTCGGAAGCACCGCGTCGGCCGGGAGGCGGACATCCTGAAGGACGAGCTCACTCGTGTCTGACGCACGAAGCGAAAGCTTCCCCTTCTGATCGCGTGCGCTGAAGCCGGGAGTGTCCGTCGGCACTATGAACCCGCGAATCGACTTGTCGTCGTCGAGGTCTCCCGTCTTCGCCCAGACTATCGATACCTGCGCAGTCGAGCCGTTGGTGATCCACATCTTTGCGCCGTTGAGGATCCAGCTTCCATCCCCCTGCTCGCGTGCCCGGGTGATCATTGCCGACGGGTTCGACCCGTAGTCGGGCTCCGTCAGGCCGAAGCAGCCGATCACTTCACCGCTGGCCATCTTCGGCAGCCAGTGAGTTTTCTGCTCATCGCTGCCGAACGCGTAGACCGGGTACATCACGAGCGAACCCTGAACCGACGCGAACGACCTGACCCCTGAGTCACCGCGCTCGAGCTCCTGGTTTATCAGCCCGTACGCGACGTTGCTGAGCCCCGCGCACCCGTACTCCTCGGGAAGATTGGCGCCGAAAACGCCGAGCTCCGCCATCTGGGGGATTATCTCGCGGGGAAACCTGCCTTCGACGTAACATTTCCCGATCACCGGGATCACCTGCTCGTCGACGAACTGGCGGATGCTGTCGCGAATCGCGCGCTCCTCCTCGGAGAGCGCGAAATCGATGTTGTAGAGGTCTTTTGACATGCTCAAAGATAAGGGATCAGGCTATTTCACGGCGTGCGCGTGGGGCGATACCCACCGACCGCGCCTTGCGCCTGAATTCGCGGCCGTGATCAGGCTTCTGGCCCGCCTCGTCCTGCCACTGGTGCACCATCTCGTGGAGCAGGGTGTGTATCGCTTCGTCCCACCCATTCTTCCGGATGTGTCTCCGGCTTATGACGATCTCGGCGCACCTGCTGGCCTGACCACGCCAAAAATAGTGACCGAGTCTGCTTTTCATCCGCCTCGATACGCGGATGGGAATCGTCGAGAGCTCGCCGCCAAATCGCGTCGCGTTGAGGTGGGCATGATGCTTCGCCAGCTCGCGGACCAGCGGGACGTCCGCGGGGTGTGTTCGCTCGACCCGCCGGCGTCCTGGCTGCGCCCTGACACTCGGAGGTTCCGGGCGCACATCGAAATCCAGTGCAAGCTGGAGCTGTGCCTGCGCGCCGCCTATCAGTCGGCGGAGCGCTCGAAGCAACGGTGGGGTCCGGGTGAGAACGTTTTCGTCGCCTTCGACCAGATGTAGGTCGTCACGTCTATCGTCCGCTCGGTTATCGCTATCACGTTCACTGACGACGGCCTCCCGCCGCGCGAGCGGGACGAGACAGTACCTGCCGTCGAGATGACTGTCCCCTTCTTCGTGTGCTCGATGTAGTGAACTGATTCCTGGTGGTCGTGTCCGCAAAGGACGAGGTCGACGCCCATCTGCGCGAAGCGCCCGAGGATCTTCTTCGTGCTCTTCAGGCCGTGGCGCTTCGAGAGCTCCCCCTTCACGGGGTTGTGATGCATCACGATGACGCGGGCATCGCCGGGATTCGATTTCTCGAACTCCTGCTCTGCCGCGTCGAACTGCTCTGCTCTCAGGTCGCCGATAATCGATATGTCGCGAAGATTCCATGTGAGCGTCCGCATCGTCACACCATGCGACGTGTTGACCCCGGCGAAAACGACTCCCGGGACACGCAGGACGGGCTCGAGGTCGTGGGATATGAAGGCGCGGTAGTTCTCGTAGATGTTGTCCCGGTCCCTCAGGCCAAGGGGAGCACTCCACCACTTCACGTCGTGGTTGCCGGGTACGCAGATGGTGCGGGAGACTCGTTCCGCGTCGCGGATGAAAACAGCTGCCCTCTGGAACTCACCGGCCCGGGCTCGCTGCGACAGGTCGCCAGAGATTGCGACAACGTCGAACTTCGATTCCTGAATGATCTGCTCGATCGCCTCGATCTGAGCCGGTACAGCGGGACGCCCGAAATGGAGGTCAGATACGTGGAAGACCGTGGTCACTGACGTTCTCCGGCCACCTACTGCGGAATCACCATGTCCGCAAACAGCGCGGCGAGCTCGCGGGAAAGAATCCGGAATCCGTAAGGGCTCACCGCATCCCTGACGACATCGCGGTCGTAGGACGGCTGGCCTTCGACATCACCTGCATAAAGCACTCGCGCCGTTCGGGCATCGATCAGGAGCAGCCGGAGAGCACCCTTCCTGTAATCCGCGGTGATGTCAAGTTTCGTCTCGAGCGGCATTATCACGTAGCGCGCAGACGTGAGCGAGACGAGTGTCCTGATCTCTCCCGCAAGCGGTTCAGGGAGCGGAGCATCTCCGGCCCTCACACGCCGAATCCCCGTTACCGAAAGTCCCAGCGGGTTTCCCGCAAGACCAGCGTTGCGGGTGGCGGATGCGACAATCTCGCGAGCGAATGTCCAGTTGCCGCGAACACCGCGCTTCCTGAACGCCTCGGCAATCTCCTCGTCGAGAACCTGGAGGAGAGGTGCGGCTGCGGGCCGCACTTCCCACGTGCCCCCGGGGCCGGAAGTCGATAGCAGCTGGGCAGGCAGAACCACGACCTGGCGGCCAAGCATCGAGGCAAGCGGATTTGCCTCAGGCGCAGGCTGTGCCGACTGCTCCGCGCCGGAGGACGCGCAACCATATAGAAGTGCGGCGCCCAGAAGGGCGGTCAGCCGCTGACGCGGGATCGACTGTAGAGCAAGCATGTCTGATTGCGGGAAACTTAATCGTTCAGCAATTTCACCGCCTCTTCAGCCGAACCTGATGCGCCAGTCACTTCGCCACCTGTTTCTGTTCCTCGTCGCCGTGCTCGGGGCGCTGGCTTTCGGTCGCCTTGCCCTGTCGAGAGGCGAGACGATAAACGCCGCCTGGCTGCTGACCGCGGCCGTCTGCACGTACGTCATCGCCTATCGGGTATACAGCAGCTTCATCGCGAGCAGGATATTCGCGCTCGACGACGAGCGGGCTACTCCCGCAGTCAGGCGCAGCGACGGTCGCGATTTCATCCCCACCAACAAGTGGATCGTTTTCGGGCACCACTTCGCATCGATCGCCGGCCCCGGCCCTCTCGTCGGGCCGACGCTCGCAGCGCAGTTCGGGTTCCTGCCCGGCGCGCTCTGGATAATCGTCGGCGTCGCTGTCGGTGGGGCGGTCCAGGATTTCGTCATCCTTTGCGCATCGATGCGCCGGGACGGCAAGTCGCTCGGACAGATGGCGAAGGACGAGATAGGGCAGGTCGCGGGGTACACGGCCATCGCCGCCGTTCTCGGAATCCTCATAATTCTTGTCGCCGTACTCGCCCTCGTTGTCGTGAATGGCCTTCGCGACAGCCCGTGGGGAATCGTGACGATCGGCCTGACGATGCCGATTGCCATCCTGATGGGCACCTACATCAGGTGGGTCCGCCCTGGCAGGGTTCTCGAAGCCACCGGATTCGGGATCGTGCTGCTCGTGCTCGCCGTTTACGCGGGGCAGTGGGTGGCGGCCCAGCCGTCGCTTGCGCCGGTGTTCACGCTTCAGGCAACGACTATCGCCTGGCTGATAATCGGCTACGGATTCGCTGCATCGGTCCTTCCGGTGTGGCTGCTGCTCGCACCGCGCGACTACCTGTCGGCGTTCGTGAAGATTGGAGTCGTCGTCGCTCTGGCGATCGGCATCCTTGTAGTGCTGCCACCGCTCCAGATGCCAGCCGTTACCCGGTTCACGGATGGAACCGGGCCGATCTTCGCCGGCAAGCTGTTCCCGTTCGTTTTCATAACGATCGCGTGCGGCGCAATTTCCGGCTTCCACGCACTCGTCGCATCGGGCACGACACCAAAGATGATTTCCCGCGAGACTCACGCGCGAATGATCGGCTACGGCGGCATGCTCACGGAATCACTCGTCGCGGTGATGGCGCTCATCGCGGCCTGCGTACTCACACCCGGCATCTATTTCGCCATCAACGCGCCCGCCGGACTCCTCGGCACCACAGCAATCTCGGCGGCGGAGGCGATTCAGGGCTGGGGGTTCGTTGTCACCGCGGCTGACATCGACATTCTCACGCGGCAGATAGGCGAGTCAAGCATCCTGTCGCGTACAGGAGGGGGTCCGAGCCTCGCAGTCGGGATGGCTTTGATTTTCTCGTCGGTAATCGGCGGCACAGGCGCGATGGCGCTCTGGTATCACTTCGCGATAATGTTCGAGGCGCTTTTCATCCTGACGACGGTAGACACAGGCACCCGCATCGGGCGCTTCATGCTGCAGGAGCTGCTGGGCCGGATATGGAAGCCAATGGGACAGACGGGCTGGTATCCGGGAGTGATGATCACCAGCGCTGTCATCGTGTCGTGCTGGGGATACTTCCTTTATCAGGGGGTGATGGACCCGCTGGGAGGAATAAACTCCCTGTGGCCGCTGTTCGGCATATCAAACCAGCTTCTCGCGGCCGTTGCGCTCTGCGTCGGTACTACGGTGATAATGAAGATGGGCAAGGCACGGTTCGCGTGGATAACGATCGTTCCACTGACCTGGGTTGCGACAGTCACGCTCACCGGTGGCTGGATCAAGATCTTCTCCGACGATCCACGGCTGGGTTTCCTCGCTCACGCGCGGTGGGTCAGCACATTCGTCGAAGCCGGCAACCTGCCTCCGGGCGTGAGGTCGGTCGGTGCGGCGAGGCACATGATCTTCAACGACCGACTCGACGCAGCGGTCGCGGGATTTTTCATGGCCTCCGTCATAGTCGTGCTGATCGAGTCAGTAAGGGTCTGGATTGGAATCTGGCGGGGGCGGATTTCGGCAACGACGACCGAGGTCGGCTTCAGCCACACGAGAGAATTCCTGGTGGATGCAACTGCCGGTTGACGCCGTTTATCTTCATTTGAACCTTCAACTTTTCCAGATGCGCAGAATCCTCCTTGCATTCCTCATTGCCGCACCGGCCGGAGCCCAGCAGGTTCCGGAGTTCGATTTCTCGATCAAGAACATCATGCGAGGCCCCGAGCTCTACGGTCGCGAACCGGAGAACATCCGTTGGAGCGCGGACAGCCGCTGGATCTACTTCACCTGGGTAGAAGCTGGCGCCGACTGGCGGGAGACCCCCAAATCGTTCCGGGTAAGAGCCGTCGCCGGTTCGAAACCCGAGCGCCTGTCACCTGCCCAGTACGATTCAATTGGCGCCCTGATAATGGTCGGCGACAGGTCGTCGAACGGCAGATATCAGGCGGTCGAGTTCAATGGCGACATCTACATCAACGACATGCAGCGAGGCACGACGCGACGCCTCACTGAAACCCTGGCTCGGGAACAGCAGCCGCGTTTCTCCGCGGATGGATCGAAGGTCTATTTCATCCGGGACAACAACGCCTTTTCGATCGACCTGGATGGGGGACTTCTCCGCCAGCTCACCGACCTGCGCGCCGGCCCCGCGCCCGCCGACTCGGCCCCGCCAACAGGCCAGCGAGGCCAGATCCAGCAACAGCAGCGCGAGCTTTTCGAGGCGATACGGGATCGTCTCCGTGCAGACAGCATAGCGCGCGTTGAGCGACTGGAGCGCGAATCAAGATCACTCAAGACTTACTACACGCAGCGTGGCGAGCAGCTCGCGGCGGTCCTTCCGTCGCCTGACGCGAATGCGATTCTCGTCACCACGAGAATTCCGGCCCAGGGAACACGGGGGAACGAGATACCGCGCTTCGTAACCGAGTCCGGTTACATCGAGCAGATCAGGGGACGCGAGAATGTCGGCGACGCGCAGGCCCGCGGCCGGGTTGGCCTGGTGAATCTCCGAAACGGCAACCTCACGTGGCTCAGGGCCACACCCGACGACTCTCTGAGCCGGTTCGTCGTGCCCATCAGCTGGAGTCGCGACGGACAGCGCGCCGCATTTTTCGCGTACAGCACTGACAACAAGGTCCGCGCGCTCCAGACGGTAGATCAGGCCGGCGCAATCACGACGCTGGAGACGCTTCGCGATACGGCGTGGGTCGGAGGGCCTTGCGCGTTCAGCTGCGCCGGATGGTACGACGGCGGGCGCCGCTTCTACTACGTCTCAGAGGCGACCGGATATGCGCACCTGTATACGGTCAACGCGAACGGGACCGACAGGCGCCAGCTCACTAGCGGAAACTGGGAAGTGCTTCGTGTCGCTCTCTCTCCGGACGGAAGAACCTTCTACATCCATACAAACGAGCCGTCTCCATTCGAGGAACAGATCTATCGCCTTCCTGTGAACGGCGGCACGAGGGAGCGGATCACAACGCGGTCAGGCCGCCACATCGGTGTGGTGTCACCCGACCAGCGGCTTATCGCAAACGTGTATTCGTATGTAAACCGTCCCCCGGATCTCTTCGTGATGGAGAACCGGCCGGGCGCGCAGATGTCGCAGCTCACCGTGTCGGCAAGTGCGGAATGGCTGTCGTTCAACTGGATCGAGCCGGCGATCGTGATGATCCCCGGATCCGACGGCGTCGAGATACCTGCGCACATCTACAGGCCGGAGGACATGGGCGCGCAGTCAAATGGCGCGGGTGTGATCTTCGTTCACGGCGCGGGCTACCTTCACAACGTCGGCAATTTCTGGTCGGAGTATCCGCGCGAGTACATGTTCAACCAGCTGCTTGCCTCGAAGGGCTATACTGTTCTCGACCTCGACTACCGCGGCTCGGCAGGATACGGCCGCGACTGGCGCACGGCGATTTACAGGCACATGGGCGGCCGCGACCTTCAGGATCACGTCGATGCGTCGAAGTACCTCCAGTCGCGATTCAACATCCATCCTGAGCGCGTCGGCATCTACGGCGGAAGCTACGGCGGATTCATCACGCTGTTCGCACTGTTCACGGAGGCCGAGCATTTCGGCGCGGGCGCGGCGCTCCGCAGCGTGACTGACTGGGCGAGCTACAATCACGGTTACACCTCGAACATCCTCAACACGCCGCAGGCCGACACTCTTTCGTTTCGCAGATCCTCACCGATCTATTTTGCTGAAGGCCTGAAGGACCCTCTCGTCATACTCCACGGCATGGTCGACACCAACGTCCTCTTCCAGGATGTGGTAAGGCTCACGCAACGACTCATCGAGCTCGGAAAGACTGACTGGGAGCTTGCGGTATATCCGGTGGAGGACCACGCCTTCCTGCGGCCATCATCGTGGGCGGACGAGTACCGGAGGATCTTCGAGATATTCGAGAACAACCTTCCGTCACGCGTGCCGGTCAGGGTAGACGCGCCGTGACGGAGCGGATCCGGCTGCTCGTCAACAGCATCGCGCGTCTCCTTCGCGCGGTGCTCGGAGCGCCGGACTACGACCGGTATCTCTCGCACACGCTAACCGCGCATCCTGGTCGAATGCCGATGACCCGCGATCAGTTCTTCTGCGAGCGGCTGGAGAACCGGTACAGCAAGCCCGGCTCGAGGTGCTGTTGAAGCCGGCCGCTCATGCCGCCGTTCTGCCTGCCGGCGATACCCGCACCTCCGAGTTATCTCCAACGGTGACCTCGCCGACGACTCCCTCCAGCACAGCCTCGTCCCCGACGAGGGACCTGGATAGCCTGGAGTCGAGTATGCGTGCTCCGGTTCCGACGATCGAGTGGGTAACAGTCGAATTGCGGACGATGCTTCCCTTTCCGATCGAGACGTTGGGGCCCACAGTAGAGCCTTCGATCGTCACATCGTCCTCAATGTAGACAGGGTCGACGATCGTGCAGCCGGCAGCGGTTTCCGGCCGGCGCGCTCGACCTTTCGTCAGCATCGTCTGGTTTGTCTCCAGCATCGTCTCGATCTTGCCCGCGTCGTACCACCCTTCCACATCGATGACCTGGATCTTTGCGCCTTTGTCGATCATGTACTGAAACGCATCGGTAAGGTAGTACTCACCCTTGTTGGTCGGCGACGCGAGAACATGATCTATGCCCTCGAAGAGCAGCTTCCAGTTCCTTATGTAGTAAAGTCCAATGTTCGCGCGCTTCGAGACCGGGGTGCTCGGCTTCTCGACGATCTGCGTCATGTTTCCGCTTTCGTCTGCTACGACGACGCCGAACCGCTGGTAGTCCTCGACTTCCTTCGTCCAGATGATGCCGTCGGCATCTGTCGTGTTGACCACCGAGAGGTCCGCGTCGAAGATCGTGTCGACGAAGATTATCAGCACCGGCTGGTCGACGAGGTCGCGGGCGAGGGCGATTGCGCCGGCTGTACCATCCTGGATCTTCTGCTCGATGAAGACCGAGGGTATGTCCAGGCTTTGCCTCGCGAACTCCTCGACCTTCTCCTTGAGGTGACCGGTGATGTAGATGACCTCCTCGACACCACCGAGGTCGCGCAGCTCGTCAAGTACGTATGACATCACCGGTTTTCCGGCGACTCTCATCATCGGCTTCGGCGTGACGTGTGTGTGCGGGCGGAGCCTCGTTCCCTTTCCCGCGAGCGGAATTATCACTTTCATGGCGTGCTTGTCCCCTGTCGCCCGTATCTGTCGGATAGTCTTACCACATCGTCGAGGTCGGGCGTCGATGCCTCGAGCACGTCGCAGTCGGTGACTGCCTCCATCTGGTGAACTGTCCCGGCGCAGATCCTGAAGGATTCGCCGGCGCTCAAGTGCATGTCTTCAAGATCCTCACCGAGCTTCACCCGGTAGATGAGCTCGCCGGAGAGGAGGTGCACCGTTTCATCCTTCCGGTTGTGGTACTGGACCGAGAGCGCCTGTCCCGCCTTGATGTGAAGGATCTTCCCGACGTACCTGTCGGTGTGCGCCCAGATCGTCTCGTGGCCCCAGGGTTTGGGGACAATTGTCACGGCCGCCCTGCCGGTGCCGGCCCCGGCTTTCCTGGGCTGTGGTGAGTCTGCCATTCGTAAATATCTCCAATTCAATGCTTTAGGGGCAATCGGGGACGGGCATGCTTTCTGCCTTTTCGACTCTTCATGATCATCGCTCCCCGGTACATCCCCCGGCTGGCGTCGACCGTCGGGCTGTTCACCCGCTACGGGCTGATGGACTTTGCCCGTGGCCAGAGCCTGCTCGAGATGCAGGGTGCGGCGCTCGACCAGGCTGCCGCGCCAGTCGACGATGACAAGCGCGACAGGATGGCGGAGGCATTCAAGGATCGCCTGATAGAGCTCGGTCCCGCCTACATCAAGCTTGGCCAGGTGCTTTCCACGCGGCCGGACCTGCTGCCGGCAACGTACGTGAAGCAGCTCGAGAATCTCCAGGACGGCGTGCCGGCGATGGACTTCAGCGATGTCGAGAAGTGCATCGAGGAGGAACTCGGTGCACCGGTCAACAAACTCTTCGGGACGTTCGATCGCCAGCCGCTGGGGAGCGCGTCTCTAGGGCAGGTGCATGCGGCCACGCTCCGCGACGGACGCGAAGTCGTCGTCAAGGTCCAGCGCCCGGGCATAAGGGAGATCCTCTCGGATGACATGGAGTTCTTTCACGAGCTCGCTGGCTTCCTGGCCGCGCACACCTCCGCCGGCGACAAAGTCGACGTCATCGGAGTCGTCCAGCAGCTCGAGCGGGCGCTCGTCGACGAGCTCGACTACAGGACAGAGGCGCGAAACGCCGCAAGCTTCCGGCGCTCGCTCGTCGGCTTCCCGCACATCCTGATTCCCCGCGTCGTCGATGCGTACACGACACATCGCGTGATGACGACTCAGCGGGTTCGCGGCATAAAGATCAGCGAGATTCCCCCGATCACGCGTATCGACTACGATTTTGAGCCGCTCGCGGATGAGTTCGCTCGTGCCTACCTGCATCAGATAACCGTCACCGGTCATTTTCACGCCGACCCGCACCCGGGCAACATCTTTCTCGTCCTTCCGGGCCGCGAGAATCCGCTGACGCCTGCCGAGGCCGCCGCGCTGAACCGGAGAACGGAAGAACGCCCCGCCGCGACGCCGCTCATGCGGACCGAAGCAGAGGCGATGAAAGAGGCGACCGAGCTCGCCGACCCAGACGATGCAAAGCTTGCAATGATCGACTTCGGCATGACCGCGCACCTGACTGACTCGATGCGCACCTCGGTCATCCGGCTTCTGTTGTCGATGGCCGAAAACCAGGGTGATGCCGCGGCCGAAGTCCTTATCGACATCGGCGAGCACGGCCAGGACTTCAACCGCTCGGCATACGTCAGGGACGTCGCGTCGCTCATCGCGAAACACGCAGACGCGTCGGTCGGTGATACGCCGGCGGGCCTCGTGCTGTACCAGATGATCGGCATCGGCTACCGGGAGGGCCTCAAGCTTCCCGCCGAGCTTACCCTTCTGGCAAAGGCACTGTTCAACCTCGATGCCGTGACGCGCTCTCTCGATCCTGCGTTCAATCCCTCGGAGACGATGCGCGACTACGCGACGAACATCGCCAACGAGCGGGCCCGTCGCGACCTGTCGCCCCGGCGGCTGTTCCAGATGGCGAGCGACACGAGCGACCTGGTGAACGCATTGCCGCGCCGCCTCGACGCGATAACCGAGCGCATGGCGCGCAACGATTTCGCGTTCAGGGTCGATACGCCTCAGCTGCCAATGCTGCTCAACGGCATGGAGAAGATTGCCAACAGGATCTTTACAGGTCTCGTACTGGCTGGATTGCTTATCGCCGGCAGCTCGATGTTACAATACTGGCGATCGCTCGGAGTGATCTGCATTGCCATCGCGGCAGGGCTTGGGCTGTGGATGATAGTCAACGTCCTGATTAACGACAGGAAAAAGGACGGAGGCTAGCCGGCAGCAGGTCTCACCGTGACGGGCGGGAACCAGACTCCACTCCACAAGTCACCGGTCGTTCGCTGTCTATCTC
>JBBQZF010000017.1:0-26350 GCA_038208015.1 Gemmatimonadales bacterium
TCCGAGGAGTAGGACGGCTTCCAGAATCGCGGCTCAGGTGTGTGTTCCCGGGGAGCTGATACCAGCGGTAATGACCAGATGAAACATCTGGTCCGCCGTTTGCACTCCCCTCCAGATTCAAAGGCCAAATGCGATGTATCCTGAGCGATGAAAAAACTTGTAGACAGGGGACTTTAGAGCGCCGCCGATGCTGGCTGCTTTTGCATTTCTAGGAGGAGCGGCAGCGGGCGGGAATCGCTTGCATTAAAGCCACATCTACTTACAACGACTGGAATACGTGATGAATAGATTTTTCAGAAGCGCCCTGGTTGGCGCGGCGCTCACCGGGGTTGTGATAATTGCCGGGGGCATGACACGGCTGGCCACTCTCCCCGGGGACGGTGCTGAGCAGGGCGGAACCGGCTTCCGGCTTGTCGCGGATCTCTCTGACAAGATCCTCTACGTGTACGAGTCGGACACGATAACGTCGATGTTCGATATCGCCGACGGAAAGGAGCCATACCCGACCCCGAAGGGCGAGTTCAAGATCCGCAAGCTGAACTGGAACCCGAGCTGGCGGCCCCCGCCGTCTGAGTGGGCGAAGAACAAGACCGCCAAGGGTCCGGGAGAACCGGGGAATCCAATGAAGGTCGTGAAGATCTTCTTCATGGAGCCCGACTACTATATCCACGGCACGGGTGACGTCGGGAGCCTCGGCTCTGCCGATTCTCACGGGTGCCTGAGGATGGCGCCGGACGACGTTACGAAGCTCGGAAAGTGGGTTCTCGAGCACGGAGGCGAATGGAAAGGCGAGAACTGGTTCATGAGGATTCTCCATTCGAGACGCCAGGAGAAGGTGATCTATCTCTCGAATCCGGTGCTGCTCTCCGTCGTGGAATAGATTTCCCCGCATGACCGGGCAGAGTTTCATCGAGCGTTCGCGCTATTATCTGGCCCGCGAGTATCCTGCGAAGATCCGTAGCGCAGTCGAGGGGCTTCCGGATGACATTGTCTGGAAGCGGCCGGCCGAGGGGTCGAACAGCATTGGCAACCTGCTGCTTCACCTCTCCGGCAACATCCGCCAGTGGATCGTTGGCGGAGTGGGCGGCGCGCTAACCGATCGCGACAGGGCATCGGAATTCGCGGCGCGCGGAGGATTGACGGGAGCGGAGCTGCTCGGGATGCTCGACAGAGCGGTGGCCGATGCTGACAGCGTGCTTGCCCGACTTTCGGAAGCGCAGCTCTCGGAGCCGCGAACGATTCAGGGAAGGGAAACGACGGTCATTGGCGCCGTCTACCATGTCGTCGAGCACTTTTCCATGCATGCAGGGCAGATCCTGATGCTCGCGAAAATTTTCGCTCCAGGCAGCGTGAAGTTCTACGAGGATGCCGGCGGTGTGGCGATCCCGCTGTGGGGCGGGAGCGAAGGTCTGAGCGACGCATGAGCTAGGCGGTTGTTGCGCGCCGACAGCACCGGGAGCACTATGTTGCGGTCAGGAACTCAGCATTCGGGGACTTTCATGTCAGCATGTTCTGGATTCCGTTCCGCGCACGGCAATAGCTGAAGCATGACCCAGGAGGCCGAAGTATCGCCGGCGGGCCGCGAGCGCTCTCCGCTCGATCTCGACCTCGAAACGATGAGGCGCCTTGGCCATCAGATCGCGGACATCGTGGCGACACATCTCGCGACCGTCCGCGAAGAGCCCGTCATTGCCGGGCGTCCGCGGCGGGAGCTGAACGCTGCGTTGATGGAGCCTGCGCCGCGCTCGCCACTTGACTCGGACGCGATCATCGCCTCTCTCAGGCAAAACGTCTTTCCGTATCATGCCCGCGAGCCGCATCCCGGCTTCATGGCATACGTTCCGAGCTGCCCGACATTCCCCGCGCTGATGGGCGACTGGCTCGCCACGGGCTACAATTTCTACGCCGGGGTGTGGCCGGTTGCTGCCGGCCCGAATCAGCTTGAGATGGTCGTCCTGGAATGGATAAGGGACTGGACTGGAATGCCCGAGGGCGCGTCCGGACTTCTCACCTCCGGTGGCTCATCGGCGAACCTTACTGCGATGGTGGCGGCCCGGCACGCCTCGGTGAACGGGGGCGCCGATATTTCCCGCCTGGTTGTCTATGCTTCATCGCAGGCCCACTCCTCTGTGCTGCGCGCGGCGTGGATTGCTGGTTTGCCGAGGGAAAACGTCAGGATCGTGGGTACGGATGAGCTGTTCAGGATGACTGCTGAAAGCCTCGGCGCTCTCGTGGATGCGGACAGGCGTGCCGGCTTGACACCATGTATGGTTGTCGCGAATGCAGGCTCGACGAACACCGGGTCAGTTGATGCGCTGCACGATATTGCGGATCTCTGCCTGCGCGAGCACGTCTGGCTGCATATCGATGCAGCGTACGCAGGATTCGCTGTACTGACCGAGGAAGGGAAGTCACTCCTGAGCGGGATGGAACGCGCGGACAGCATCACGCTCGATCCCCACAAGTGGCTTTTCGTCCCGTTCGAGTGCGGGTGCCTGATGGTCCGCGACCCCGCCGTGCTCACGTCTGCCTTCCGCATCTGGCCGGAGTACCTGAAGGACGTGGCGCCCGGCGAGGAGGAGGTTACGTTCGCGGATCGCGGCGTGCAGCTCACACGTTACTCGCGAGCGCTGAAGATCTGGTTCTCCGTCAAGTATTTCGGAACCGAGCTGATCTCCGCCGCAATACGCGATGGAATGAATCGGGCGCGGGTGCTCGAGTCTCTTGTCCAGGCCTCCCCCCACTTCGAGGTGCTGTCTCCGGCTCAGTTCGGGATTCTCTGCTTCCGCGCGCGGCCGCAATCGATTGATGAAGGATCGCTCGACTCGCTCAACGAGCGCGTGAATGCAAGAGTCGTTTCGGAGGGGAAATTTCTCATCTCGTCCACCCGGCTCGGCGGAAAATTCTCCCTTCGGATGTGCACGCTGGGCTTCAGGACAACCGAGGATGACATCAGGGAGCTTTTCTCGTCGATTGAGCGCGCACTTGCTGCCGAGCTGCCGGACGCAGCCGGCAGGTGACTTAACGGGACAGCACCGCTCCGCGGTCGGGTCCCAGAAGCTGCCCAGGCCTCGTCGTGAGCAGCGAAGGATCGATGCCCATCTCCGCTATTCCGGAAACGGCGCGAGTTTCACGCCCACGGCGAATGCGTTCACGGATATCATGGTTCCGTTTCCACCGCACCGGATCCGCGTACGGTCGCTCGTGATGGAGGTGGAGGCAGGGTGTACGGTGCCGTACCTGCCTGCCTCGCACTCCGGCGTTCACCAACCTCTCGCCGAGGGCGCGATCGAGCCCGCCGTATCCCATGTCGAGGTCGAATCCGTTGGCCCTGATAACCGCGGATTTCCAGGCTGACGAGTTGTGTCCGTTCCAGGTTCGGCGCGTCGGCGTGACTGAGTCAAGCAGGAGCGCCAGCCGCTCTGACCTGAGCAGCCGGAAGGCCCTCTTGCCCGGATGCCAGCCGCGCTCACGCAGCCACTCGGGCCGCGTCGCGTCCCCCGATTTCACTGAGGCGACGGTTATCTGGGCGCTCACCTCGCGGGGAAGCTTGAGATAGCCGCCTGAGAGGAAGGATCCAGGCCGCGCGAGCCGCACGTGAGTCGCGACGAAATCATCTCTCGGAATGCAGTCGCCGTCGGAAAAGACGAGATACTCGGAACCTGCGGCGACGATCGCCCGGTTGAGTATCTCTGTTTTTCGGAAACCGCGGTGCTCGTGC
This sequence comes from Gemmatimonadales bacterium, assembly GCA_038208015.1. Taxonomy (GTDB): domain Bacteria; phylum Gemmatimonadota; class Gemmatimonadetes; order Gemmatimonadales; family Gemmatimonadaceae; genus UBA4720. The sequence goes on from JBBQZF010000017.1 coordinate 3,722, forward strand.
CAGATGTGGATGACGTCGAGGCCGGCAGTCAGTGCGACCCTGTCGATGACCTCGGTAGTCTCCGGGCCTGAGCCGTCGTCGGCCACGATCAGCTCGAAGTCCGCGTCCCTCTGGGTTGCATAACCCCAGAGCACCTTCTCGAGCTGCGCCGGCTGATTATAGGTGGTGATTATGACGGAGGCGCGCATCAAAGTCCCAGTGAAAGCTGGACGGCGCTGAACGAGCTCGACCGGCCGGCTCCCAAAACCCGTGAAGGAACATCCTGCTGTGCGGCAACGACGCTTCCCGCGAAAGCCGTGCGGCCAAGTGCCCGGCGCATGGCGTCGATCGCAACCCGGGGCGTGTTGTTGGTCTCGCTCAGGTGTGCGAGAACGACATGAGTGAGGCCGCGGTGGGCGCACGTGGCAGCAGCAGCCCCTGCCGCACGGTTGCTGAGATGCCCGTGATTGCCCGCGATGCGACGCTTGAGCATGGCGGGATACGGCCCGTTGCGGAGCATCTCGCCGTCGTGATTCGACTCGATGACGAGAATCTCGACCCCTTCGACCGCGCGTTGTACTCCCTCGCTCATCACGCCAAGGTCGTAAACGATACCGGCGCGAACACCGCTGGTTGAGTCGGTGGCGATCACTGCCACGGGCTCGGTCGCATCGTGAGATGTCGAGACGGGAAAAATTTCCACTTCGCCAACCCTCAATACCTGATCAGCGACCAGCGTCTCAACGCCCTGCGCGGCGAGTGAGTCGCAACCTTTATGCGTTCCCCGCGTCGCGAACACCCGCCAGCCCCAGCGGGCCGCACCCGCCCTGACTCCCTTCGAGTGGTCGGTGTGCTCGTGCGTAAGCACGACTGCTTCTATCGACGATGGATTCACGCCGACCGAGAGAAGTCGCTTCGCGATGGTGCGGGGACCGAACCCCGCATCTATGAGGATTCGCGTTTGTCCTGACTGGATGAGCACAGCGTTCCCGCGACTGCCGCTGCCGATCACGCAAAGCTTCATGCCTTATCTCCGCAGGCGCGGTAGGCATCGGCCAGCTGCGATTTCGCTTTTTCAGTAAGCACTACGTCGCGCCGCTCCATCACCCTCCCGGCAACATCGCAGAACCGTGTAAAGTCGTTTCGTCCCCACGGCTCGCCGGCCCCCCACGCAAAGGGTGGCACGACTTTCGGCGTCACTCCGGAACCATACACGTTTGCACCTGCGCCAACCACGCAGCCAGTCGTGAGCATCGTGCCGATCCCCAGCTTTGCGTGGTCCCCGACGAGACTCCCGAGGAACTGCAATCCTGTATCACGCACTCCATCGGGAGTCCAGAGCGCCACGGTTCCGTAAGTATTCTTCAGGTTGCTCGTCGTCGTGCCCGCGCCAAGATTCACCCATCGCCCAAGATAGCTGTTCCCGACGAATCCGGTGTGTCCCTTGTTCGAGTGGCCGAGCATCACCGTCGAGGAAATCTCACCGTGGACCTTGCACACGTCGCCGATCGAACAGCCTCGAATAGAGTCGCCCGCAACGTGCGTGTTCTCGCCGATGTAACATGGCCCGAAGATCCGCGTGAACGAAGCGATAGTCGCGCCGCGCCTTATGAGTATCGGCCCGTCAGACGCGTCGAGCACCACGAATGGCTCTATTCGCGCGCCGGTTTCCATGTAGATGCGGTGCTTCCCGATTATTGTCGCGTTCTCTATTGCCGCGCCGGACAGCCTCGATCCGATGAGCGGAATGTCTTCGCTCAGCTGTGCCTGAAGGTCGCCGACAAGGTCCCACACCTCGTGCAGCCACCTGCCGCCAATCCCGGTCGGCACAGCACCCTCGGGAACCAGCGCCGCAAGATCCTGCGCGCCTTCGGCGAGCGCGGCGATGTCTGTCGATTCTCTGACACGGACTGCGCAAACCGACCCATCCGCTACGAACGCCAGACTCGTGTCGTCGATGCGTGAATCGAGAGAGACGACGTAACGCGAATTGACGATGACCGAACCCGCGGGAATCGTCGTATCCACGCTTACCGCCGGCGGTGAATCGAACTCCTCGAAGTCAGCCAGATGCGATGCCCCGATGAAACCGAAGGCCTTTGCTGCTGCGGCGCGCTCCCATCTCAGGCGGATCAGCTCTGCGCCGGCCCTCAATTCGGAAACCGGGCGGGTCAGGGCAAACGGCGCGAATTCGCGTGCCTTCGCGTCGTCATACAGATAAAGGCGCTTCATGCCGGATCGCGAAGGTCGGCGGGAAGGGAGTCGATCAGCGTCTTGAGGTCCGCGGATTTGTCGGTGGTGGTGACGAGGGTGAGTCCTCCCCTTGTGACTACGACAAGATCCCTGACGCCATACATCACAACCGCATTCCCTTCCGCGTGTACGACGTTACCGGTTGAGTCAAGCGTGTGAACGCGCCCGCTCACCACGTTGCCAGTCGCGTCTTCGGGCTTGACGCGCCTGAGAGCTGCCCAGGTGCCTACGTCGTCCCAGCCGAAGTCACCGGAAACAACCCTCACGCGGCTGCTTCGCTCGAGAACCCCGTTGTCGACGGAAACGGGGATCACCGCGTCGAAGAAGGCAGCGAGGCCGTGGTCTGCCTGCTCCGCCAGCGCCACCGAAACCTCCGGTGTGTGCGCGCGAACCTCATCGAGAAAATCCGTCACGCGCCAGACAAAAATCCCGGAGTTCCAGAGATATCCCTCATGCAGCATCCACTCGGCCCGCGCGCGCTCGGGTTTCTCTACAAAGCGGAGAACCTCGCGGGCTCCGCTCGCAGTCGGGGGCCCGGGGTGGATGTAGCCGACTCCCGGATCCGCCCTGGTGGGCACGATGCCCACGGTAACCAGCGCCTGCTCCTCGAGCGCCACTCGCTCGGCAGCGATAAGGGCGTCGCGGAATCCGGCGTCGTCGGCGATCGCCCAGTCGGCGTGCACGCAGATCATTGTCGCGTCGGGGCCGCTCCGGAGCTCGATCTCGCGAGCCGCCCACGCGAGAGCCGCGGCGGTTCCCGCAGGTTTCGGCTCCGCAACAATGTTGTCAGCAGGAATCGAAGGCGCCGCCGCCGATATTGCGTCGACAAGCGAAGCGTTCGTGAGGATTAGAGTGCGACCGGGCGCCGCAATGTCGGCGAGGCGAGTTAGAGTATTGATGAGAAGCGGCTCATTGTTCACCAGCGGGAGCAGCTGCTTCGGCCTGACGGGCGTGCTAAGCGGCCAGAACCTCGAGCCGATTCCGCCGGCGAGGATCACCACCCACCGGTTCACTCAGTCGTCTCCGGCGGACTCGTCCGCCTCCACGCCGGTCAGCTTCGCGATCAGGGCATACAGCTTCTTCGGGCTGAACGGCTTTGTGAGGAACGCCGTTGCTCCGCTTTCTCTCGCGTTCCGCTCGTAGTCCTCCTGGCCTGCGGCGGTCAGGATCACGCACGGCATATCGCTGAGAGCATCGTTTGCCCTGATGCGGTCGAGCACATCGAGTCCGCTGAGCCGGGGCATCATGAGGTCGAGTACGACGAGGTCTACCCTGTCACCCTGCTCGAGGGCGTCGATTGCCTCCTGCCCGTCAAACGCGAGGGTGACCCTGAACGGACCCTGCTCCATCTTTATCTTGATGATCCGCCCGATGTGAGCTTCATCGTCGGCGACGAGTATGTGCCGGTCTTCTCCCTGATGTTGCATCATCCTGCCTTAGAAGAGTCGCGCTATTGATTCGCGATGGCGGCGGACCTCATAGAGCAGGCTGCCGAGATCCGCGGAGTGCGTTGTGAGCACGCAGAGGACGGCATCGTCGCCGATCGAGGAGACGATTGCGTACCCCTGTTCCTGCTCGAGGAGGGCGATGCGCATCGCCCCGCGGCCGGTGGTAGCCCCGATTTCATCGGCCGAGGCAACGATTCCAGGCACTCTTGCTGCCAAACCCTCAGCGTCGAGGTCGATGGTCGCCTGGCTGTCGATCAGAAGCCCGTCGCGGCCGAGCACTACGACGGCTTCGATGCCGGGCCGTCGTCGAATGGCGACGGTGAGGTCGCGAATGGTCGGCATCAGGCTCCCGTGAAAAGTGTTGCGAATCTGGACATCGCCGGAAATCTAGTCAAGCGTATTCGCTTGAACTGCCACGAGTTACAAGGTATTATCGAAACCGGGGCGACGATGCCGCTCCACTTCCTCCATTGCAGGTTATGACCCCTCGCAAACTCGCGCTGGCGCTTGTCGCCTGCGCTTCAATTCTTACCGCCTGCGGCGACCCGAACCTTCTGCGCGCGCAGCTTCCGACGATATCTGACGTGTACGACGTCTTTGCCCTGACAGGCACGCCGGCGGCATTTCCGAGCGGTATCAACACGTACGTGCGCACCGCCGTCCGGGTCGACGGAAATGCAAACTTCGACGTGGCGCTCGACCTCGATGCGCAGAATCGGGTAATAGTCTATCCGGTTCAGAAGGTCGTGACGCTCATCAACTCGGCCAGGCGGGTCGGGCTGCGCAAGGTGCCGGGCACATTCGACGCCCTCACTATCGCGCCGAGCGGGAACTATGCGGATTCGGCGATCGTGCTCTCGCCAGGCGAGGTAGTCGTTGTCCAGTCGGTGCGCAATGGCCCGGGCGACGCGTGCCAGTTCGACATCTCGCCCTTCATCTATACGAAGATCGCGGTCGACTCCGTCGTCAAACAGAGCCGGGCGATCACCGTCAAGGCTGTTCTCGATCCCAACTGCGGTTTCAGGTCCTTCGAGCCCGGCATCCCGACGCGCTGATCCATGCACGACCTGCGCATGGTCCGGGAGCATCTCGAGCTGCTTCGCGAGGGAATGCGTCGTCGCGGCAGGCTCGACGCGCTTGCGCCGTTCATCGACCGGGCACGCGATACAGATGTCGAGCGGCGCGGCCTGATCCAGGCAGTCGAGGAGCGGAAGGCCGCACGGAATGCGATTACCCAGGAAGTGGCAAGCCGCAAGCGGTCCGGGGAGAACGCCGATGACCTCCTCTCACAGTCGCGGACCCTCGGCGAGGAGATAGCGAGGCTCGAAGGTGAGCTCGCGGGCCTCGAGCGGGACCTGGAGGCCGCGCTTCTCGAGCTGCCCAACGTCACACTCGACGATGTTCCTGAAGGCGGCGAAGAGAACAACCGGCACATCAGGTCGTGGGGAACGCCCCGGGAAGATGCGGGGGTGAAGCCGCACTGGGAGATCGGGGTGTCGCTGGGCCTCATCGACTTCGAGCGGGGAGCAAAGATCAGCGGCTCAGGGTTCATCGTCTTCCGCGGGGCGGGCGCGCGGCTCGTACGCGGCCTCATGAATTTCATGCTCGACCTGCATACGACCCAGCACCACTACGAGGAGACGTGGGTGCCCGTGCTCGTGAATCGCGCGCCTATGACCGGTACTGGCCAGCTTCCGAAGTTCGAGGACGACATGTACGCCGTCACCGGCGAGCAGTTGTTCCTCATCCCGACGGCAGAAGTGCCGATAACGAATCTTCATGCCGGCGAGATACTCGCCGAGTCGGATCTTCCCCGCGCCATGACGGCCTACACTCCGTGCTTTCGCAGGGAAGCAGGCGCGCACGGCAAGGACACGCGGGGACTGATCCGGGTCCACCAGTTCGACAAGGTCGAGCTCGTGCGGTACGCGGTTCCTGAGACATCGGGCGAGGAGCTCGAGGTCCTGACGCTTCAGGCGGAGAAGGTTCTCCAGCTTCTCGGGCTGCCATACCGCGTCACTCTCCTTGCGGCCGGTGACACGGGTTTTGCGAGTGCCAAGACCTACGATCTCGAGGTGTACGCGCCGGGGGCGAAGGCGTGGCTCGAAGTTTCGTCATGCAGCTGCTTCACCGATTTCCAGGCGCGACGCGCGAGCATCAGGTACAGGCCTGCCGAAGGCGGAAAGCCCCGCTTCGTTCACACCCTCAACGGGTCGGGTGTCGCCTTTCCGCGCGTCATCGCCGCGATACTCGAGCACTACCAGAATGCGGACGGCACCGTGGAGGTACCGGAGGTGCTGCGACCGTATCTGGGAACCGACCGACTCGCCTGATCCGTGCGCCGGCTCGCTCCGGTTACGTTCGCATCGATCTGCGTGGCCGCTCTACTCGTGTGGTACGTCGTCTACACCCAGGGCGTGGTCCGCGAGCTGAGACGTGAGGCATCACGTGTCGGGCTCATGCACGCCCGCGTCTACGATGGCCTGAACGACCCCAGCCCTGACGCGGCAAACGTCGCGCTTCTCGACCTCTCGCGCCACATCCGCGAATCGGGAGTCCCTCTCGTCATCACCGACGAGAACGGGAATCCAACCGATACAGCGAACCTTCCCCGGCAGCTGCCGCTCGACTCTCCCGAGATGATGGAGTTCATTCGCGCTCTGGACCGGCAGAATGCGCCAATTGCCGAGGGCGACGCGGGCACGGTTCACTTTGGCAATCCGCCCCTCGTGCGGGGGCTCCGCATCATCCCGCTGCTTCAGTCGCTGTTGATCGGGATGTTCCTCCTGGCCGGGGCTTATGCGCTGCGCACGCGCGGCCGGGCCGACCGCGAGCAGATATGGGCAGGTATGGCCCGCGAGTCAGCTCACCAGCTCGGAACGCCGATCTCTAGCATGAACGGATGGATAGAGCTGCTGCGAGACGCTGGAGGCGATGAGATGACCGTGAGCGCGCTCGCCCATATGGACGGCGATCTCGAGCGACTCAAGCGGGTCGCCAACAGATTCGAGCGCATCGGCCGCCCTCCAAAAAAAGTCGAGGTAGACCTTGGCGAGCTCGTCGACCGGGTCGCGACATACTTCCGCGCCCGGGTGCCGACTCTCGCGCAGCGGGTGACGATCGTCTGCAGGAAGGAAGGCGACTCACTGGTTGTGCAGGGTGATGCCGTCCTGCTCGAGTGGGCGATCGAGTCACTCGCCAAGAACGCTATCGACGCGCTTGCTGGCCGCGACGGACAAGTGGAGATGTCCGCGACCGCGCTGCCCGAAGGGCGTGTGAGAGTGCGCGTCAGCGACGACGGACCAGGGGTGCCGCGCGAGCTGGGGAAGCGCATCTTCGAGCCCGGATTCAGCACAAAGGCGCACGGGTGGGGAATCGGCCTCCCGCTGGCCCGGAGGATCATAAGGGACAATCATGGGGGAGAGCTTCTCCTGACACCCTCTGAACGCGGAGCGACGTTCGATATTATCTTGAGTTGATGATTGAAACGATGGATGCCACCGGATCCTCTGCCCCTTCCGGTGACGCTGAGCCACTCGCGCGGCTCAATCCTGCCCAGCGCGAAGCTGTCCTCCATTTCGAAGGTCCACTCCTCGTCATAGCGGGAGCAGGCTCGGGCAAGACGCGAGTCCTCACGACGAGGATCGCGCGACTGGTCCAGCATCACGGCGTTGAGCCGTCGCGGATACTCGCCGTAACCTTCACTAACAAGGCCGCCGGAGAAATGCGCCAGCGGATAGAGAAGCTTGTCACGACCGACCTCAGGGGAATGTGGTGCGGGACGTTCCATGCAATCGGCGCCCGCATGCTCCGCAGCAGCGCACATTGCGTCGGACGCACTCCCAGCTTCACCATCTATGACGAGGATGACACTCTTGGCGCCCTGAAGAGAGTGATGGAGCGCGTCGGAGTGTCTCCGAAACAATGGACGCCGAAATCGATCGCCGCAGTCATCTCGGACGCCAAGAACGCGCTTGTGACTCCGGCCGAGTTTCAGCAGGTAGCCCTCGATCCGTTGTCGCGGGCAGCGGCAAGTGTGTATGCAAGTCTGGAAGGTTCGCTGCGCGCCGCGAATTCAGTGACATTCGACGATCTCCTGACTCTCCCTGTCCAGGTGCTGCGTGAGAACAGTAACGTTCTCGAGCAGTATCGCTCGAAGTTCCAGTTCATTCTCGTCGACGAATACCAGGACACAAACCGCGCGCAGTTCCAGTTCATCAAGCTCCTCGGCAGTGGTCACGGCAACGTCGCTGTCGTCGGGGACGATGATCAGTCGATTTACGGATGGCGCGGCGCGGACATCAGGAACATTCTCCATTTCGAGAAGGAGTTCGCCAGCGCGCGGGTCGTGAAGCTGGAGGAGAATTACCGGTCGACTCCGTCTATCCTCGAGGTTGCGAACGTTGCGATAAGCGCCAATGAGTCACGGCGAGGCAAGACCCTGCGGCCGACGCGAACGGGAGGGGAAGCGGTAACGCTCTATTCGACTCTCGATGAGCGGGACGAGGCGGACATGGTCGTGGATGAAATCAGGTCGCGCCAGTCGCTCGAGAAGCGGGAGCTGCGCGAGTTCGCGATTCTTTACCGGACCAACGCGCAGAGCCGGCCTCTCGAGGATGCTCTGAGGAAGGCGGCGATTCCTTACCGCCTGATTGGCGGCGTCAGGTTCTACGACAGGAAGGAGATCCGGGACCTGATGAGCTACCTGAAGCTCATCGCAAATCCGTCGGACGACGAAGCATTCAGGCGCGCTGTTTCGGTCCCCCGCCGGAAGCTTGGCGATACGACAGTCGAGGCGCTTGCCGGGATCGCGCGGCAGGCGGGGGTGCCGATGCTCGAGGCCGCCACGCGGGCTGACCTGCTCAGCGGCCTCCGTGGCGCTGCTCAAACGGGACTGAGGGATTTTGCGTCGCTCATCAACGGGCTGCGGGTCCGCGCCGCCGATACAAGCGTCGACGAGCTGCTTCGCGAACTCGTCGACACCATCAGGTACGGGGAGTATCTGCAAAGCGACTCGCCGGAGACGGCGAGGGACAGGGCAGAGAACGTGAGCGCGCTGATCGATGGTGCTGCCGAGACGGTGATAGACGACGGTGGTGAAGTAGGCCTGACGCCGCTCGACCACTTTCTCCAGCGCGCGATGCTGATCGCACAGATCGATGCGCTCGACCCGAACGCAGATGCCGTGAGCCTGATGACCCTTCATAACGCAAAAGGGCTCGAGTATCCTGTCGTGTTCGTGACAGGACTCGAGGACGGCTTGTTTCCGACACTCAACTCGATGGATGATCCGGCGAAGCTCGAGGAAGAGCGGCGCCTGTTCTATGTCGGAATCACCCGGGCGGAGCGCAAGCTCTACCTGTCATTTGCGGAGAGCAGGCGCCGGAACGGCCAGGTCAACCAGTCGTTGAGATCGCGATTCCTCGATGATATTCCGCAGGGCATGCTCGACGAACGCAAGTCGATAAAGGTGCGCGCCAGCGGCCGCATGACCTTCTCACGCGATGCGCTCTCCCGTGAACCCGGGCGCGAGTCGATGTTCGGGCAGACGGCATGGCGCGGTGGAAGTACCCGCCGCGCCCACGAGGTGCCCGCATGGCGCGGCGCCACCAAAGCGGCCGCCGAGGAGTCCTCGCCATCGTATTCGAAGGGAGAGCGGATTCACCACAAGCTGTTCGGTGCCGGACGGATCGAAGAGCTTTCGGGAACCGGCCGGGACGTGAAGGCAGTCATCGAGTTCGACGACACGAATGTCGGCCGAAAGACGATAAAGCTTGCATACACCACACTCGAGCGAGGCAGCACCTGATGGCAGTTTCACAAGACGACGTCAGGCACGTCGCAGAGCTCGCGCGCCTTGCTGTTGACCCTGAAGGCCTTGATCACCTCGTCGCCGAGCTGAACGGAATACTTGCCCACATGGAAGTCCTGTCAGGCGTGGACACAAGCGATGTCGAGAATCATATCCCGAAGCCGCTGGAGAGCACCCCGCTTCGATCCGATTCCAGCGGACCGCTTGCACTCGAGGCTCCGCGCGAGAGCTTCGCCCCGTCAATGCGCGACGGATTTTTCGTCGTTCCAAGAATCGCCTCCCACGAGGACGGCGGGGAGCGGTCTCCGTGAACACAGCCGAATACAGGGAGCTCACCGCATCGGCGATCGCGTCGCGAGCCGGTTCGGGCAAGGCATCTCCGGCCGAGATAGTCGAAGCGAGCTTCGCGCAGGCCTCTGAGATTCGCGCAGGCCCGGACTCGCTCAACGCAATACTGTGGAGCGACCGCGATCTCGCTGTTCGCGATGCCGCTGCACTTGCGGAGGGGCTGGTGCGTGCCGGCAAAGGGAGCGCGCTGGCGGGCGTGCCAGTCGCCGTCAAGGACAACATCGCTACCCTCGGGCTGCCCACTACGTGTGCCTCGAAGATTCTCAAGGGCTACGTGAGTCCATATGAAGCAACCGCGGTGATGCGGGTTCGCGCGGCCGGCGGAATTGTCGTCGCGAAAACGAACATGGACGAGTTCGCGATGGGCTCTTCGACCGAGAACGGCGCACACGGCCCCGCGCGCAATCCGCTCGACCTCACGCGCGTGACGGGAGGATCGTCAGGAGGATCAGCTGCAGCCGTCGCGGCGGGAGTGACGCCCGTTGCGCTCGGATCGGAAACCGGAGGCTCAGTCCGCCAGCCGGCCGCGTTCTGCGGAATAGTCGGCGTGAAGCCGACATACGGTCGTGTCAGCAGGTACGGTCTCGTTGCGTTCGCGTCGTCGCTTGACCAGATCGGGGTCATGGCGCGAAACGTCGACGATGCGGCGCTGATGATGGAGACAATCGCCGGCGAGGACTCGAAAGATTCGACTAGCTCTACTACGCCGGTCGGATCCTATCGTGACCAGTTCATTTCGAAAGCGACCTCACCTGCGCCGCTGGGAGGACTCACGATCGGCGTGCCGGAGGAGTATTTCCCGGAGAATCTCGACAAGGGCATCCGCGAACTGTGCCTGCGGTCAATCGACACCCTCAAGTCGCTCGGCGCAAAAGTCGTTGACGTCAGCCTCCCCAACACGCCTCTCGCAATTCCCGTCTACTATATCGTGGCTCCTGCCGAGGCGTCGTCGAACCTGGCGCGGTTCGATGGAGTGCGATATGGCGTCCGTTCCACTGGCAGCGCGAGTCTGCGGGAGATGTTTGCAGACACACGGTCGACCGGATTCGGACCCGAGGTGACTCGCCGGATTCTGCTCGGCACCTACGTGCTCTCTGCTGGATATTATGACGCTTACTACAAGAAGGCCCAGGGAGTCAGGGCCCTCATTGCGCGAGATTTCCAGAGCGTTTTCGGCAAGGGGATCAACGCTCTTTTCACGCCTACGACTCCGACGACGGCGTTTCCGATCGGCTCGGTCACGGACCCCTACCAGATGTACCTGAGCGACATCTTCACAGTCACCGCGAATCTCGCCGGCGTGCCGGCAATGTCGCTTCCGATCGGACGGGTGGCCGGACTCCCGGTCGGGGGCCAGATCATTGCCGGACATTTCGGCGAAGCGACGATGTTCCGTGTCGCTTACGCCCTCGAGGAAGCGCTTGGCGGCGAGGCGCACCAATGAGCCGGCCGGAGTGGGAAATGGTCGTGGGGCTCGAGGTTCACGTCCAGCTCAAGACGCGAAGCAAGGCCTTCTGCGGGTGCTCCGCGGACTTCGGAGCCACACCTAACTTGAACACGTGTCCCATCTGCCTCGCCCTCCCGGGAGCGCTTCCTGTCCTCAACGAGAAGGCAGTCGAGCTGGCGGTGCGCGCCGCGGTCGGACTCGGCTGCGATCTTCACGCGCTCTCCATTTTCGCGCGAAAGAATTATTTCTATCCGGACCTCCCGAAGGGATACCAGATCTCGCAGTACGACCAGCCGCTTGCGACAGGCGGTCACGTGGAGATCGAAACAGAGTCGGGAACGAAGAAGATCGGAGTTACGCGCGTGCACATGGAGGAGGATGCTGGAAAGTCGCTGCACGACCGGTTCAAGGGATCAACTGCGATCGACCTGAACCGCGCCGGCGTCCCGTTGATCGAGATAGTGAGCGAGCCCGACATGCGCTCGTCGAAGGAGGCGGGCGCGTACCTGCGAACGCTCCGTCAGATCCTCAGGTACCTCAATGTCAGCGACGTCAGCATGGAGGAGGGAAGTCTCCGCGTCGACGCCAACGTGAGTGCAAGGCCGGCTGGTCAGAAAGAGCTCGGCACGAAGACCGAAGTGAAGAACATGAACTCGTTCTCGGGCGTCGAGCGGGCTCTCGAGTTCGAGTTCGCGCGCCAGTGTGCGCTGCTCGAGCGCGGGGAGGGGGTTTCGCAGCAGACTCTCCTGTGGGACTCTGCCAGGAACGAAGCGAGGGTCAGCAGGACTAAAGAGGGGAGCCACGATTACCGGTATTTCCCAGAGCCTGATCTCGGACCTCTCGTGCTTCACAAAGACTGGGTTGCGTCGATCAGGGCGGAAGTTCCCGAGCTTCCATCGGACAGGAAAAAGCGGTTCTCCGAGGAGTACGGAATCACGCCCGAAGAGATACGCCAGCTGACGGTGGACCCCGACCTTGCTTCGTATTACGAAGGCGTTGCAAGACAAAGCGGGGAGCCTAAGGCCGCGGCGAACTGGGTGATGGGTGAAGTTCAGGCGACCCTGAATTCAGCGGGTGTCGGGCTTGACGAGCTGCGCGTGAGGCCGACCGATCTTGCTCAGCTCATCACGATGGTCCGCGATGGCCTCGTCAGTCACGCCGCCGGGAAGAGAATCTTCGGAGTCATGGTGGAGACGGGGAAGCAGGGTCCCCAGGTCGCGCAGGAGCTGGGCCTGCTCCAGGTTGGCGATGACGACGCTCTCGCTGGCTGGCTCGACGAAGTGATTGCCGAGCATCCCGATGAAGCGAAGAGGTATTTCTCCGGGGAGCGAAAGCTTCAGGGCGTGATCGTCGGGTTCGTGATGAAAAAGTCGGGAGGCAAGGCCGACCCGCGAAAGCTGAATCAGCTGCTTATGTCACGGGCCGGGGCCGGATAGATCGGCTCGCCTAGATTGCTTGCGTAAGCCAGCCCCGTCACCGGCATTCCGAAGTAGGCTCTCGCCTTGTCGGCGATAATCGCCTCGTCTCCTGCCCGAAGCGCGGCGCGCCTGACGCGCTTGGCTTCGCGGAGTGCCTGAAGACCTGAGGGGTCGAGGGTGAACGGCTCCGACGCGTCGAACCTGTTGAAGAGGTCGACTATGTAGTCGTACGACCGCACCATGTACGCGCCGACCTCGTCAGCCGGCAGATCCCACCGGCTCTTCTCCGATACCATCTGGAATATCCGCTGCCACGACTCGGTGTCGGTGACGTACACCATCCCGCGAAAGATCCGGCGATTCGTCGGTGTCGAGAAAATCGTCGGACTCAGGATCCGGTCGAGGTGACCGTCGGAATCAGCGTGATCGAGGAGAATTATTTCCCGCGCCCTGCGAGCGAATCGCTCGCCTACGTGCGTGTCGATTCTGCTTTCCCAGTAGCTGTGGCCGAGGGCGGCAGTGGTCGAAGTGACCGCCAGCTGGTGAGGTACGTAGTAGTTGTGCGCCACCGTATCTGCGGCGAGGTGCGCGAGGTAGCCGAGCCCGAACGCGCGCATCGGCTCGGCGCCGGCCTCCTCGTATATCTCGAGACCAACTTTCCACGAATGGCAGTGGCGACCGGCTGCGGCGTACTTCTTCGCTATGCTCGTATCGGCCGCGATGCTGCCGTAGAGGAAATCGTAGGGGAACGCAGCGATGATCTGCGCGATGGAGGACGGAAGCAGCGACAGCGACCGCATAATTGCTTCGCCGAGAAAGATGTGGGTTCCCGGGGTCCACGCGAATGCAGCGGCCGGCGTGAGGGCGATTGCGACAAGCGCAACCGCCGCCATGCACAGCAGGTTCAGCACCGGCCGTCCGAAGGACAGCCGCAGGAAGCGCCTAGATACCGATCCGCTTCCGTTGGCGGCGAACCGCCTTGCGAAGGTCATTCATCTCCGACCGCACCACGTCATTTATCGCCTCGCGGGCACCATCCACGTACTCGCGAACCGACTCGGCGATATCGTCGACCGGTATCGCCTCGGCGAGATCCTCACCGCGGTCCCGGGCGGCGCGGTAGCCGCGTGCAGCGCGATCACCGGCCCAATGTGCTCCGTCGCGTCCGCGCTCAGCGGCCCATCGCGCTCCCGGAGCCGCGCGGTCACCTGCCCAGCGCGCTCCCTCGAGGCCGGCGAGTGCGGCCCACTTGGCGCCCTTTCCGGTGGCGCTGATGACCGGGCCTATCGGCCGTCTTCCGCCTGGTCCGGTGCGGAACATCAGCGTGATCACCGCGCCTGCAGCGGCTCCTATCAGCGCAGCTGTGAGAAGGTCGAACTGCTGCTCACGATCTTCGTCCTGAGTCGTCTCGCGGACGGACGCGCGGGCGCGGCTTCTCCCATTCGGTCCCGTCTTCAATGTATCTGCCATCCAGGTCATCCTCCTTTTCGAATGCTTCATGAATACCCGTGCGCACGCCGCGCAGTGTCGAGGCGGTCGAGACGAATGCTCCCTCCGCTTCCTCCTGAACGACGGCCAGGAGCGCGTTGAGCTCCTTGATGCGATCTTCCGCCGCGGCGACCGATGCCACCAGCTTCTGGTTCGCCGACGCGATCGTCTGGCTCACCTGCTGCACGTCGACGCGAACCGATGTCGTGATGTAGTTCACGTTGTCGGCGATCGTGCTCGCGTGCCGCATCAGCGGATTGATGTCGCCGTAGATCCGGTCGAGCATGTCGCTTATTTTCGTGTAGCTCTTACGGAAACTCCACGCCGCGGGAACGAGTGCCACCGCCAGCACGAGAAGCGCGATCGACGCGAGGCCGCTCGCATATGTGGTTATCTTCTCGAACGTGCTGGTCTCGAGCTGAACCTGCTTCGTGATGATCGTGTCGGGTAACGTCGCCACTGCCTGAAGCAGCAACTCCGATCCGGTCGTCAGCCATGCCGTCATGTGCGGGTTGTGTGCAAGGGTAGGGCCAGCCTCTAATGAGCGTCTGGAGACGGTACAAAGAGTGCTACCCACGATATATTAGCGCAACCGCGCCAAAGTCCGGCTCGCCGATGCGGTTGCAGTCCCGAATCCTCCGGTAACTGATGAGAGAGATGCCAGCAGTCCAGTATGTCGTCGAGGGAGGACGCACCCTCCACGGCACGATCCGCCCTTCAGGAAACAAGAACGCTGCCCTGCCGATCGTCGCGGCAGCGCTGATATCCGAGAACGTCGTCCATCTCGAGAATGTCCCTCACATCACGGACATCGAGACTCTTATGGAGCTCATCCGCTCGGTGGGCGCGAGCATCGAGTGGACGGCGCCGAACTCGCTCCGGATTTCAGCCGCGCATCTCACGGCAAAGGACCTTGATCCATCGCTTTGCGCGAAGATCCGGGCATCCATACTGCTGGCGGCCCCTCTCCTGGCACGGTGTGGCGAGATCACGCTTCCGCCGCCGGGTGGCGACGTCATCGGGCGGCGCCGGCTGGACACTCACTTCCTGGCGCTGGAGCAGCTCGGGGCGAAGCTCGCCGTGGAGAGCGGCCTGCTGAGGCTGTCGGTAAAGAGTTTCCGCGGGGCCGACGTCTTCCTCGACGAGCCGAGCGTCACGGCGACCGAGAACGCCCTCGTTGCCGCGTGCGCGGCGTCGGGGAAGACGGTGCTGCGCAACGCGGCGAGCGAGCCCCACGTACAGGATCTCGCGATGTTCCTCTGCGCCCTTGGTGCTCACATCGAGGGAGCGGGCACGAACTGCATCACGATCCACGGTGGCAGGCCGCTCGGGAAATCGGAAGTGACGCACACGATCGGGCCGGACCACATCGAGGTCGGGTCGTTCATCGGTCTGGCAGCGGTGACCCATTCGGAGCTCCGCATCAAGGATGCGGGAATCGAGCACCTTCGCTCCACGCGGATGGGGTTTGCCCGTCTCGGGATAATCTGCGAGGAAGATGGAGAAGACCTGATCGTTCCGGCAAAGCAGACTCTCAAGATCCAGGCGGACCTCGGCGACCACGTTCCAAAGCTCGAGGACCAGCCGTGGCCGGCCTTCCCGGCGGACACTATGTCCATCGCGATCGTGACAGCGACGCAGTGCGAAGGTCTCGTGCTGATGCACGAAAAGATGTTCGAGTCGCGGCTGTTCTTCGTCGACAAGCTGATCGCGATGGGCGCGCGGATCGTCCTGTGTGATCCGCACCGGGCCCTCGTGTCAGGACCGTCGCGTCTGCGCGGCGCCGTTCTCGATTCTCCCGACATCAGGGCGGGCATGGCACTGCTGATCGCCGCCCTTTGCGCCGAGGGTCGGAGCATCATTAACAACGTCGGACAGATCGAGCGGGGTTACGAGAGGATCGACCACCGCCTCCGGGAGCTCGGCGCATCGGTCGAACGCGTGGCCGACCGGCGTAAGTGACGGCAGCGCCCTCGTCGATCCCGCGGGAAGACGTCGAGGGGTTTGCCGCGCTCGGTGTGACCGCGTTCACGACGACGCGCGAAGCCGGAACGTTCAGCCTGTCGAGCGATGCACCCGTCGGGGAGGTGACGTCGCGGTGGACACGGCTTCAGGACGACCTCTCAGACAAGGCCCGCCGGATCATCATCGGACGCCAGGTGCATCGCGCAAATGTCCTTACGCACCGCGGCGGCTGGGAAGGATTTCTCAGGACCGGCGAAGCGGACGGGCACGTCGCGGCCGAGCGCGGAATCATACTCACAGTGTCTATCGCCGACTGCGTTCCTGTCTTTCTCGCGCATCCTTCTGGGATCGTCGGCATCCTCCATTCGGGGTGGAAGGGCACATCGGCCCGTATAATCGACGCCGGCCTCAAGGCGTTCGCGCGGGTCGGATTTCCTCCCGACGAGCTGAGGGTTCATCTCGGCCCGTCGATATGCGGCCGCTGCTACGAAGTGAGTGCCGACGTCAGGGCAGAGCTTACGGGCCAGCCCGTAAACCGCTCCGGCAATGTTGACCTCCGCTCACTCATCGCTGAGCATGCGTCGGAGTCGGGCGTACTTGACGTGACGGTCAGCTCAGATTGCACCAGGTGCGACAACGACCGGTACTTCTCGCACAGGGCAGGTGATTCGGGGCGGCAGCTCGGGGTAATCGTGGCCGGCATTATCTAGGGAAAACCCAGGGGTAAACGGATCTGGCGGACCGAGCGGATCTGGCGGATAAAGCGCAACACCAGCCGGACAGGGATGGCTCACCCCCGCAGTATCTGCTTTCGTGGTTTCAACCACAAATTCATGCCTCCGTCACTTCAGGGTTGGCGGCCGCAGGCGGAACCTTCTGCCTGCCGCAAGCGCTTGATTCGCGAGATCCGCCTCATCCGCCCTATTCGCGTCCCTCCGGGTTTCGGCTCTGCTCGTCATCGATTCTCATTACCTTGACTCTATAGTTACTCACCGGTAGATTTGAGGAGTTGGGCGACGATTGCCGGCCGACGAAAATGTGGGGATGCCCCCCACATTTTTTTGTTTCGTCAAGTCAGCTCGAAAGAAGATGAGCGAAGCGTTACAAGATGTTGTTACATCGGAACTTACACCGCTAGGGCTGGAGCTTTTTGAGCTCCGCTCAGGCGGCTCGAAGGGACGCCCGGTGCTCGACGTGAGAATCGAGCGCGCGGACGGAAAACCAATAACTGTCGATGACTGTGCGAGAGCATCGCGGGCCATCGAGGCAAAGCTGGACGAAGGAAACGTTCTGGGCGTGAAGTACGTGCTCGAGGTTTCATCTCCGGGTGTTGAGCGGCCGCTGAGGCACGCCCAGGACTGGAGGCGTTTCACCGGGCGGGACGCAGTGGTGACCGTCGACGCTGACGGCGGGAAGCAGATCTCCCGCGATATCCGCATCGCTGGCGTCGAAGGGGATGCCGGAAACGAGACGGTAGTTGTCGAGGATGCGAAGGGCGTCGTCAGTCGCATTCAGCTCGCCGCGGTCAGAAAGGCGCGGCTTGCATTCAACTGGAAACGGTAAGGAGCGGGAATGGCTGGCCAACTTGAAATCCTGACTGCGATCAGGGAGCTGACTAACACGAAGCAGCTCGACAAGACAGAGCTTCACGGACTTCTCTTCGACGGCATCACTGCCGCCCTGGCGAAGAAGCATGGACCGACCGTGCAGGCCGAGGTCGCAATTGACGAGGACAAGGGCACGATTCGCATCGTGCGGCTGCGGACCGTCGTGGCCGAAGTCACCGATCCCGCTCGCGAGGTCTCACTCGAGGATGCGCGCTACGAAGATCCCGAGTTCCAGGTTGGCGACGTCCTCGAGGATCCCGTCGATTTCGCCGAGTTCGGCCGGATGGCCGTGCTGGCAGCGAAGCAGCGGATCATCCAGCGCGTACGCGAAGGCGAGCGCACGAAGATCCGCGACGAGTTCACCAGCCGGGTCGGCGAGCTTCTATCCGGCGAAGTCCAGCAGATCGAACGCGGCAAGCTCGTGATAATGCTCAACAAGTTCCGCGAGGCGGAGGCGGTCATCCCGTACCGCGAGCAGAACCATCGCGAGCACTTCCATCAGGGCGACCCGCTTCGCGCCGTTCTCAAGCGCGTCGAGGAGACGCCCAAGGGCCCGCGGCTGATGCTGAGCCGCGGCGATCCGATGTTCGTCAAGGCGCTGTTCAAGCTCGAGGTGCCCGAGATCCAGCAGGGAATCGTCGAGATCCGCGCGGCCGCCCGTGAGGTCGGCAACCGCACCAAGATCGCCGTGTTCTCGCGGGACGACTCTGTCGATCCGGTTGGCGCGTGCGTCGGGCTCAAGGGCTCACGCGTGCAGGCCGTCGTCAACGAGCTCGGTGGAGAGCGCATCGATATCGTTCCCTGGTCGGCAGATCCGGAGCGGTTCGCGAAGCTTGCCCTTGCTCCGGCCCGCGTGGCGCGGGTGTTCAGCGATGCCGCTACAAAAACGATTCAGGCCGTCGTTGACGAAGACCAGCTCTCGCTCGCGATCGGGCGCAACGGCCAGAACGTCCGCCTCGCCTCCGAGCTGACGGAGTGGAAGATCGAGCTCTACTCCAGCCGTGAGTGGATGGAGCGCGGCTCGGAGCAGCAGCTTTTTGCTCCGCTGCCGGGCGAGGGTGAAGAGAACGTCAATCCGCGACTGGCGGAGATCGAGGGTCTCGAGCCGGCGACCGTCGCCGTTCTCGAGGAGGCGGGATACCGCACCCTCGACGACATCATCGATCTGGATCGCGAGGATTTTCTGCGGCTTGCGGGAATCGCTCCCGAGGAGGCAGACCGCCTTATGACGATAATCGACGAGCTGACGACCGAGGAAGGTCAGGGTGAAGAGCCCACGGAAACCTCTGAGTCCGAGATTCCGGAGCCGGCGTTGACCGGCGAGTCGGGTGACGACGGCACGATTGGAAGCGACGGTGGGGCCGGAGATGCGACGAATGCAGCCGACGGCGATTCGAGCGCTGAATCGGACGCGGCGGCCGCGCCGGCCTCGAAAAGAGGCACGCGGAAGGGCGAATGATCGCGGAGCCGGTGAGGCGCAAGGTCTTTGGCCTGCTTGGCCTTGGACTGCGTGGACGCCTCGCGGTGGTAGGGGTTCAGCAAGTGCGGGATGCTGCAAAGAGGGGGAAGTTGAAAGTTGCGCTTGTGGCAAGTGATGCTTCGAAGAATAGTTTGGATAAGATCACGGGGCTCCTTGCCGCGCGCGGCGTTCCGGTGATCGACTCGTTCTCGGCATCCGAGCTTGGCAGGGTTGCGGGGCGCGAGGCAGTTGCTGTGGTAGGTGTGACTGATGCTGGATTGGCGGAAGGAATCAAGGAGGTAGTGTTTTGAGCAAGCTTCTCGTTAACGACATGGCAGGCGAATTCGGAATATCCGTCGATGAGGTGATAAGCCTTCTTCGGCAGATGGACGTTCCGGTACGCAGCCATATGAGCCCGCTCTCGGACGACCAGGTCGCCCGGATAAGAGCGCGGTGGGAGCGCGAGAAGCGAGCACGGGCGACTGCTCCGGCAGCGGCTCCATCGCGGCGTCGCCGCAGCACGGCAGCGGCCGAGCCAGTGGCGCCCGTCGAGACCGCAGAGGCGAAGCCCCCCGCTGCGCGCAGGCGCCGCAAGGCGGCAGATGTCGAAGTGCCGCCTACAGAGTCTGACGAACCCGACACGATTGCGGTTGCGGATGTGAGCACCGGCGAGGCGGTAAAACCCCGTCGCCGCGCGGCCGCGCCAGCCCCTGAGCCAGAGTCCGAGGCTCCTGTCGCAAGCGCACAGGCGCCCAGCGTGATCGTCGAGGCAGATACCGCAACGTCCCCCGCCCCGAAGCTGTCCCAGGCGCCGGTCTCGGCGACTCCTCCGGCTCCGCCGCCGTCAGCACCGGCTGCCTCAGCTCCGGCTACGCCGTCAGCTCCGATGCCACCGCGGCCACGGCCGATCGTGCCGGGCGCTCCGCGCCCGCGCCCGGTTGCGACCGGCACTCCATTCCAGCCGCCGCGGCCCGTTGCCTCTGCGGCGCCGGGTGCGGGGACGGGATTCCCCGGCGCGCGCCGCGACGATCGTGGTGGCGGCGGTACCGGACGTCCTGCCGCCGGTGGCGACGACCGCGCCCGCCGCGGAAAAAAGGGGAAGCGTGGGTCCGTCGACCAGGAAGCTGTGTCGTCGAGCATATCGCGCACGATGACGGCGCTCCGGGGCGCCCCGACGCGAAGAGGTGGCGCACGCCGTTCTGACGACGCGAGCTACAGGGAGGAAGTCGAGGCGCAGCGCGTAGCCCAGGTCGAGCGGGAGAAGAAGACAGTCCGCGTCAATGAGTTCATCACGGTGAGCGAGCTTGCGGCAATCCTCAAGATTCCCGCAACGCAGATCGTCGGGTTCGCGTTCAAGACGCTCGGCCTGATGGTGACGATCAACCAGCGGCTCGACTTCGACCAGATCGAGCTGATCGCCGGCGAGTTCGGGTTCCAGGCCGTGAAGGAAGAGGAGTACACGGCGGGTCTCGAGGACTCGGTCGTCACTGACAGCCCTGAAGATCTCGAGCCGCGGCCTCCAGTCGTCACGATCATGGGTCACGTCGACCATGGAAAGACTTCGCTTCTCGACTACATCCGCAAGGCCAGCGTGGTCGCCGGCGAGTCCGGCGGCATCACCCAGCACATCGGTGCGTACAACGTCACGCTGACGGGTGACAAGCACATCACGTTCCTTGATACGCCCGGTCACGAGGCGTTCACCGCGATGCGTGCGCGTGGAGCGCAGGTAACCGACATCGTCGTCCTCGTCGTCGCGGCTGACGACCAGGTGATGCCTCAGACGATCGAGGCGATCTCGCATGCGAAAAACGCAGGCGTGCCGATGATAGTCGCGATAAACAAGATCGATCTCCCGGCCGCGAACCCCGGCAAGGTGAAGCAGGATCTTCTCCAGCACGGAGTCGTGCTCGAGGAGTTCGGCGGAACTGTTCTCTCCGGTGAGATCTCGGCGAAGAAGGGAACCGGTGTCGACAGCCTGCTCGAGCAGATTCTCCTCCAGGCGGAAATTCTCGATCTCAAGGCGAATCCGAATCGTCGCGCTGTTGGTGCAGTCGTCGAAGCCCAGCTCGATCCGGGCAAGGGACCTGTCGCAACGGTGCTTGTTTCAGCCGGCACCCTCAAGGTCGGCGACGACTTCATCTGCGGCATGTACTCGGGCCGCGTTCGCGCGCTGCTCGATGAGCGCGGCAAGACAGTGAAGGCAGCGGGACCTGCAATCCCGGTCCAGATCCTCGGAATCGGCGGAGTGCCGATGGCGGGTGACCAGTTCGTCGTGGTCGAGGATGCGCTCGAGTCGCGCGAGATCGCTCAGACGCGCCAGCGTCTCGACCGCGAGGCAAAGAGCCGCCGGACGTCAAAGAGCATAGTCTCGCTCGAGGACTTCATGAACGCGGCAGCGGCCGGCGAGAAGCGCACGCTTCGCATCGTCATCAAGGCTGACCAGGGCGGTCCGGCGGAAGCACTCGCCGACGCACTCGGCCAGCTCTCGCACGACGAAGTTTCGGTCGACGTCATTCACCGCGGTGTCGGCTCCATCAACGAAGGCGACATCCTGCTCGCGCGCGCCTCGGGCGCGATCATCATCGGCTTCCATGTGCGCCCGGATAACAACGCCCGCGCCGCAGCCGAGCGTGAAGGGATCGACATCAAGCTGTACAAGGTCATCTACGAAGCGGTCGAGGAAGTCCGGGCCGCTCTCGAGGGAATGCTGCGGCCCGAGGAGCGCGAAGTGGTCCTCGGCGAAGCCGAGGTTCGCGAGACCTTCAAGGTCCCGCGCATCGGTCTCATCGCCGGCTGCTCGGTTCGCAGCGGAATCATCAACCGCCAGGCGAAGGCCCGCGTCATTCGCGACGGTGTCGAGATCTACGACGGAAACATCGGCTCGCTTCGCAGGTTCAAGGATGACGTGAAGGAAGTCCGCGAAGGATTCGAGTGCGGCATCGGCATCGAGAACTTCAACGACATAAAGGTTGGCGATGTCATCGAGTGCTACAGGCAGGAGCAGATAGCGCGCACGCTGACGTCGCCGTCTCCGGCCTGAGGCGGTGCGGAACAATCGTCGCGCGGATCGCGTAGCCGAGGCGATCCGTGAGGAAATAGCGACATTTCTCGCCGAGTCGGTGAAGGATCCGCGCGTCGTCGGCTTCGTCACCGTCACGGGAGTCGAGCTGACTTCGGACCTCAGGCACGCAAAGGTCTTCGTCAGCGTCATGGGCAGCGAGCCCGAGAAGGAAGCGACATTCGAAGGCCTCGCGAGCACTGCGTCGCACCTCCGCTCGAGGGTCGGACGCGCGCTCCGCCTTCGCGTCGCGCCAGAAATACAGGTCCCCGAAGATGTCAGCGTGCAACGCGCGGCGCGGCTAGAGTCGCGTCTCGCGGGCATCAGGTCCGCCACCGCCGAGA
>JBBQZF010000018.1:0-26272 GCA_038208015.1 Gemmatimonadales bacterium
GCGCCTTGTCAGCGGAAAGGTTTATCACGCAGTTCGAGATTATTACATCGACCGAGTTGTCAGGCAGCGGAATGTTCTCGATATCCCCCTTCAGGAACTCGACGTTGGTTGCGCCAGCGCGCGCCTTGTTCTCGTTGGCCAGCGCGAGCATCTCATCCGTCATGTCGAGCCCAAATGCTTTACCGGTGGGACCGACCCGCTTTGCTGAAAGCAGCACGTCGATTCCGCCGCCCGATCCGAGGTCGAGAACAGTCTCGCCGGGATTCAGCGTCGCGAGAGCCGCCGGATTTCCGCAGCCGAGCGATGCGAGAAGCGCCTCGGCGGGTATTCCCGCGGTCTGTCCTTCATCGTAGAGGTTCGATGTGATGGGATCGAAGATCTCCGTATCGGCGCTCGCGCCGCAGCAACTGCTCACGGGACCGCAGCATGAAGCCTTCGAACCCTCGGCAGCCCGGTTGGCGGCCTCAGCATACTTCTCCCTCACCGTTTCCTTGATCGTGCTCGTCATATCCTTTCTCCATTAGAACAATATTTATTGATGCATGAGGGCAAGAGGCGCCTCACCGGTTCATCCCCAGCCATGCCATGAGCGCGATGAAGACCACGACCATTATGAGGAGCGCAGTCACGAGCTTCTGGCCTGATCCAGCCGGCGGAGCGGGGGGCGGCACCAGGAGCTCCTTGGTCATCACGGCGAGAACTTCGCGCGCCGACTCCGGGCGCTTCGATGGATCCTTGGCGAGGCTTCGCATGACCAGCCGCGACACGGATCCCGGCACCTGCGATTGTCCCGTCTGCAGCGGCGGCGGATCCTCAGCCTCATGAGCCGCCATCATCTGCCTCGGCGTACTCCTCCCCGCGAATGGATGCCTGCCACTCAGCAGCTCATAGGCGATCACTCCCCACGAGTACACGTCAGACCTCGCAGCGGCGGCACTTCCCGACTGTTCGGGCGACGAATACCGCAGCGGCTCGACAGCCGCCGGGTGCATGGTATCGGATCCGGGCCTGGCTCGCCGCAGCGAGGCGAAGACTTCCGGGATACCAAGGTCGCCCACAAGGGCTGACCCTCCGCTGATTATCACGCTGTCGGGTGTCAGCCCGCCGTGCACAACGCCGTGAAGGTGGGCGTGCGTGAGAGAGGCAGATACGTCGCGAAGAACGGTGAGCGAATCCTTGAGCGCCATCCGTCCGCCGCGTGAAAGTCTTTCACGCAGCGTTCGCCCATCGATCGCCGGCGAGATCCAGTAGAATGAATCCCCTGTCGCGCCGGCGCCGATTACAGAGAGGATGTTCGGATGCTCGAGCTTCCGCGCGGTGAGATCAGACTGCTTCGGTGGCTGCGTCCCCGCGAATATCCCGAGCGGAACCGTCTTTATCTCAACCTCGCGCCCGTTTTGCTTCGACCGCGCGGCGAACACGCTGAAACCCGCTGCCCTCGGCGCTTCCCGCAACAGCAGGAATTCCTCGCCAAGCCCGGCGTCAAGATCCTGCCATGCGGTCGAGTCGGTCATTCGCGGAAAGCTATCCGCTATTGCCCCGCAGGGCGACGGGTGTCAGAACGCCGCGGTAATCGAGAGTCGTGCCGAGCGCGGGGATCCTGGCGTGATGTTGTTGTTGCTGTGCGCGGTCGGGAAATATCTTGTGTCGAGAAGGTTCTCGACGTTGAGCTGCGCACTCAATCCCCATCCGAGCCCGGCGTAAACCGCCGCGTCGAACCTCTCGAAAGCCGGCAGCCTCACAGCATTGTCGATCCCCGCGTACATGCTCGACTGGTGAATGGCGCCGATGGCCGCGGCGAACCGCGACGTGAGGTCGTAACGGTTCCAGAGAGACAGGCTCGTCGATGGCACGAGGGGCACCGTCGCGCCCGCGGGGGATGCGGCGGTTGCGCTCACGATCTTCGCGCTCTGGCGCGCGAATCCGGCGGCGAGGTGCCAGCGCGAGGTCGCGCTTCCGGTCGCCCCCATCTCGAATCCCTTGCTGCGCTGCTCTCCGGTCTGGATGAGGTTCCGCGAATCGGCAGGATCTATCGCCCGCGTGTTGGTGCGGTCGAGCTGGTACGCCGCGACGGTCAGCGCGAGGCGATCGAGCACGTCCCACTTCACGCCGGCTTCGTAATTCGTGAACCTCTCGGGCTCGAGCGCGGCGGTGATCTCGGTGAGCGACGCGAACTGGTCGCCCGACCCCGGAAGAAACGACACTCCATAACTCGCGTAGACCGAAACAACTTCCGCAGGCTTGAGGATCAGGCCACCGCGTGGCGAGATCATCGCGTCATCCCGGCGGCGGACCGCGTCCGACCGGTGATCCTCGAGGCGAAGGTCGAATCTTTCGTAACGCGCACCGCCGATGATACGGAGCCATGGTGCCAGCGCGAGCTGGTCCTGCACGTATACGGAGCTCGTCGTGACGACCGACTCGTTTCTCGCATCGGAGCTGCTCTGGCGGAACGTGATGGCGGACTCGAGGCGCGGGTCCGCGACGGGAACATGAACCGTCGTGACGTCTCCGTCGAAGTAAGCAGTGTTGCGGAGGTTGCTGGTCGACTGCCTTCCGATCTCGGTCCCGACGAGGATATCGTGAACGATCCGGCCCGTTGTGGCGTGCCAGTTGAGATCTGTCTGGTTGAAGACGTTGCGGCGACTCGCCGAGTGGTTATAGCCGGAAATCGCCACCGTCGTCCCCTGGGCGTTGACCGAGCCGGGAAAAATGTTCTGGTAGAACTTGTCGTAGTCAGCGAACCGCGTGTGGTTGCGGATCTGTACTGTTCCCGCATCGTGAGAGATTGTCGCCTGCGCGTTGTTCACGCTGGCCGCCGACCGGCTTTCTTCCGGGTTCCCGAAGAACGTCGCAGGCTCGGTGGCGACAGGCTTTCCCATGAACGATGGTATTCCGCGGTCGGCGGTTCGCTTGTCGTCGAAGTACTCATACCCGAGCGACACGCGGGTGCGTCTTGACGGCGTCCCGAATGTGACGGTCGGATTGAATCCGGAGCGCTGGATGAAGCCCCCGTCACGATAGACGTCTGAATTCTCGTGAACGCTGTTGAGGCGGGCGGAGAACCATGGCGATACGCTCTGTTGAAGGTCTGTTGAGATCCGCCGCGCGCCGAACGTCCCGCCTTCAGCGGTCGCTTCGTAGCGCGTCTGCCAGTTTGCGTCCTTCGTGACACGATTCAGGATTCCGCCACCGCCGCCGCGGCCGAAGACCATCGCGTTCGAGCCCTTCAGGGCTTCGACGCGCTCGAGATTGTAGAGGTCGCGGAAGTACTGGGCATCGTCGCGGACTCCGTCGACGAAGAAGTCAGCGGTCGAATTGTTGCCCCGGATCGTCACCTGGTCGCGATTTCCCTCGCCCTGCCCCATCGTGGCGCCCGGCACGAGCCTGACGATGTCCGCGAGGCCCTGCATCGCCTGGTCGCGGACGAGCTGGCTGCTTATCGTGACCAGCGATTGCGGGACGTCGCGCGGAAGCGCCGGCATTTTTGTACCGGTCCGGCTGTAGCCAGGTGAATAGCGGCGACCGGTCCTTGCATCGACAGTCACGGGATCGAGGGTCTGCGCGCCTGTTGAATCTTTAGCAGCGGCGGAGCTGTCAGGTTTCTCCTGGTTCTGCGCTGTGACGGTCGATGGAGTGCCTAAAAGACACAGGGCCGCGAGAAGCGCAACGGATGCAGGAGCTTTGTTAGCCATTGGAGCGTAAGGAGTTAGGTCAATCCCGACAGCAAGACTCTGGATTGCCTAACCTACCCCGGCCCTCAAACCCCGTCAACCCGGGCGTTTCCGCCCGGGATCGGTCCTGATGGAATGTTCGCGCCAGAGGTGAAGCGTCGCGTAACTCCTCCACGGTCTCCACGCCAGCGACATCTCTTCCGCGCGCGCCGCGGTCACTCCCCCGAGGTTCCTGCGGATTACCATGTCGCCGGCGGGAAAGGCATCGGGCGAGCGAAGGGCGCGCATCGCGACGTAGCTCGCCGTCCAGGGACCGATGCCGGGCAGGGACACGAGTTGATCCGCCGCGCCGTCGTGGTCGACGCCTGGATCGAGGTGAAGCCTGCCCGACGAAATTTCCCTCGCGAGCGCTATGATGCTCGCAGCTCGCGCACCGGTGATTCCGAGCGAGGCGATGTCGGAAGGTTTTGCCCCAGCGACGACTTCGGGAAGGGGAGAAAGCCTGTGCAGCTCAGCATACGGCGTCTCGATCTGCTGCCCGAACGCTTCGGCGAATCTTCCGGCAAGGGTCGTCGCGGCCTTGACTGATACCTGCTGCCCAAGTATCGCCCGCACTGCGAGCTCGAACCCGTCGAATGCACCCGGCACTCTCAACCCCGGGTCAGCCGCCACGCTGCGCGACAGCACCGGATCACTCGCGAGATGCGCCGCGATCACATCGGGCCTTGCACTCAAATCGAAGAAGTTGCGAAGCCTGCCGAGGAGCGCTGGAAGAGCCGGGGTGAGCGAGTGCGTAAGTTCGACCTGAAGCGACCTCCGCTCTTCCAGATTGCTGACCCTGATCCAGCCGCGGTGCGCGCCCAGCTCGACCGTGCGGAGGTAATCCGATCCGGCGACCGCTTCGACTCCGGCGAGCGCACGCGCGCCGATGAAGCTGAGCAGGCCGGCCCAGTCGAAGGGTGCGCGATAACCAAGCTGAAGCGCGAATGTTCCTCCGGCCGCCGGCGATGGAGAATCCGCAGCGCCTTTCCTGAATCGCGTCGGCGGCATGCGGTAACGCTTGCTGAATGCATCGTTGAATCGCCTGAGACTCGAGAACCCGCTGGCGAGGGCAACTCCTGCAATCGGGAGCCGCGTCTCGGTGAGGAGTTGCTTGGCGAGAAGGAGACGCCGGGTGAGAGCCAGCTCGATGGGCGAAACACCGAGCTGCCGTCTGAGGATCCTCCTGATCTGCCGCGAGCTCCACCCGAACTGGGCGGCGATGCGCTCGAGGCCGGCGCCGTCGTCGAGCATTCCCTCGTCGATCCGCTGGGCAACGAGCCCCGCGATGCGGCTTGCATCGTCAACGGGGGCATTACCCGGGGCGAGCTCCGGCCGGCAACGGAGACAGGGGCGGAATCCGGATTTTTCCGCCATCTCGCGTGAGTCGAAGAACCTGCAGTTGGCTGCCCTTGGAGTCCTCGCCGTGCACACCGGGCGGCAATAGATGCCCGTCGAGGTGACAGCGACGTAGAAGACGCCGTCGAATCGCGGATCCCTCGAAACGAGGGCACTGTAAAACGCTTCCGAACTGTTTTTCATACCCTGTTCATACCCTGTTCATACTTTTGGAGAAGTGCCTCCGGAAGATAGTGCCGTGAAACAGGTGACCTCGCCATTTTCGGACACGTAGGCCTGTTGCTGCTTGCGTGTCCGGAAACGGCGAGATTGCGACCTCCAGCCCGCTAGCTTGGCACTCATCGAACACGACATTCAGCGAAAACGGGGGGTCAGATGGAAGAGGGCTGTCGGACGGAGCAATCCAGCGGCGGCGAAGAAGTCAAGCTGGGAGTCGCGAGCTCATCCCTTGGCACTGTGCTGGTGGGAGTCACGAGAAAAGGCGTCCGTTTTGTGAGAATCGGCGACGATGCCGACACGCTGCGAGAGTATCTGTCGCGGGATGATGAACGGGCGGCCATCATCGCCGAGTCGGTGGCGCGGTTGATCGACGGCTCAGTCGACGCCGTTGACGCACCACTGGACATCCGGGGTACGGCGTTTCAGAAAACGGTCTGGCAGGCGCTTCGGGGAATCCCTGCCGGGTCAACGCTCACTTATGCCGGGCTCGCCGAGAGAATCGGCAGGCCATCAGCAACACGAGCCGTCGCCCGCGCCTGCGCCACGAATGATCTTGCGGTGATCATACCGTGCCATCGCGTCATTCGGAGCGACGGAAACCTGGCCGGCTACAGATGGGGAGTCGAGCGGAAGCGCGCCCTGCTGGAGCGGGAGGGCCGCGCGGCGCTACGCAGCGCGCTTGCTGTACTGGCGCACAGCCAGTGACAGCACGGTGACGCCGATCAGCGTGAGAATGCCGAGCTGCCGCGCGACGTCAGCGAAGCCTGCGCCTTTCAGCAGGACTGCGCGAATCAGCGAGGTGAAGTGCGTGACGGGACTCGCGTTGGCGATCCACTGCGCCCAGTCGGGCATTCCCCTCACCGGCGTGAACAGCCCGCTCATCAGCAGATAGACCATCAGGATCGAGTAGGTCACGAACATCGCCTGCTGCTGCGTCTCGACAATCGTAGAAACCCAGAGCCCGATTCCCAGGGCGGCCGTGAGATAGATCGCGGCGGCGACGAACACGATCGCCGGATTCCCCATCATCGGAACGCCGAACACAAGGCGCGCGAGCACCATGCCCATCCCGAGATCGAGCATCGCCAGCGTCCAGAGCGGAATGAGCTTCGCGGCGAGAAATATTCCCCTGCTGATCGGCGTGACGTTCAGCTGGTCGAGCGTACCAGCCTCCTTCTCCCGGACGATGTTCATCGCCGTAAGGAGCGTCCCAACCATTGTCACGAGAACCACGAGTATCCCCGGCACCATGAAATGAGAGTAGTCGAGGTCCGGGTTAAACCATCCGCGCTGCCGGACCTCGATGACCTGCCGGTTGCGCGACGGCGGCATGTCCGGACGCGAAACGATAGCAGCGAGCGCGGGATTCACCTCGGCGCCGAGCTCGCGCGAGTAGCCGGCAAGTATTCTTGCGGCGTATGACTGCATCACGCCCGCTGCACCGCCGTCCTCAGCATTCATGATGAGCTGAACCGACGCGCGCCTGTCCCTGACGACGTCCCGCTCGAACCCCGCCGGCACAACGAGTATCACATCCACCCTCCGGTCCAGCATCGCGCGGTCCGCAAGCGCAAGGGAGCTCGAGGCCTCGACGGGTACAAATCGGCCGGAAGCCGCCATCCTGTCGAAAAGCCCGCGCGACATCGCGCTGTGATCCTGATCGAGCACGTACATCCGCCCGTTCTTCACCTCGAATGACGCTGCGTTCGACAGTATCAGCAGCTGGACCATCGGCAGGATGAAAACCAGTCCGACGATCATCCTGTCGCGGAAGATCTGGAGAAACTCCTTCCTCAGCAGGAACTTCAGCGAGCGCATCAGCCCAACCGCGGCTTGAAGCTCCTGATCGCCACGGCGAGCAGGACGACGAGCATCAAAACGAGCACTGCGAGGGAGGGCCAGAGATACTCTATTCCGACACCTTTCAGCATTATCCCGCGCGAGATGACGATGAACCACCTCGCCGGCACGATGTACGTCACGACCTGCAGCCATCCCGGCAGGCTGGTGATGGGGAAGATCATCCCCGAAAGCAGAGTTATCGGCATCATGGTCCCGACAAGAGCGCCAAGCATCGCCGCCCGTTGCGAGTTGGTTCGTGCCGCGATCACCACCCCGAGGGCGAGGCCGACCATTGCGTAGAGCACGCTCGCTGCGAGAAGGAGGGTGACGCTTCCGCGAAACGGCACATCGAACACGAGCCAGGCCGACAGCAGCGCGGTTACGACGTTCGCAAACGCGAGCACGAGGTACGGAGCGACCTTCCCGACGATTATCTGCCACGGGCGCAGCGGGGACACGAGAAGGATCTCGAGCGTGCCCCGCTCCATTTCGCGGGAGAGCGAGATCGCAGTCATGAGCGCGGTGACAAGAGTGAGAACCAGGGCGATCAGTCCCGGCACGAAGAGATTCGCGCTCTCGAGTGTCGGGTTGAACCTCATGCGCGTGTTCATCTCTATATCGACCGGTCTTCCCGCCGCGTTCATCTCATCCTGGAAATCGGCGATGATCCCGGTTGCATATGCCTGCATCATGCTGCCCGTGTTCGGATCCGCCGCGTCGCTTATGACCTGAAGTCGCGCCGGCGCGCCTGAGGCGAGCCGCGTTGCAAATCCAGGCTCGATTACGATTGCGACATCCGCGTCGCCGCGAAGGAAGAGGGGTTCGACCGATGACGTCGTGGGCGCGACCCCGATGACGCTGAACCTGGGATTGCCCTCGAATCGCGCGCGGAGCGCTGTCGTCGCGTAATCAGGGGAGGCGTCAACGAACACCGTGCGCACGTCTCTTATGTCGCTGCGCAGCGCGAACCCGAAGAGGATCACCATCGCAAGCGGCAGCAGCAGAAGCAGCGTGAGTGTCTGCCGGTCCCTCAGGATGTGATGCGTCTCCTTCCAGATGAACGCGGCCAGCGCCGATCTCATGGCCGCGCAAGCCGGACGAACACGTCGTCGAGCGACCTCGCCGAGAACGACTCCTTGAGCTCGGCTGGCGTTCCCATTGCGCCGATGCGGCCATCAACCATGATCGAAACGCGGTCGCAGTATTCGGCCTCGTCGAGGTAGTGCGTCGTGACGAATGCTGTCGTCCCGCGCGCCGAGGCCGCGTAGATCATCTCCCAGAACTGGCGGCGCGTAATGGGATCTACTCCCCCGGTCGGCTCGTCGAGAAAGACTATCGCGGGCTGGTGAAGCAGCGCGACAGAGAACGCGAGCTTCTGTTTCCACCCGGGCGGAAGTGAAGCGACGCGCTTGTCGGCGACGGCGGTAAGCTGGAGACTCCCCGTTATGTCTTCGCTGCGTTCACGGATCTGGTCATCGGTGAGACCGTAGATTCCACCGTAGAGCGTGATGTTCTCGCGGACGGTGAGGTCATCGTAAAGGGAAAACCGCTGGCTCATGTAGCCGATGCGACGCCTCACCTCATCCGCCTGGGTCATCACATCGTAGCCGGCGACGGTCGCCTGGCCCGATGTGGGGGCGATGAGGCCGATCAGCATCTTTATCGCCGTCGTCTTCCCCGCCCCGTTGGCCCCCAGAAATCCGAACACCTCTCCCGACTTCACATCGAAGGTTATCGAGTCGACTGCCGTGAAGTCGCCGAACCGTCGCGTAAGGTCCCGCACCTCCATCGCGAGTGTCACGCTGCCGCTTCCGGTGGCGTCCCCATCAGCGCCATGAACGTGTCCTCGATGCCCGGCTTCAGTGACTCGACCCGGGCATCGCGGAACCCTGCAGCGACAAGGAACGCGCCGACCTCACTCGCGATGTCACCTGCCCCCATTCCCGCGCGCGCATCGCTGTAGTGAAGTGTGTCGCCGAAGGGAAAGACTGACGCCGCGTGAGGGTAAGTGCGGAGCAACTGGAGCATCATGTAGCGATCACTTCCCGCGACAGCGAACAAAGGGTTCGGAAACCTGTCGCCTACCGCCCCGGGAGCCTCGATCGCGAGCACGGAGCCTTGCTGAATGAGAGCTACCCGATCGCACCGATCAGCTTCGTCCATGTACGGAGTCGCGACAACTATCGTCAGTCCGGACTTCTTCAGCGCGCCGAGCAGGTCCCAGAACTCGCGGCGCGACACTGCGTCAACGCCGGTGGTCGGTTCATCGAGGAAGAGAATTTCCGGCCGGTGCACCAGGGCGCACGACAGTGCAAGCTTCTGCTGCATGCCGCCCGACAGCGCGCCGGCGCGCCGGTCCCTGAATGGCTCTATCTGCCGGTATATCGGCTCGATTATCGAGTATCCCTCCTCGACAGTCGTGCCAAAGACCGAGGCGAAGAATTTCAGGTTCTCGGCGACACTGAGATCGGGGTAGAGAGAGAACCTTCCCGGCATGTACCCAACCCGCGCCCGGATTTTCCAGAGATCCTTCACGACATCGAAGCCCAGGACTGTCGCTGAGCCGCTGTCGGGAAGGAGGAGCGTAGTGAGAATGCGGAAGAGGGTTGTCTTGCCTCCACCATCGGGTCCGACGAGCCCGAACAACTCGGCTTGATCGACCTCGAACGAGATTCCGTCGAGGGCGACGGTATTCCCGAAGCTCTTGCCGAGCTTCTCGACAATGACCGGACTGCTCACCGGGGTGGGGCGGGCGAAGCCGGCGAGAGTGTGACGTCGGCGGGCATCCCGATTTTGAGCACCCCGTCGGCGTTTGCCACGCGAATCTTTACGGCGTACACGAGATCAGCACGATCGTCGCGCGTCTGGATCGGCGTCGGTGTGAACTCTGCCGTCGGGGATATCCACGTCACAATTCCTGGAATCTCCCTGAGCCCGCCGTCGCCCCTGTCGACTTTCACCGTCACCTGCTGTCCCAGCCGGACCGATGACAGCTGTCCTCCGCTCACGTATGCCCGAAGCAAAAGCGTATCGAGATCTGCAATCTTGTAGAGTGGTTGCCCAGGCTGGATCACTTCTCCTGCCCGCGCATACGTGGTGAGCACTGTGCCGTTCAGCGGATTTATCACCGTTCCCCGGCTGATGCGCTCGGCGACCTGGCTGACGCGCGCGTCGGCGGACGCCGCATCGAGGCCGGCGCTCCTGCCCTGAGCCCTTGCCGCGGCGATCTGTGCAGTCAGGGTTCGGTAATCCCGCTCTGCCTGGTCGAGCTGCTGCGCGGTTGCGGCCTCCTGGGCATGAAGTCGCTGAGTACGCTCGTAGGCGCGTCGGGCGACATCCTGCTGCGCCGTGAGCACGCGCACCTGTGCGGAAACTTCGTCACTGCGGGACCCGGTGGCGGCGCGCTGGGCCAGAAGCTGCTGTCGCTCGAGAGCGAGCTGCGCAGTGTCGATCACGGCAACGACAGCCCCCCGGGACAGCGGCATTCCCTCGATCGGGCGAAACTCGATTATGCGGCCACTCGTTTCGGCGGACACCACGACCTCCGTCGCCTCGAAGTTTCCGTAGGCATCCGGCTCGGGTGCGCTGCTGCACGCCGCAGGCGCAAGCAACAGCAGCAGGAGTGAGGCGCGGCTCATTGTGTGATCTCCAGTCCGAGTGTAGTGAGTAGCCGCGCACGGGCCTGCGCGAGCTCGATTCTGTGTGCCTCCCTCGTGACCCGCGCAGCAAGTGCGTCGGTCTGCCTGTCGACGTATTCGGCCGATGTGATGACTCCCTCGGTGAACCTGATCCGTGTTTCGGCGAGGATCTGCTCGCGGAGCGAAACGATTTCGTCGTCCTGCGCGAGCGATTCTGCGAGCCGGTCGATCGTCGCGATATCGCGTAACGTGCTGCGCGCGATGTTCTCCTCGAACGACTCTTCCTCGCGGTCGACTATCTGCTGCTGGAGGGAGAGTATCTCGCGGTCGCGACGGGTCGCTCCCCATGTCCAAGGGGACCACTCGAGCTGAACTCCCGCGAGCCAGTACGAATCGAGCTCAGTCGCGAGCGGATTGAGTCCCGGCCGGCCGTATCCGGCACGGCCGAAAGCCGAAACGCGTGGAAGCTCTCGAGATGAAACAAGCGCGCGTTGATTGTCGAGCACGTCGCGGCTGCGCGAAAACAACTCGTATTCGGGTCTGGCTCGCAGACTGTTGGCAGATTCACGCGCTCGTTCGGCTGCCGTCGCGAGATCAGGGAGCGCGAGTTGCGCGGTCGAAGGTATGTCGCGACCCGTCAGGCTGCTGAGCACTGCAAGAGTCGCGTCGCGGTTTGCGAGAAGTGTTGCAATGGATTGCCGCCGCCTGAGCAGCTCCGCCTCGAGGACTCTCGCCTCGCTCCGTAGCGCCGCTCCCTCCCTGACCCGGTTGGACGCCAGGCGCAGCTGTGCTTCAAGGTCGGCGACTGCGATCTCGATCTCCCGGCGCTGAACCTGAAGCTCGAGCGCCAAAAAATACGCATCGGTGACACTGCTCTTCAGGGCGTATAGCGATGACTGCACGCGTGCCTGCGACTCAGCGAGCTGAGCACGCTCGACATTCCGTCTGCCACCAATCGCCGGATCGAAAAGTTTCTGCCGGGCGGAAAGATGGGCATCGTAGGTGTCGTGTGGTGGCCTGGGGATATCCACGCCGGGGAGCATCAGGGGGATCGAGGCGACCGCTGACTGGTGCTGCGCCTGGCCGTTCACGCCAAGCGCGGGAAGCCTCTCGGAGTCGATGCTCCGGAGGCGAAGGGCTGACTGCGCGGCGAGAAGGTCGATCTCACGGGCTCGAGGATCGCGGCGCAAGGCGTCCTGCTGAAGGGAGCCCAGCTCGTACGTGACGATGTCCTGTGCGCTGATCGGCAATGGAAGAGCTATCAACAGCAGCGAAAAACGCCATGTCGTGTTCATGGTCTAAGCGAGTTGAAGATCAGTCTGGGCAGCTCTGAGCGCCGCTCGTCGATGAAGCGTTCGAATGCTTCGTCATTCATCCCGAAAAGCACCCGGAGCGCGGGCCGGGCCACGAATGGGATAACCACGACTCCCATCAGGCTCGCGACAAACTGCTCGACAGAGATCGAGCGAATTGTGCCTTCATGTGCCGCCTGATCGAGCTCCGCCTGGAGTCGTGTGCGGAATGCGCCGAGGATCGGCGCGGGGTCTGTCCCGGTGGAGTTGAGCATCGCCGTGAGCCGCTCCGGGTGGTGATGCATTTCGGAGAGCACGTAACCCGGGAGGAATGGGGCTCTCCTCACGGTGTCGATATACAGGTGAACGAAGTTCTCGATCTTGATTTCGAGGGGATCGTCAGATTCGAAGACGCCGAGGGCTGCCGGGATGAGCCGGGATGCAGCTGCCCGGAAGACCGTCGCCGCGAGCCGTTCCTTCGTGCGGAAGTAATAATGAAGCAGGGCCTGGTTGACCCCGGCCTCCTCGGCGATTTCCTGCATTCTGGCGCCTGCCGTGCCGCGCCGCACGAATACGGTGCGGGCCGCATCGAGGATCCGTCGCTCGGTGTCGGTGTCCTTCGTAACTTTGTCTGAGAATCGGGACATTTAACTAGTTAGTTAAGCTGTCCGATTATACCTCATGCGATCGGGGCCGTCAAGGTTTCTCTAGCGGCACCCGGTAGATCCTCACCGGCTCCATCGTCGCGAACTCTATGGTCCGAGCATTCATCCTGTCTATCTGGCTGTTCCCGATATAGACGTAATCGCCCTCAACGACCTCGCCGGTCGTCGACGTCCGGCTATCGGGCGAGCTCATCTCAATTATGCATCGCCCTGTGATGCGCCGG
Source organism: Gemmatimonadales bacterium (assembly GCA_038208015.1). Lineage (GTDB taxonomy): Bacteria > Gemmatimonadota > Gemmatimonadetes > Gemmatimonadales > Gemmatimonadaceae > UBA4720. Next base: position 12,953 of record JBBQZF010000018.1, read on the forward strand.
TGTGCCGGATCGAGATCGTAACGGGCGATACGCCAGAAGCTCAACGGATGGTGAGCGATGAGTGCACCATCGGCATATGCCAACCCATCGATTCCGGTCACGTTCACTGAATCCGGGAGCTCGAGCTTCCACCTTTCATTGCTCCGCAGATCCACCACCTTGACGTGGTCGATGTCGGCAATGAAGAGATGTCTTCCATCGCTCGAGATTGTTATCCCGTTAGGACCGGTGATTTCACCGGCTGCGTCAAAGACCTCGAGTACCGGACTGCCCGGACGCAGGATGAGAACATCTCCGCCCTGGGTGTCAGTCAGGTAGACTGTCCCGTCAGCACCGGTTGTGATGTCATTGAAAAAATTGGAGCCCGCACCAGGTGACATCACCTTCGACCTGAACCGGCCCGTCTCCGCATCGAAGGCAAACAGCGCCGATACGGCAGAATCATCAGGAGTATCGAACCGGCGGTTGCTCGCGACCCAGAGTATCTCGCGTGCAGAATCGACATGAATTCCGGCAACGGAGCCGAGGCCGTTGTCGCCGCGCTTCACCCTGTCGCTCACTTTCCCATCAGGACCAATGGCCACGACGGTATTCTTGTTGAGACTGCCAAGCAGCACGGAACGGGTCGATGGGTCCCAGGCGGTACCCTCGACAATCAGGTCGCGCTCTTCGAGAATCGCCCATACCATTCCGCGCGAAATTGCCGAGTCGGCGCGCGCGGCGAGCGAATTCACGTCGATGTCAGTGAAGCGGGGGCTCAACTGCTTCAGCGTCGAGTCGCTGAGAGCGAAGCGAAGGTATCGTGGATCCCATTTTAGCAGCCTTCGCAAAGCCTGCTCCGACTCATCGGCTCGCCCGGCCGTGACGAGCGCCCGCGCCCGGGTGAGAACGACATTCGGATGATGCGGGAACTCGGCGGCGATCGAATCAGCTAGCGCGATCGCCTTCGAGGCGTCCCCGGAAGCGATCGAAGCGCGGACCTCCGGAATCCGGCCGAGCATTCCCTGCGCTGCCAACCCGGCGGGAGAAATGATTGCTCCGAAGAGAGCAACACACGCGAATCGCGCACCCGATATGATCGACGGCTTCATTGATACCTGTGGTGTGGGACGTCAGGAGCGGGTAAGAATGTTCGTGCGCTCAGGACTTTGCGACCCGTTCAGGGACGAGAAGCACAGATGGATCATTGAACAGTCTTGCCGCGGGGCCGGGCGGCGACGGTTAGACGCGCGCTTCGGCGATCCAGTCGCGCAGCGCTTCCATGTACTTCCCAAGGAATTTCCTGGTAGTCTCGTCAGTCAGCCGGCCGTCTGCGTCGAATTTCTCTTTCGCGCGAGCAACGAGGATCTCGGGCTGCAGCATTGCGTGCGTGTTAGTGAATACGAAAGACTGGCGGAGCTGTGACTGACCGCGCGCGGATCCCGTCATTCCTGCACTCGCGCCGATGATGCCGATGCGCTTGCCGTTCAGCGGCGATCCCCGTGCGGGCCGCGATGCCCAGTCTATCGCGTTCTTCAGCACACCGGGAACGCCGTGGTTGTACTCAGGGCATGCGATGATCAGGCCGTCAGCTCGCGTGATCGCTTCCTTCAGGGCGACGACCGGAGCGGGGTCTCCTTCTGCCTCGACATCAGCATTGTAGAGGGGAATCCCGTCGAGATCGTGGATATCGATCTCCATCCCTTCTGGCGCGAGCTCGGCGGCAGCGCGCAGCAGCGCCCGATTGAAGGAACCGTTCCTCAGGCTCCCCGCGATGCCGGTGAGGCGCAGGTTTTTCTTACCTGCTACCGTGTCAGTTTCAGTCATGCGTCAGGTTCTCACTGAAGGCGGGACATGGGTTCTCTTTGCGATGGTTTGGGCGCGATGGTAACGTACAACCATGAGAATGACCAGCGTGAGAGTGATCAGCATTCTGCTTGTGGGAGTGCTTTCCGCGGCCTGCCGCAGCACCACCGCTCCCTTCGCGGACGTGTCGGTGGCTGTCGACAGTGCCGTTTATCATCTCAAGCCGGCCGGCGGTCACAGCGGCCACTACACGATTACCCTGACTGCGAAGATCACGAACGGGAGTGATCGCGACATATATCTCTCCCGTTTTTGTCCGGGAACGAGCCTGCGAAGGCCGGATGGTCATGGCTCGCGCCTGTGGTTCGGGCAGGTCGAGTGCGAGGCGTCCGGATCCCTGTCTCCGCCGCCGGTTCTGATTCTCTCGCCGGGATCGGTCCACGCTGAGAGCTTTACGCTTATCGGGAGCGAGCAGCCCCAGGCGAGGCCACAAATAACCATGGAGGATTTAACCGGTCCGGCCATATTTGGATTCCTCGCGAGTACAGATCTCCGGAGTTTCGAGGGGGTAATGTCGCCGCAATTTGTGCTTCGGGGACCGAGGTAAGTTGCACCGAAGCCAGCAGCTTGTCTGTGTGCAACTGCGCCGCTCAAACAGAATCGCCCCACGAAAAAGCATCGTGGGGCGATTGTACTATCAGCGCTGATCGTTATTGACGTTAGAGCGGGCGACCGGACTCGAACCGGCGACGTCCAGCTTGGGAAGCTGGCATTCTACCAACTGAATTACGCCCGCGTTACTCTTGAGTCCTGAATGTAGCGCACTGACAGCTTCCATCAAGACACCGCCGGGGCCGGAATGATCGGTATAGCACTCGCCTGGTTCGCCGCATCGATCCTTGGCGGCGTTACAGCTTCGGTTGCGGGATTCGGGATAGGGAGCATTCTCACGCCTGTTCTCGCCACCCGGTACTCAGTGGCCGATGCAATCCTCGCCGTCTCGATTCCCCATGCTTTCGCCACGGCGCTCAGGTGCTGGAGGCTGCGCCACGCCATCGATCGCTCCCTGCTGAAGGGATTCGGTGTCGCAAGCGCCGCCGGAGGCCTTACAGGGGCATTCCTGCTTCTGGGATTCGAGGCCTGGGCAGCTGTCGTTCTGGGGGTGCTGCTCATTGCCACCGGACTCACCGGCCTCACCGGATGGAACACGCGATCCCACCCGGGCCGCACGACGAGCGTTATCCTCGGCGGACTTTCCGGGCTTTTCGGGGGAATGGCGGGAAACCAGGGAGGACTTCGCGCCGCCGCACTTACCACATACCGCCTCGCTCCTGCAGAGTTCGTTGCAACTTCGACCGCGGTGGGATTGATGGTTGATGCGGCACGACTACCCGTCTACTTAGCCAGCGGGTCGGGTCGAATTGCCGAGCTTGCTGTTCCGATCGCGATTGCGACAGTGGGCGTTGTGATGGGAACTCTCTTCGGCGAAAAGCTTCTGCTCAGTCTGTCACCTGCGCGCTTCCGGCAGATCATCTCGGTATTGATCACTGCATTGGGTTTCTGGCTCCTTCTTGGTTGATGAGAAGTGCCTGAGGGGGTTTGCCAACGCCTGTCGTGCGCCATATTTCGGCAATGGCCTTCGACGGGGACTGCCATTCAGTAGCGCAAAGGGCGCTGGAGCTCGATTCGACAGCTCCGCTGGTGGAGCACGACCCGTCCGAATGCGAGATGTGCGCGGAGTATCAGAAGGAGTTCTACGAATTTGCCAGGACAGCGCTTCCCCAGCTCGCCGAGGCGTACCTTGAGCTGTCGAAGCGGTCGGTGGAGGCGTTCGAGAACGCGAAGATGAGAGGGCGTTTTCTTGAGGACCTGCAGGAGGAGAACGAGCGGCTCCAGAAGGAGCTCGAGGCACGCGAGGCCGAGGTTGAGGAGCTGCAGATGCCTGCGGAGAAGAGGAAGTGGCTCCGCTGACCCTCAGTCCCGCCGATCAGCGATTGCACGGTTAGAGAACGACCGGCGGGTGAGATCTGGCCCGTGACGCGGAGTACTTTTGGCTTTAACCTGAGTGTGACTTCCCTTTTACATCGAGGCCAACGCATGAGCGAAAACGAAGAAACTCCCGGACCCGATGAAGGACAGTTCCCCGAATATGAAGCTCCCCGGATCGAGATGATGGTGAGCAGCTCGGAAATGGGACGCGAGGTTCACTACGCAGGAGGCGTGGTGTCACCCGGTCCGGGCTAGATTATCCCTCCGGGAAACGCAAGAAAGCCGGCACCAGGGTGCCGGCTTTTTCGTTTTCTGTGAAACAGAGCCACCGGTCGGATTTGAACCGACGACCACTCGATTACGAATCGAGAGCTCTACCCCTGAGCTACGGTGGCCAACCCAAACCGAGTTGATGCCCTGGAGCGGACTCGAACCGCTATGCCTTTCGGCACCACCCCCTCAAGATGGCGTGTCTACCAATTTCACCACCAGGGCAAAACAATAGCTATCTGCTATTTGCTGTTAGCTGTCGCGAATTGCCAACCGCTAATTGCTATCTGTACGGGGCCGACGGGGGTCGAACCCGCGACCTCTCGAGTGACAGTCGAGTGCTCTAACCAACTGAGCTACGGCCCCTGCTACACCTGCAACCTCACCGGCAACCTCACGTGCAACTTCACCATCACCTGCCGATTCCCCGGCAAAATAGCCCCAAGGGGAATCGAACCCCTCTCTGCACCGTGAAAGGGTGCCGTCCTAACCGATAGACGATGGGGCCGATCTACCAATCGTGCAAAATAGCGCTAACGGGATTCGAACCCGTGTTTGGGCCTTGAGAGGGCCCCGTCCTAGTCCCCTAGACGATAGCGCCGTTGTCTCTCAAACAGGCCCGGAGGGAATCGAACCCCCAACCGCCGGTTTTGGAGACCGGTGCTCTACCAATTGAGCTACGGACCTACAACCAGTTGTCTTCGTGCCTTTCTTCACCACTCCGAACGAGGGTGGCTGACGGGAATTGAACCCGCAACCCCCGGTGCCACAGACCGGTGCTCTAACCGATTGAGCTACAGCCACCATGAACTACAAAACCTTACTAACTGCGGACTGCGGACGTTCTGCGGACTCCGACTGCGGACTACTGCGAACTGACCGACTGACGACTGACGACTGACGACTGACTAACTGACTACGACTGCATCTTAACCGCGCCGCCGGACTGAATCAACCAAGTTCCTGCCCCCGGTCCGCGTCCCAGTCCGCAGTAGTCCGCAGTCAGAGTCCGCAGTGCGTCCGCAGTGCGTCCGCAGTGCGTCCGCAGTCCGCAGTCAGTAAAGAAGCCCGCTATCCCGAACCCTACTTAGCCCTATCCATGTACTCACCCGTGTTCGGATTGACCCGGACCTTCTCTCCGGTCTTCACGAACTCGGGCACGTTTATCGTCACGCCATTCTCGAGCTTCGCCGGCTTGGATGACGCATTCTTCGTCGCCGTCTTCATCACCGCTGACGTGTCGACAACCTCGAGCACCATCGAGTTCGGCAGCTGGATGCCGATCGGGCGCCCATTGTAATACTCGGCTTGAATCTTCATGCCTGACTGCATCCACTGCGCGTTATCGCCAAGCATCTCCTCGTCCATCTCGAGCTGGTCGTAGTTCTCGGTATTCATGAAGTGGAACGTGTCCCCTCCCTGATACAAAAACTCCAGGTCGTGAGTTTCCATCGACGCCTTCTCGACGGTGTCAGCCGCCCTGAACCGGTGCTCGAAGCTCGAGCCCGAGCGCAGATTCTTGAGCTTCGCCTGGACCATCGCCCGCAGGTTGCCGGGCGTGTGGTGACGGAACTCGATTACGCGGCAAGGATCGCCCTCGAAGACGAGGACCATCCCCCTGCGGATCTGAGTTGCGGGAAATGCCATTTACGATTCCAATTGAAAAGCGCCGCTTCCTGTCCACCCCCCCTCCTGCGGGAGATGCCCGGACTCGGCGCGAGTGTCAGGATAATTCAGGGCCAGCCTCGAAATTTAACCGTTTTTCCGGGCCCGGTAAACCTCCGTGACGACCGGCTGAAGCGCGCGCCAAACGTTATCAGCCACTACCCGCTCTCCCCTCTCGTTGGGGTGAACGCCATCGGCTTGATTGAGCTCCGGATGGCCCGCCACCCCGTCGAGCAGAAACGGCAGCAGTGCGAGACTCTCCTCCCGGGCGACATCGACGTAGGCCTGCCGGAACCTCGCCGTGTACTCCGTACCAAGGTTGGGAGGCGCCTCCATCACCGCGAGCAGAATCCGCGCTTCCGGCTGGGCCGCCTTGGCCTGCCTCACTATCGCCCGAAGGTTCGTCTTCAGGGAATCGGCATTCAGCGCGCGCAATGCGTCGTTGCCGCCGGTCTCGATCACCACGACGTCAGCCCTCTGCCTGAGAACCCATTCGATCCGCCGCACCGCGCCGGCCGACGTCTCACCCGAGAGGCCGGCGTTCACCGCGACAATCGGCGTTCCGCTTTCTGCCGCCATCAGCTCGACAAGCCGCGGGAACGCAACCCCGGGGTCGAGCCCATAGCCGGCCGTAAGACTCGTTCCGAAGAACAGCACGGTAACTTTCGCGGAAGGCGATTCCGCCAGGGAATCAGAGGTCGGAGGCGAAACCGTCGCTGCGTCCCGCGACGTATTGTTCTCCGAAGCGGCCGCCGATCCCGAGTCGTCAGCGCCTCCGCAGCCGGTCACAACGACCAGCGGAATCAACCAGAACCACAAATTTCGAATGCTCATTGCAAGTGAAGTTACACGGGAGTACAGGAGCGGCGACCAGCAGATCGCCGTTCTGCGGGGAGTTTCGTTCGAGATTCCGCAGGGCGGCTTCGTCGCAATCGTCGGACCCTCCGGCAGCGGCAAGACAACGCTCCTCGGCCTGCTCGCAGGGCTCGATACCCCGACACGAGGCAAGGTGATCCTCGACGGCCACGATCTCACCACGATGAGCGAGAACGAGCGGGCGAAGCTCAGGGGCGAGAAAGTTGGCTTCGTCTTCCAGAGCTTCCAGTTGATTCCCACACTCACCGCGCGCGAGAACATCCAGGTTCCACTCGAGCTTCAGGGAATCGACGGGGCAGCCGCCCGCGCCGACGAGCTGCTCGAGAGAGTCGGGCTGGCGAAGCGCGGCCATCATTTTCCGATGCAGCTCTCAGGCGGAGAGCAGCAGCGCGTCGCGATAGCCCGGGCCTTCGCCAACGCGCCGCGCATCCTCTTCGCCGACGAGCCCACCGGAAATCTCGATGCAAACACCGGCATCCGCGTCTTCGATTTGCTCGAGTCGCTGAACCGGGAATCGGGCTCCACGATCGTTCTCGTCACCCACGATGCAGTCCTGGCGCAGCGCGCCGCGCGAACCATCCGGCTCGCTGACGGAAGCATCGTGAGCGACACCGAGGCAGCTGCGTGAGCGATTCGCCATCGCAGTTCGCTCAGCGGGGATCACTGGGAAAGCTGGCCGGACTCACCTGGAGGGAATCTCGAGGCGCGCGCCGGCGACTGCTGCTCTACATGTCGGCGATCTCTCTCGGCGTCACGGCGCTCGTGGCAATAGACTCGTTCGCCGACAACGTCCAGCGGTCGATCCGCGAACAATCCCGCGCACTCCTCGGCGGAGATCTATCGTTCACGTCCCGCAGGCCATTTACACCCGAGCAGCAGGCGATTCTCGACACGCTCGCCCGCCGCGACAATGCGGAATACGCCCGCGTCGCAACGTTTCCGTCGATGGCGCTCATTCCGAGGAGCGGCGGCACCCGTCTCGTCCAGGTTCGCGCGGTGTCCGACAACTTTCCACACTACGGCGTCATCACTACGACACCGGCCGGAAAGTGGGACGATCTCCAATCGGGTCCCAACGCGCTCGTCGACCCTTCCCTTCTCATCGCCCTCAACGCGCAGCTCGGCGACACCATAACGCTCGGCATGGGCAGGTTCGTCATAGCCGCAACGCTGAAGGATGTGCCCGGCGCTCCAGGAGTGGCCGAGATTATCGGGCCTCGGGTTTTCATTCCGGAGCGGTATCTGCCGGAGACTCAACTCCTCGTTTTCGGAAGCACCGCCGAATACGGAGTGCTGGCGAAACTTCCTTCGGGAACCGATCCGGAGAAGGTCGTCGCCTCGATAAGACCGGCCCTCGACAGCACGCAGCTCAGGGCAGTGACGGTTACGCGAAGTGAAGAGAACACGACGGAGGCGATCCAGCAGCTCACCGAGTTCATCGGAATAGTCGGGCTTGTCGCCCTGCTGCTTGGCGGCGTCGGAGTAGCGAGCGGCGTGCGCGCATTTGTCTCCCGGAAGATCGACACTGTCGCAATCCTCCGCTGCCTTGGCGCCTCGAGCGGACAGGTCGTCGCGATGTACGTTGCCCAGGCAGCGGCAATGGGGCTTGTCGGCGCGCTGGCTGGCGCCGCGCTCGGAGTACTGGTCCAGTTCACGCTTCCGTCGGTGTTCGGTGATTTCCTCCCTGTCGATGTATCGGTTTCGCTGGCGCCGCGGGCAATAATCACCGGCATCCTGGTCGGCGGCTGGATCGCTCTGATCTTCTCGCTACGGCCGCTCCTCGCGCTTCGCAACGTTTCCCCGCTCCAGACTCTGAGAAGGGACGCGGATTCGACGATCCTGCGCATGCGCTGGAACGACTGGCCGCGCGTGCTCGTCAACGTTGCGATGATTGCGAGCGTCGTCGCGATCGCTTTGCTGAGGTCATCAGAGTTACGTCAGGGGCTGTGGATCAGCGTCGCGACTCTCGGGGTTCTTGGCATCCTCACGCTCAGCGCGGTCTTCCTTTCGTGGATTGCCCGAAAGACATTGCGGCAGGGATGGCCTTACGTCGTGAGACAGGGCGTCGCCAATCTCTACCGCCCGGCGAATCAGACACGCTCGGTCGTTCTCTCGCTCGGCTTCGGGGCATTCCTCATAACGACGCTCTACCTGGTCCAGTCGAATCTTCTCAGCCGGTTCGAGGTCACCGCAGCGTCATCCGAAGCAAACCTCGTCTTCTTCGATATCCAGGACGATCAGCTGGCCGGAGTGGACTCTCTGATCAGCGCGAGCGGTAGCATCCTCCAGACTTCGCCGGTCGTGACGATGCGGATTGCGGCGATAAACGACCGGCGCGCGGAGGACATAGTCACGGAAGCGCGGGCGCGCCGTGTCGCGGATTCAGTCGCTCGCGCGCGTGGCGGAGCCGCGGCCGACCCGGTGGGGCGCTCCGCCGGAGCGCGCCGGCGGGGCGAAGCGCCGAACCAGCCTGCGGGGCGCCCGTCATGGGCTCTTCGCCGCGAGTATCGCTCGACATTTCGCGACACCGTGACCTCCGGCGAGAAGGTCGTCGAAGGCGAATGGTTCAGCGCGGCGGCACTGCGTGGGACAAGCGACACCGGCGAGGTGTCGCTCGAGAAGGACATCGGGGAGGAGCTCAGCGTGAAGATCGGGGATGTCATCACGTGGAACGTGCAGGGCGTTGAAATCTCGACTCGCGTAACGAGCTTCAGGGAAGTCACGTGGGCGAGATTCGAGCCGAACTTCTTTGCGGTGTTCGCGACTCCCTCCATGAGAGCGGCGCCGAGGCAGCACGTGATCCTGGCGAGCGTCGATGGGGATCCTGTGGTGGCTGCGCTTCAGCGCGACATCGTCGTCCGCTACCCCAACGTCTCGAGCGTCGACCTTTCGTTGATCAGGCAGACCATCGAGCGGATCGTGACGAAGGTTTCGACGGCGATGAGGTTCATGGCCCTGTTTAGTCTTGCGATGGGAGTCCCGGTGCTCTTCAGCGCCGTGGCGGCAACGCGGCGCGACCGGATCCGCGAAGGCGTCCTGCTCAAGACCCTCGGCGCAAGCCGCGGCCAGATAATGCGGATACTGCTCGCCGAGTATGTGCTGCTGGGGCTGCTTGGGAGCCTGACGGGGATGCTTCTGGCGATTGGCGGAGGATGGGCGCTGACCCACTTTGTATTCAATGCGACGTTCACGCCGGCGCTGGTACCGGCGTTCATGATAGCGGGCGGAATGCTCGCATTGACTGTCGCGATAGGATTGCTGGCGGGCCGGGATGTTTTCCGCGAGACGGCCATGAGTGCGCTTAGGGAGGTATGAGACTGACTGCGGACTGCGGACGTACTGCGGACTCCGACTGAGACTACTGCGTACTGCGGACGAGTCCGCAGTACGTCCACTGTTCAGGGTCCGCAGTAGCCCGTAGTTCGAGTCCGGAGTACGTCCGCAGTCCGCAGTTAGTATTCGGCTTCCTTCTGCGGACAAATGCTTGGCGCCCTCGCAAATCCCGGGTATACTGGAATACAACACACACGGAAATAGATGCTCCGAAATCCCCGGCTTTCAGGTGCGTTCCCTCTCGCACTGGCTCTTATATCGATCGCATGCGGTGAGTCGACAGGCCCGCCGAAGCCATCCTCGATCGCGACCGACGCAACGACGATAGCGGACGGGACCGCAGGGATAGTCCTGACGCCGCAGCCTTCATTCGTTGTGAAGGATGGCAACGGGAATACGTTGGGCGGCGTGAGCGTCACGATCACCGTAACCGCAGGTGGCGGCACGCTTGCTAACGCTCCCACGCAGACAACTTCCGGAGGTCCGACGCCCGTTGGACAATGGACTCTCGGTACCACGGCCGGCATCAACAGCCTGACGGTCACGGTTGATGGGCTTGCTCCCCTCGTGATTACCGTCAACGGAAGGCCCGGACCACCGGCATCCGTCGCTTTCATCGCGGGGCTGGACCAGTTTGCGCTTGCCGGAACTCTCCTTCCAACTGCGCCCGTCGCTCAGGTTCGCGACCAGTTCAACAATGGCGTGCCGGGAGTTGTGGTTCAGTTCACGATCCTGGCTGGCGAAGGCTCGCTTTCCTCATCGTCTGTCACCACTAACGCAAGCGGCAACGCCACCGCGCCGCAGTGGCGGCTAGGCAAGAGCGCATTACCCCAGGCCCTCCGCGCGAGTGCGAGTGGATTCTCCGCAACAGTCTCGGCGTCAGTGGCAACCGACTACACGATCGACCTCCGCCTCGTCGGGCCGCCAATGCCGCCGACGGCTGAAGCCGCCTTCACGGCTGCGGCGGCGCGTATCCGTGGAGCCGTCATCGGTGACCTCCCCGACGTGTCCGTAGGAGCCGGATTGGACCTGACCGGCTGCGGCCTCCCCGGTGAGGTCATCAGCGGAATAATAGACGACGTGGTGATCTACGCTTCCGTGATGCCGATGGACGGCAGGGGCGGAGTGCTTGCGCGCGCCGGACCATGCTTTGTGCGCTCGGTCGGGCGGCAGACGGTAATCGGCATCATGCAGTTCGACAGTGACGACATCCAGCCGCTGATCGATCAGGGCCGGCTGCGGGACGTGATCCAGCATGAGATGCTACACGTCGTCGGGATCGGAACTTTGTGGACAGCCTACGGATTGCTGGCAGGCGCCGGGACTTCAGACAGCCGCTACACCGGAGCGATGGGGGTCGCTGCGTGCATAGCGATCGGAGGAGCGGCGGTATGTCCCACGCACATACCCGTCGAGAATACGGGCGGAGGGGGAACGGTTGATAGTCACTGGCGGGAGAGTGTCTTCGTCACCGAGCTGATGACGGGTTTCCTCGGCTCATTCAACCCCTTGAGCTCGATGAGCATCCAGTCGCTCGGCGATGTGGGTTATTCTACGAACCAGAACGCCGCGGACCCATACACGGTCCCCGGACAATCCGCATCTTCGATCCTTGGCGAGTTCGCCGAGCCGGCGCAGGTGTGGGAGGAAACGAAGCTGCCGGTATTCACGATCAGCCCCACTGGCCGGGTCACCCCAATCAAGAGACTATGAGACTACGCGCTATGGAATCCGGTACGCTCGCTTGCGGAACAGCTTCGAAGGTTGCGGCCGCCGCTCTCGCAGGGCTGCTCATCTCAGGGTGTTTTCCAAGGGATCCGAACCCTGCTGACACCACACTCATAGACAGCGTGATGGCACCGGCCCCAGACATAGTTGTCGATCCTGTGGTTCAGGTGCCGCCACGCGCTGACGCCAGCGGCAATCTTACCGGAGAAACCACACGCCGCGGCGACAGGCAGAATCCTCCGAGCGACATAATCGGACACGACAGCGCCTTTGGACCCATCGGCACAATTGACTCCCTCGGCAACATAGAGCCGATTCGCCGATAAACCGGCCGTGACGCTCGGCGGTCAGACCTACTGCGTTCGGATGATTATGAAGGTTGCGCCGCTGAATGTCGCCGCGGTGGTCAGGTCGGTGTTGGTCATCCTGAACAATCTCGCGGGAGCTCCGGCAACCCGGCTGAACCTGAAATAGTTTCCTGACGCCGACCGTGCCTGAAGCGGGTTCGCCGTAAAGCTCGAAGTGTTGATGGACGTGATGAGAAGCGGATAAGAGAACGTGGGGTTGTTCACCCGGGCGACATTGCTCCTCATGTTGTAGGTCCGGTAAGTGTACTTCGCCGCAAGGCCGCTGATTCCCGCATCGTCAGCGGCGTTTGCCACCATCCACCCTGCGGCAAGCGAATCGAATACGACATTGCCCGCCTTGCTCCGCAGGTTCACCACGCCGGTGTCGGGTCCCGGAACAAGTGACTTTATTAATGCCTTGACGTCACCCGCTGGGGCATGGTGGTCGGCGGTGTACCTGAGGAGGGACCATGCGGCGCCGCGCGCAGCGAGGGAGCTGTCGGCGAGGCGGCTCGTCGGAGCGTTCGGCCCGGGATTCCTATAGTAGCGCGCGAGCCGCGCGAAGTTCTGGAAGAAGAACGCGTTGAAGTCGTCTACCTGGGTTCCGTTGGCCGTGAGCTGCTCGAATGTGTAATTGCCTGTCTCGCCGAGTCCCTTCAGTACCCGGCCATTAAGGTCTTCGGCGAAATGTGCGAGCGCCTCGTCGAGCCAGATTGCCTCGAGGGCCGGGGCGTTCCCGGCTATCCGCCTTGAAGCGTTTATCATATGCTGGAATTCGTGTGCGATCGTTCCACGCGTGCCCTGCCGCACCTGCTCCCTGCTTCTCGCGTTTCCGTTGATCGCCCCCTGCGGATCGGGGGTCAGAACGTAGAAAAGCTCGGCGCGGTTGCTCTGCTGGCACTGCGATGTCGGGAAAAGGTCGCCGGCGAAGAAAAAGCCGCCGACGAATCCATCCGGATTCCCGGCAGGCGTGAGCTTGTTCACCTCGGGTGTGTAGAGAATGATTATCCGCGAGTTCGAGTCGAGATCCAGCGGAGTCCCGAAATAGTCGACATCAGTGGGGTATATGAGGTTGTCGAACTCCGTCGCTATCGCCTGGAGATCGCTGTCAGTGAACCCGCCAGCCGGCGATGCATCGTCGGAGTAGATGATCGCCCGGTTGCTGATGTGCCGGACCGTCGCCGTGATGTTGGTGAAGTTCGTGCATGACTTCGGCACCTTGAACTGGGTCTTCTCGCCGACAACGGCTGCAGCCGTACTGACCGAGTAGCGCGGGCCGCGCTGAAGCGCGCCCTCGGAGAAAGCGCGCTGCGCAGACGGCAGGTGA
>JBBQZF010000019.1:0-26250 GCA_038208015.1 Gemmatimonadales bacterium
TACCGACCGCGTCCATCGCCAGTGCGCCGAGAAAGGCGCTCGTTGTCGCACGGCTCCGAACGTCGACGACTCCACGCAACCGCAGCGCCTGGTAGAGGGCGGCAATGTCGGCCGCTTTCCGCGCAAACTCTGGATCGGTACTGATGCACCAACTCCCCCAGCGCGCGCGCCACAAGTCGGCCGTTCCACTGGGCGTAGCCAGGCGGCGGCGCCTCGTCCGCCACTTGCTCACCGTGGCCGGTCGCGTACCGAGCGCCGCCGCGATCGCGTTCGTTCCTTCGCCGGTTGCCGCTCGCAAGATGATGCGGGCGCGGAAGGCCTCCCGGTATTCGCTTCGTCCAGCGGACTCAAGCCACTCCAGACATTCGCGAAGAACCTCCGGCGGCATGCTGATGGCATCATCAACCATTGCCGCTATCCGCTTCACACGGGGCGCCTTGAAGGGATCAACAACAAGATCAAGGCGATTAAGAGAATGGCTTACGGGACGACGCCTATCTCATCCTCAAAATCAAAGGCGCATTCCCCGGAAATCTGCACCTAAAATCCGCGATGAACCTTTTTTTCAATCCTTTCTTGTCTTGCTTCCCTTCGGACGGCCACCCTTTCTGGCGGCCTTGCCGTCCTCGATCATCTGATCGAAAGCGGCCTTTGCATCCTTCATCAGCGCTGCGTGCGAGGCACGGCGCTCCTTCTCGGCTCGCTTCTTCTCCATCTGGTAGATGGCCTGCGGAGTCTTCGTCTTCGGCATCTAGACTTCACCATCCCTTATATCGTGGGTCACATGCTGACAGCGCCCCGCAGACATTTTGCCTGGCGGAGCGCCTCTACCCTTCAATATAGCGGATTTTGCCCTCATTTGTGAGTGCCTGCTCACAATTCAGCCTCTCGATTCGTTCTCGCGCCCGGTATCTGAAGGCATCGGGAACACCTCCCCCATCTCTTCACCGACGTCGCCGGCGCGCGCGGCAACCGTTTCCCGCAGCGGCTTCTCCGGAAGAAGCCAGATCAGCATGAACCCGATCACGCCGATCGCGGCAGCGACGAGGAAGATGCTGCTGAGGCCGGCTGTCACGGCGTTCGCATAGGCATCACGCATTGCATCGGGCATCGCTGCGATAGCGCGGGGACTGAGGTTGATGCCGGTCCCCGCCCCCGGCGGCGTCAGTGCGGCATCGAGATGAGTCCTCAGGTGGCCGTTCATCCGGGCCGCGAAAATGGCGCCGAGCGCCGCTGTGCCAACCGAGCCGCCAATGAGCCTGAACAGAGTTGCGCCCGAGGTAGCGACGCCGAGGTCGCCGTAATCGACGGCGTTCTGCGCGGCGAGGATCAGCACCTGCATCACCATCCCGAGGCCCAGGCCGAGAATCATCATCAGGGCCGAAGCGGTGGTAAGCGATGTCGACGGCGTCATCCGCGAGAGAAGAACCAGGCCGATCGTCGTCACGGCAGTCCCGATTATCGGAAAGATCCTGTATCTGCCGTGCCTGCTGATGAGCTGTCCAGCGATGATCGAGGAGATGAGCATTCCCGCCATCATCGGGACCATCCTCAGGCCCGATGCGGTCGGACTGTCGCCTTTCACGACTTGAAGAAAGAGCGGCAGGTACGTCACTGACCCGAACAGCGCAATTCCGACAATGAGACCGACGACCGCTGATATGACGAACGTCCGGTTCCGGAAAAGCCTGAGCGGCAGGACAGGCTCGCTTGCCCGCGATTCAGCGAGAACGAACAGCGAGAGCGAGGCAGCTACGATCACTGCCAGACCGATGATGACCGGGGACCCCCAGGGGTACACAACCCCGCCCAGGTCCGTCGCAACGATGATTCCGCTCAATGCCGCCGCAAGTAGTGCCGCGCCGGCGTAGTCGATCGAGTGACTGACGCGGCGGACGGTCGCAGGCATCGTAGTGGCAAGAACAAAAACGGCAATGAAGCCGAGCGGGACGTTTATGAAGAAGATCCAGCGCCACGTCATGTGCGTGGTGAAGTATCCGCCGATCAGCGGACCGGCGATGCTGGCCAGCCCGAACACCCCGCCGAATAACCCCTGGTACCTGCCCCGGTCGCGCGCCGGGACAATGTCACCGACGACTGCCTGCGTGGTGACGATCAACCCGCCGCCGCCGAGCCCCTGAATCGCCCGGAAAACGATGAGCTGCTCCATGCTCCTGGCGAAACCGCAGAGAACCGAGCCGACGAGAAAAATCGCAATCGCCGATTGAACGACGCCTTTCCTGCCGTACAGATCGCCGAGCTTGCCGTAAAGAGGCGTGACGACTGTCTGCGCGAGCAGGTAGGCGGTCACCACCCACGAGAGCCGGCTCAGCCCCCCGAACTCGCCGACAATCGTCGGCAGTGCGGTCGAAACGATCGTCGAGTCGAGCGCCGCAAGAAGAAGAACGAGCAGCAGCCCGCTTATCACCACGCGCACCTCGCGCGGGGTCAGATCTGGCGCAACAGGAGTGGTCAAACGTTCTTCAGCTCGGGAAATTTCCAGAAAGCCCATGCAGTGTAGCCGAGCATGATAACGGCTCCCGAGCCAAGTGCCCACTGCACGCTTGTCACGCGGGCGATTGCCCCCGCAAGGAGTGACCCGATCGGCGTGAATCCGACGTAGACGAACACGTACGCGGCCATTACCCGGCCGCGAAGGGCATCCGGGACCACAGTCTGGAGCATTCCGTTGGCAAGCGCTCCGTTTATCAGCATCGTCAGCCCGAGGAGCATGAGAACCACTGTGGCGACGGGGCGGACATTGATAAACGAGAAGACAAGGAGCAGCGACGCGAATGAGAATGTGGAGATCGAGAAGAGCCTGCCACGCTTTACGCGCGCGCTGAGGGCGGCAAGTATCAGCGCGCCCGAGAGCGCTCCGACTCCG
The DNA here is from genome assembly GCA_038208015.1 of Gemmatimonadales bacterium. Lineage (GTDB taxonomy): Bacteria > Gemmatimonadota > Gemmatimonadetes > Gemmatimonadales > Gemmatimonadaceae > UBA4720. The sequence goes on from JBBQZF010000019.1 coordinate 2,888, forward strand.
ACCGATGTCACGAGCAGGCCGTAACCGCTTGCGTCGGTATTCAGCACGTCCCGCGCTATGACGGGCATCAGCGTCAGGTACTGGAAGCCGAAAATCGAGAACACCGCCATGATCCCGATCAGGCCCAGCACTTCCCGCCTCGAGCGGATGTACCTGATGCCTTCCTTGAAGTCGTCGAGCGCGCGACCGACTCGTTCCGCCTGCACGAACGCCGGCAGCTTCACCTTCATCAGGCAGAAGATCACGGCGATGTAGCTAATCGCGTTTATGCCGAAGCACCACGCGAGGCCGAACGTGGCGATCACTGCCGCGGCGATCGACGGGCCGATTATCCTCGCGAGATTGAATCCGCCCGCGTTCAGCGCGACAGCGTCGACAATGTCATCCCGCCCGACAAGCTCGATGATCAGCGACTGCCGCGCTGGAATCTCGATGGAACTTATCAGCCCGTTGATTGCGGCAAGCCCGACCAGCATGGGGATATTTATCACTCCTGACCAGACGGCCCACCACAGCACCACCGTCTCGAGCGACAGGAGCACCTGCGCGATCGTGACGATGCGGAGCTTGTCGAGCCGGTCGATGAACACGCCGGCGTAGAGCGAGAAGAACAGGATCGGGAGCGAGCCGGCCGCGGCGACGAGTCCGACGATGAACGCACTGTCCGACAACTGCAGCGCAAGCCAGCCCTGCGCCACCTGTTGCATCCAGGTTCCGGTCAGTGAAATCGTCTGGCCGATCCAGAAGAGCCGGAAATTCCGGTGCTGCTGAAGCACCCGGAACGGGTTCATCGACCTGGATTGCGGCGGCTGCATCGCCTCGGATTATACACAGGCAATCGACGCGATGCGCGAGGCACTATTATTCAATCATGCGGTCCCACACCTACACCCGGTTCTCGCCGGAGATGGCGGACGCTGTCGACCTTCAGTCTCTGCTCGGAAAGCTCGCTGATTTCCTTCTGCAGTCGGGGTTCGCCGGAGGCCAGCAGTACGACCCCTGGGGAGACTTCGAGGGCGAGGCGGATCGTTCGCTCGAGGCGCTGAAGCAGGCGATCCTCGACGCGCTGATCGAGAGCGGGCAATTCACTCCCGAACTCCTCGAAGCCCTTCGCGGCGACGGTGACGAGGACTCCGAGGAGAAACTCGCGAAGCTGCTTGACGACCTGGTCCAGCGACTTGCCTCCGAGGGATACCTCAACGTCGATGCTCCCCCGCAGGTTCCCGCGGGACACCAGCACGTGACGGGACCAGGCGGACTCGCTCAGGCAGCCTCGAAATCAGTCCAGTTCAACCTCACCGACAAGGCAATCGATTTTCTGGGCTACAAATCGCTGCGCTCGATTCTCGGATCGCTCGGGAAATCGAGCTTCGGGAGCCACGACACACCTTATCTCGCCACCGGGATCGAGGCGGACGGCTGGAGCAAGCCATACGAGTTCGGGGATGTGCTGAACATCGACGTCAATGAGACACTGCTTAACTCGCTCGCTCGCACCGGCTCGATCGAGGTCCCGATGGATCTCGATTATTCAGACCTGATGGTGAGACAGTCGGAGTACAGGTCGTCGTGCGCAACCGTGCTGATGCTCGACACCTCCCACTCGATGATTCTCTACGGCGAGGACCGCTTCACCCCCGCAAAGAAGGTCGCTCTCGCTCTCACGCACCTGATCAGGACCCAGTTTCCCGGCGACACGCTACGTGTCGTCCTATTTCACGATTCGGCCGAGGAGATTCCCCTCGCGACGCTGCCGCAGGCGCAGGTCGGGCCGTATCACACGAACACTGCCGAGGGGTTGAAGCTTTCGCGACGAATACTCATGTCGCAGAAGAAGGACATGCGGCAGATAGTGATGATCACCGACGGAAAGCCGAGCGCGCTTACGATGCCGAACGGGCTGATCTACAAGAATTCGATGGGGCTCGACCTGGCCGTCGTCAGTGAGACGCTGAAGGAAGTCGCGAACTGCCGCCGGTCCGGGATCATGATCAACACCTTCATGCTCGCGCGCGACCGCGCTCTAGTCGAGTTCGTGAAGAAGGTTTCGGAGATAAGCCGGGGGAAGGCGTACTTCACGAACACAATGACGCTCGGCCAGTTCATCCTGATGGATTTCCTGCGGAAGAAGACCCGGAAAGTCTCCTGACCAATTGCGGCCTCAGGACTGACTGCCACCGAGGATCTACGATTAAGTGAGGATTGCGAAGCGAATCGAACAAACACCCCGGGGGGGGAAGTTCCCGGTCGCTCCTGGGGATTCCTCGAAGTCCTTTCCGCGCTCTGAGCGTCGGAACTATGATACCGACAGCGGAATGGTGATGTCGCCTCTGGAGTTCAGCATACGATGCCGGCATGGCTCACCGCGTGCCTGTTTCCGCCGACAACTCGCAAGACCCCCTGAGCCGCATGCGGGTGTTTCAGCTCGCTGGCGAGTTGATCCCTGACTGTTTCCGGGATGCCAAGCTCGTCAGGGCAGACCCGATTACCGAGAAGATCGCTGGCCAATTGTACGAGGCAGTCTGCTCAATAGAGGCGAACATTTCTGAAGCCTACTCCCGGAGCTCTGGAAAAGAGCGGGCCATGCGATTTGAGTACGCATTGGGTTCAGTCCGCGAAAGCATGAGCTGGTACAAATCAGTCAGGCCAGTCCTTGGCGAGGAATCAGTTCAGAATCGCCGGGATCGCCTGGAAGAGATGCGCCGGATGCTGCTTGCAATTATCCCGAGAGAGCGCGGCAGGTCCATGAAATAGCGAATTCAGGACTACCGAGGACTTGCCCGATTGCATCCGTCGTTCCGGCTCCTCCTCAGTCCTCACTTAATCGTAGATCTGCAATTGCTGTTGGTCCTGAGGCCGCAATCATCCTCGCTGGCTCGCATGACCTCTGTTCGGTAACTTTCGGGTCTATGCTGGAAAAGCTCCGCAGCGCACTTGCCGATCGCTACACTGTAAGCCGAGAGATCGGTCGCGGGGGCATGGCCACAGTCTACCTGGCCGAGGATTTCCGCCACGGTCGCGACGTGGCCGTGAAGGTTCTTCACCCTGATCTCGCGTCGGCACTCGGGACAGACCGGTTCCTGCGGGAGATCCGTCTCGCCGCGCGGCTGAATCATCCGCACATCCTTCCGCTCTTCGATTCGGGCGAGGCCGACGGGTTCCTGTTCTACGTCATGCCGTTCATCGAGGGCGAATCGCTGCGCGAGAAGCTCAACCGTGACGGCCGCCTGCCGCTCGAGGATGCGCTGACGATCGCGCGGGCGATTGCCGGTGCGCTCGACTACGCGCACAGGAACAAGATCGTGCACCGGGACATCAAGCCCGAGAACATCATGATCAACGAGGGCATGGCGATGGTGATGGATTTCGGAATCGCCAAGGCACTCACCGCGGCCGGCGCTGATACGCTGACGCAGATCGGGATGGTGGTGGGCACGCCGGCATACGTGAGTCCGGAACAGGCCGCGGGGGAGATCGACATCGACGGGCGCAGCGACCAATACAGCCTTGGGTGCGTGCTTTACGAGATGCTCACCGGCGAGCGGCCGTGGACCGGCCCGACGGCCCAGGCGGTGCTCAACAAGCGCTTCACCGAGCCGGCGCCGTCGCTGCGCAAGGCGCTGAGGGATGCGCCTGACGAGATCGACGCAGCGCTGGCAAAAGCGCTCGAGCAGGATGCATCGAAGCGGTTTTATACGTCGAGCGACTTTGCGAGGGCGCTCGTGTCGGTCGTCACGACACCGGTGTCGACACCGGTTCCCGAAGGCGTCCAGGTGGTGAAGTCGATCGCCGTCCTTCCTTTCGCAAACACCAGCCAGGATCCCGAGAACGAGTACTTCACCGACGGGATGGCGGAAGAGATAATCAACGCGCTCTCGAAGATCGCGTCACTCGGTGTCGCCTCCCGAACGTCGACCTTTGCTTTCAAGGGCACCACGGAAGACATCCGCGAAATCGGCAAGAAGCTCGAAGTTTCGGCGGTGCTCGAGGGAAGCGTCAGGAGGATGGGCAACAAGATCAGGGTGACCGCCCAGCTGATCAACGTGGCGAACGGGCTTCAGTTATGGTCCGACCGCTACGACCGCGAGCTCGAGGACGTCTTCGCCATCCAGGACGAGATAGCGCAGAACATCGTGAAGGCATTGCGCGTCGTGCTGAGCGAGGACGAGAAGCGGGCGATCGAAAAGGTCGCCACGGAGAACGTCCAGGCGTACGACTACTACCTGCGCGGCCGCAAGTTTTTTCACCAGAACAGGCGCACGAGCCTCGAGTTCGCCAGGCAGATGTTCACCCGCGCCATCGACGTAGATCCGAATTACGCGCGGGCGTACGCGGGAATCGCCGACTGCTGCTCGATTCTGTTCATGTACTTCGACGCGCGCGAATCGAACCTCAAGCAGGCAGACAAGGCGAGCCAGAAGGCGCTTCATCTCGACCCCGATCTCGCCGAGGCTCACTCGGCGCGCGGTCTCGCCTATTCGCTGAGCAAGCAGTACGTCGAGGCGGAAAAGGAATTCGAGATAGCGATGAAGCTCGATCCGAAGCTCTACGAGGCGCCCTACTTCTACGGCCGCGCCTGTCTCGCGCAGGGCAAATGGTCGGAGGCGGCACCGTTATTCGAGAAGGCGGCTTCGCTCAGGCCGGAGGATTATCACGCGCCGACGTTCCTCGCGAGCGCCTACACCGGACAGGGACGAATCGGCGAGGCGAGCAAGGCTTCACACCGCGCGGTCCGCGTCATCGAGAAGTGGATAGACACGAATCCTGAGGACGCGAGAGCTCTCAACATCGGCGCCACAATCTGGTCGAACCTCGGCGAAACCGACCAGGCGCTCGACTGGGCGAAGCGGTCGCTCGCAATAGATCCCGAGGATCCGCAACTGCTCTACAACGTTGCGTGCGTCTACGCGATCGAAGGACTCAAGGACGACGCGCTTCGCTGCCTGGAGACCGCCATCGACAAGGGCTACGGGCACCGCGAATGGATCGAGCACGACTCCGACCTCAATTCGCTCAGGAGCGACCGGCGCTTCCAGGCACTGCTCGACAGGGTCTGACGCCCCGGTTCAGGGCAGCTGCGTCGCGACAAGAATTGCTGTAAGCGCGAGCACGACTCCCGTAAGCACCAACTCGAGTGATGCCGAGCTTCTGAGAGGCGCGATGGCGTCGTCGCCGGCGAGGCGCGGCTTCATGCGGCGCCAGTTCCACGCACCCGCCCCGAACAGGAAGACGACGAAGACAAGCTTGAGGAGAAGTACAACTCCATAAGGCGAGGTCCAGAGCGCGTCGAGCCGCGGAAGCCGTAGCACTGACGCGCCGAGCCCGGTGGCGACCACCGAGGCACCGCAGGTCAGCGCGAGAGGCGAGAACTTGTTTATGAGCACTGCGACTCGCGCTCCGGGCCTGACATCGTCAGGGGCTTTGAGAGCGGCAGGTATCGCGACGAGCACGATCACAGCGAGCGTGCCGAGCCACGCGGACCCGCCGATCACGTGGACGATGTCCGCCGGTACCGCGAGATACGCCGTGTCCCCGGCGACCGCGTGCCCTCCGAAAGCTGGAGTTATTCCCGCGGCGATCGCGGCCGCGAAGGCAGCATTCCACGCTGTCCGGCGTGTGAGGGTGTTGTCGCTGTGGGCGAGCTTGAACGCCGCGACTGCCACGAGAGCAATGATCATCTGCATGAACAGCGACATTCCCCACATCGACCCGAACAGCAGCGCTCCGATTGACGCATCGGGCATGTCTGCGGATTCACGCGCGAGCTTGAGTATCGCTGTGAGCGCGAGCACGCCGGAGAAAGCGAATCCAGTCGTTGCCGCGTTAGTGGAGGCGATCCTTGCGAACGGGTCAGCGTCGCCGGTCGCGATCCGGTCCAGGACGAACTTCTTGAACACCACTGCCCCGATCATGAAGAACAGCGATATGAACGCGAGCCACCTGACGATTAAGAACCCTATTGCCCCGCCGGCCCAGGGTCAGAGGGATCCCTTCCCAGCGGACCGAGACTGATCGTGTCGCCCGCGCCGGCGAGCCTGATGCTCGCGAGTGCCAGCAGTCGCAATGTCCCGGCGCGCGGGAATCGCCTAATATTTCCTGAGATCTGAATTCTCCGGTATCCGCGAGGAACGAGCGATGGAAGTTAAATACACGACATCCAAATGTCCCCTTGGGAGGCTGCTCGTCGCATCGACGGGCAAAGGTCTCTGCATGATCTCGACTGGACGGTCAGACAGCGAGCTCGAGGGGCAGCTGAAATCACGGTTTCCCTCCGCTGCAGCGAAGCGCGACGATCGCGGCCTCGCGGCGCTCCGCCGGTCGGTCGAATCAAGAATACGTGGCAAGTCGCTCGACGAAAATCTCCCGCTTGACCTGCGCGGCACTCCCTTCCAGATGAGCGTCTGGAAGGAGATGCTGAAGATTCCGGCCGGAAGCACCCGGTCGTACGCCGAGGTGGCGCGACGGATCGGGCGACCGCGTGCGTTCAGGGCTGTTGCCCAGGCATGCGGAGCCAACCCGGTGCCCATTGTCGTCCCCTGCCATCGCGTTGTCGCCAGCGGCGGCAAGCTCGGCGGATATACAGGAGGAATCGAGAAAAAGCTCGTCCTGCTTGCCAGCGAAGGCGTGAGCGATCCCTCGTGGACTACTGCCTGAGAGCGTCCTTTTGGTGCCTGCCGATAGCGAGCTTGTGGTCGATTGACGCCTTGTATGGTCGCTCGCCGGGCCCGGTGTAGATCTGTCGCGGCCTCGCGATCTTCTGCTCCTTGTCGAGAAGCATCTCCTCCCACTGCGCGAGCCATCCTGAGGTGCGCGCAATCGCGAAGAGGACGGTGAAGAAATCCGTCGGGAAAGCCATCGACCGGTAGATCAGGCCCGTGTAGAAGTCGACATTGGGGTAGAGCTTTCGCGAGATGAAGTATTCGTCGCTCAGCGCGATCCTCTCCAGCTCGAGCGCGATCTCCAGATCCTTGTCGACGCCGACGACCTCGAACACCTGATCGGCGAGCTCCTTTACGATCTTGGCGCGCGGATCGTAACTCTTGTAGACCCGATGGCCGAAGCCCATCAGCCGGCCCTTCCCTGATTTCACGCCTTCAATGAACTGGGGAACGTTCTTGACCGAGCCGATTTCCTCGATCATGCGGAGCACCTGCTCATTCGCGCCTCCGTGCAGCGGCCCGAAGAGCGCGGCGATTCCGGCCGACATCGCCGAGAAGGGATCGACGTGCGAGGAGCCAACTGCTCTTACCGCCGATGTCGAGCAGTTCTGCTCATGGTCGGCATGGAGGATGAAGAGGACCTCGAGTGCCTTCGAGAAGATCGGATTCGCCTCGTACTTGGGCTCGGTCATCCGGGCCACCATCGACAGGAAATTGTCGACGTACGAGAGATCGTTGTCAGGATAGACGAACGGCAGGCCCTTGACGTGGCGGTAGCAGAACGCGGCGATAGTCGGGACCTTCGCCAGCAGGCGGATAATCGAGATGTTCCGCTCTGTCTCGTCATAGATGTTGCGCGACGACGGGTAGAACGAAGCAAGGGCGGCGACTGCCGAGTTGAGCATCGCCATCGGATGCGCGTCGTAGCGGAATCCACCGAGGAACTTCCGCATGTTCTCGTGCACGTACGTGTGGTACGTGATGTCCTGAACGAACTTGTCGTATTCCTGCTGGTTCGGCAGCTCGCCGTGCCTCAGCAGCCACGCCACCTCGAGGAATGTCGACTCGCCCGCGAGCTGTTCTATCGGATAACCGCGATACCTGAGAATCCCCTTGTCGCCGTCGATGAATGTTATCGCGCTTCGACACGACGCCGTATTCATGAACGCCGGATCGTAGCTCAGCAGGCCGGGATCGTCTGCGTCGCCCGTGCTTATCTGCCTGAGGTCATTGGCGCGGATCGCACCGTCGGCTACCGGAATGTTGTACGACTTGCCGGTACGGGAATCGTTGACGTCGAGTGCGCCGGACGCGGTCTGTGCGGCTGCGGGGGTTTCTTCAGCGGCGGTCTTGCCCATTCTTTTCTCCTGGTGGTGCCTGAAAATAATCGAAAGGCGCCGGTCACGGCGCCCCTCACGTCAGGTTGCGGCCCTGTTGATGATCTCCCATTCCGCGGCGCTCACCGGTTGAACCGAGAGGCGGCTTCCCTTCTTCAGGAGAACCATCTTCTCGAGACCCTTCATGCCCCTCAGCTCATCGAGCGTGGCGATGCGGTCGAATCGCTTCACCGCCTTGACGTCTACCACGTACCATGTCGGGTTGTCGCGGGCGCTTTTCGGATCGAAGTGAGAATCCTCCCGGTCGAACGCCGTCTCGTCGGGATATCCGGCGCGGGTCACTTCCGCTATCCCCGCGATTCCCGTCGGATCGGCGCTCGAGTGGTAGATGAACACGAGGTCGCCGGGTTTCATCTGGTCCCGCATCATGTTCCGGGCCTGATAGTTCCGCACGCCGTCCCATGACGTAGTGCGCCTCGGGGCGTTCCACAGGTCATCCATCGAAAACGTGGAGGGCTCGGTTTTCAGAAGCCAGTAGTTCATGGGATTGAACTTCGTCAAGCTCGCCTTCCGCCGGAAGATGGGGGAAGTCGAACATCCCCGTGTCTTCTTCGGTAGAAGAGATGCAACGCCCACAATAGATTCACCACTCAATCAAGATGACATTCTTCAAGAACAAGCGGTCAATGCCGCCGGTATGCCTGCTGCTTCTTGCGGCAGGCGCTACGCTCGATGCGCAGGCGCGGCCCGAGCGGCTCCAGTACCCCGTAACTGCCCGCGGCAACCAGGTTGACGACTATCACGGCACATCGGTCGCCGACCCTTATCGCTGGCTGGAAGAGACAGGCTCGCCTGCCACGCGAGCATGGATCGATGGCCAGAACCGGCTGACATTCGGGTATCTCGCGACGATACCCGAGCGCGACGGCATCCGCCGACGGCTTACCGAAGTCTGGAATTACCCCAAGTACGCCGTTCCAACGAAGATCGGGAGCCGCCTTTTCTACTTCGAGAACAGCGGACTGCTCAACCAGAGCATCCTCTACGTGCGTGATGGAAACCGCCCGCCGCGTGTTCTGATCGATCCGAACGGGCTGTCTCCCGATGGGACTGTCGCCCTCTCGGTCACTTCCGAATCACCGAACGGACGCTTCATGGCGTACGGGGTCTCCGTGCGCGGGTCCGACTGGCAGGAGTTCAGGGTGCGAAATGTCGAAACCGGACGCGACCTGCAGGACACGATAAGGTTCGTGAAGTTCTCCGACATTTCGTGGACGAAGGACAACAGGGGATTCTTCTACTCCGGGTATGGCCAGGGCGTGGCCGGGGATTCGCTGACGAGCGTGAACCGCAACCAGCGCGTCTATTATCACCGGCTTGGCACACCGCAGTCGGCCGACGAGATCATCTACGAGCGCCGCGACCAGCCGGACTGGCTTTTCAACGCGAAGGTCAGCCACGACGGCGTCTACGCGATAATCACGATCTACGAAGGAACGGATCCGCGCACGCGGCTCTATTACATCTACCTCGACAATCCCGGCCGTCCCCGGGTCAACGCACCGGTCGTCCGGCTCATCGACAGGTTCGACGCCGAGTATGAGTTCGTTCACAGCACGGGAGACTATCTGCTTGTGCGGACGAATCTCGGCGCGCCCCGCGGGAAGCTGGTGAGGATCGACATAAATCACATGCAGCCCGACCGTTGGGTCACGGTGATTCCGGAGACGAGCGACGCACTTCAAAGCGTGGTCGTAGCGGGCGAGCACATCGTGACTTCGTACCTGGAGGACGCCCATAGCACGGTTCGCGTGTACGGCATGCCGAACCTCACCGACCCCCGGCGCGGCCGCGGAATGTCAGGACCAAATGGGCGAACGCCAGCGCAGACTGGCGATCGTGCCCCGCCCACCAGCAGCGACCGGCGCGCCCAGACGGCGCCCGGATATCCGTATATCGGTGAATTGAGACTTCCAGGACTTGGGACAGTCGATGCGATAAGCGGCAAGCCGGGCGATAACGAGATGTTCTTCTCATTCGTGTCGTATCTCTCGCCGCGCACAGTCTACCGTCACGATCTGAAGAAGCACGTCACCGAGGAGTTCAAGGCTCCCCGCCTGAGTATCGATGCGACCGGGTACGAGACGCGGCAGGTCTTCTTCAGCAGCATGGATGGAACGCGGGTTCCGATGTTCATAACAATGAAGAAGGGACTTGTCCTCGACGGGACAAACCCGACGATTCTCCACGGCTACGGCGGGTTCAACGTCGCTGAGACCCCGGCTTTCTCACCGTCGAATCTCGTCTGGATGGAGATGGGCGGCATATACGCTGTCGCAAACCTTCGCGGCGGCTCGGAGTACGGGAAGGAATGGCATGAGGCCGGCATTCTGGCGAAGAAGCAGAACGTCTTCGACGATTTCATCGCCGCCGCCGAGTATCTGATAAGGGAGCGGTACACGTCCTCGCCAAAGCTTGCGATCTCGGGAGGGTCCAACGGCGGGCTGCTCGTCGGCGCGGTCCTTAACCAGCGGCCCGAGCTGTTTGGTGCGGCACTTCCCGCCGCCGGGGTCATGGACATGCTGAGGTTCCACAAATTCACGATCGGCTGGGCATGGACATCCGACTACGGCTCAGCGGATGACCCCGGGCAGTTCAGGTTTCTGCATGCATATTCCCCCCTGCACAACATAAAGCCGGGAGTCAGGTATCCTGCCACACTCGTCACGACGGCCGACCATGATGACAGGGTCATTCCAGGACATTCATTCAAGTACGCGGCAGCGCTCCAGGCGGCTCAGTCCGGACCTGCTCCGGTGCTGATCAGAATCCAGACGAGCGCCGGCCACGGAGCGGGGAAGCCGACGACGATGCGGATAGAAGAGTCAGCGGACAGGCTCGCATTCCTCGTGCGGGCGCTCGGGATGAAGCCGGCGGTCACGCAATGACCTCAGGCCTCGTTTTGTTCGACCAGATAATCCAGGCGGTAAGGTTCGTCGTCGTGGCGATGGCTTTTACGTTCGCCGTGTTCTGCCTGATCGACTGGCTTGTCCGTACGCGGAAATTGAACCTGTTCGGGGCAGTCGCGAGATTCTGCCGGTCGAGAATAGACCCTGTGCTGGAGCCGATCGAGCGAAAGGTGGTGAAAGCGGGAGGCAATCCTTCGAGCGCTCCGCTCTGGGCGCTCGCTGCGGTGGTAGTCGGCGGCATTCTCCTCATAAGCCTGCTCGATTTCCTTCGCGCGGAAGTCATCGGGCTTGCGATTGCCGCACGGAGCGGCCCAGGCGGGATGTTCAGGCTTTTTGTTTCGTGGACGTTCAGCTTCATCCGCATCGCCATCCTCGTGCGAGTGGTCAGTTCCTGGCTGCCCGTTTCACCGCACTCGCCGTGGCTCAGGTGGTCGTTCGTCGTGAGCGAGCCGATCCTCAAGCCGCTCCGGCAGGTGATCCCGTCGATCGGCCCGATCGACATCACGCCGATCATCGCGTATTTCCTTATAGGATTTCTCCAGAGCGCAGTGCTGCGAATGATGTGAGCGCCCTCGTAGATTTTTTTGCATCCGGGCTGGGTATCGCCAGGCGCGCAGTCACGATAATTTCCGGTCATTCGTCGCGCGGAACAATCGTGCAGCTCGATGGCGTATCAGCCGAGAGGGCGAGAGCGCTCGCGGCAGGAGCAAGTGGCAGATAGTGGCATTGATAGTCGTTGTGGGTCCCGACGCGGCACTACTCGAAGGCGTGTCGCAGACACTGGTGGCCGCGGGTCATCGCGCCGTAGTCGCCGGTGAAGTAACCGAAGCAATCGATTCACTTAGCGGCGAGAGGCCAATGATGGTCGTCATCGATTGCGCCAGCCTTGTGACGAGCGGCCTCGCGTTTCGCTCATCCCTTGCCCACGGCGGTGCCGTCATCGCGTTCCATTGTGACGACGCCGAGTCCGAGCGGCTCCCGTTCGAGATAAAGAGGGCGGCGCTTGCGGAGCTCAGGCTGCCACTCGAGCGGCAGCGGCTGCTTGCACTCGTGAGATCAGTCGAAGCGCGGGCGCACGCCGCCGGGAAGGATGATATCGCCGACGAAGCTCGCGAGTCCCCAGCCGGGCCCTAGCGGCTGTAGCGGCGGTTGTGCCACCAGATGGCGCGGTTCAGCATCCCGTCGGCAGCGAAGTGAAGCGGTACGCTGACCCCGATTGACGCGGCCCCAGAATACATGAGCACCCGCGCGAAACCGTCGAATTCCCTCTGGAACGCGCCACGCGCTAATCCCGTCGCCAGCAACACGAGCCCGGCGTCTGTCAGCACCGCGGCTATCGTGCGGGTCTGCAGAGCTTCATCCGCCGCTTCGAGCGCAGCGGCGTTGTCTGCGAAAACCGGCCTGATGTCAGACGGCCAGAAATACCCGAGATTCGCAACCTGACGCTGGGAGATCCCGCGGGTTATCGCGAGACCGTTCCAGACCGGAGCGAGGCTCAGCGCACAACTCTCGTATGTGCAGGCAGCCTCGACGGCCTGCGCGCGCACCGGGGTGGTGAAACCGGCAACGGCAATCGCGCCGGCGATGAACACAGCACCCGCCGCGCTTCTCCTAATGCTTCTGCAATCCCGCATGATACGCCTCGAATCTGGTGAACGCATCGTCGAGCTCGGCAAGCAGACGGGCCTTTGTGCCGTCTTCGACGAACGCGTAAGCGATGGAGTTCCTGGCCATCGCCTTGATAGTGATATAATCGAGTTCCTGTTCCCCGACCGCCTTCCTGAACTCGTGCGTGAGAGACGTTCGCGAGACTCCCTCATCGTCAGTCGCCAGCGCGACAGGCACGCCGTGCGCGAGGTACGTGGTGAGTGGATGACGCTTCCCTCTTATTCCGAGAATCCCGTCACTGCTCGCCAGTGACACCTCGACGAGAATCTTTCGCTCCGCCATCTCCCGGAGCAGCCCGCGCGGGTCGTCCTCGTAAAGCACCGCCGTGCCGTGGCCGATGCGGCTGGCATGACCCGGGCCGATCGATTCGCGAATGTGAAAACGCATTCCCTCGGGAGGCACCAGCCCTTCGGCGAGCTCGCCGGCGTGGAGAGTGATCTTCACGCCCGGATAAAGAGCGTGGAGGAAATCGATCATGCGCATGTGAAGCGAAAAATCACGCATTGGGACAGGATTGTCCTCCGGCATTACCAGGTTGAATCCCACGAACCGGGAATCGGCGGTCGCCATCTCGAAGCCGGCGAGTATCTGCGCGAAGACCGCCTCGGGCGGCAGTCCTCGCAGAACCTGGTAGAGATATCGCACGACGACATTGCAGGCCGGCAGCTGCGGCAGTGAGTCGCACCCCATCAGCGTTCGCTGACGGCGTTCGAAATCATCGATCTTCCGGCGGGCGATACCAAGGCTGTCGCGGAGTCCCGCCTCGATCAATCGCTCCCTCATCCGCCCGAAGTCGGCCTCAGCTCCGGTGCTGATGCCGAGCCGTATCGCCCGACCCCGGTCGGGGCCGAACATCAGCTCGAGGTACGTGATGTTCTGCGAGGCCGCGCGGGTAGTGACTTCCGCCAGCATGTCACCGATCCGGTGGTCCTGCGTGCCGAACTTCGAGAACGCCTCGAAGAACTGGTCGTGTCCGTTCTTTCGCGCCGGATGCCAGTTCCTCATCGACCACGCATCTATCACGCTACCGTAAAGCTCCGGATTTCTGGTGATGCCGGAAGCGGGAATCTCGCCGTCGCGCTCCTCGCACGGGGGCGACGACAGCGAAAGAGTCGCCCTGATCAGGCAAAGACCATCCTCTTCCGCCCACCTGATGTAGCTCTCCGCGTAGACAGCGCCGCCGAGGTGACTGTGAATATCGCCGCCCTTGGGCATCTGGCGGATGAAGAGGAGGAGGGCGTTCGGATCGTTGCGGATTCTCTCCATGTACGCGGCAGTCGCGGCGGTTGCGTCTGCCGGCCGTGTGCTCGGCAACGTTCGCTGCGTTGACGCGCAGGCGGCGAGGAAAGGCAGCGCGAGGATGATCGGCGCAAGGCGACAACGCTTACTGGTGATGCGATTCATGCGGACATCTTATGGATGCAGGAGCGAATCGCAACTCCTCAACTGCGAAGTCCACGCGAGTCGTGAGTTTCCAGTTCTGCGTTTTTAGTTGCCAGTGGGGGCAGTCAGAAATGATCGACCCCCCGCATAAAGGAGATTTTCTCCCTCGCTATCGGCGTAAGAGCGATCACTACTGGTTTCCCGAGAACCGGCTACGGCGCCCTGAAAGACCAGATTATCCGCTCGGTGGAGTCGATTCCATTCAACATTGCAGAAGGCTGTGGAGCCACGAGCCAGAAGGAATTCGCGCGCTACCTGGCTATCAGCATCAAGTCGACCATGGAGCTCGACGCGCAGCTTCTGCTAGCTAGAGACTACAACATTGTCTCAGGCGATGAGTGGCAAGGTCCGAACGACGCGACTGTGGAGGTTCGCCGAATGCTTTGCGGCCTGAGATCGAAGGTCCTCGGCGCCGGCGATCAAAACTGAAAACTGAAGAACTGAAGAACTGGAAACTCACGACTCGCGTGGGCTTGCACTTATGGTCCTCCCGCCGCCGCTCTCCCTGCTACCCTCCCCGAAAAAATGCATCCCCCGAGAAACGTCCCCTCCAGCGCCCGGTAGCCGTGCATCCCTCCCCCGCCAAAGCCGGCAACTTCGCCCGCCGCAAAAAGGCCCGGAATAACATCTCCATTCGAACCGAGCACCCTCGCCGATAGATCAGTCTCCAGCCCGCCCAGGGTCTTTCGCGTAAGAATGTTGAGGCGAACCGCGATCAGAGGGCCGGCCTTCGGATCGAGTAGCCGGTGCGGCTTTGCAACCCTGATGAGCTTGTCCCCGATGTAGCTGCGCGCGCTCCGCAACGCCGCGATCTGGAGATCCTTCGTGAACGGGTTCTCCATCTCCCTGTCCCGTGCAATGACCTCACTTTCCACCCGCGCAACATCGAGCAGCGGCGTGTCGGTGAGCTCGTTCATGCGGCGGACGAGGTCGCGCAGCTCGCGCTCCACGATGAAATCGGCTCCCTTCTTCATGAATGCATCAACAGGTCCGGGTGCTCCACCTCCCACACGGCTCAGCACGCCGCGAATGCTTCTCCCGGTTAGATCGGGGTTCTGCTCGGAGCCGGACAGCGCGAACTCCTTCTCTATGATCTTCTGCGTGAGGATGAACCAGCTGTGATCGTACCCGGTCTTCATGATGTGGGAAAGCGTTCCCAGGGTATCGAATCCGGGAAAAAGCGGGACGGGAAGCCTGTTGCCGACCGCATCGAGCCATAACGATGACGGTCCCGGGAGAATGCGAATGCCGTGATTCGTCCAGATCGGGCTCCAGTTGGTGATCCCTTCGACGTAATGCCACATGCGGTCAGGATTCACCACTCGGCCGCCCGCCGCCTGGGTGATGCCGAGCATGCGGCCATCGACGTGGTCGGGCACGCCGGAGAGCATTGTTGCCGGCGGGGTTCCCAGCCGCGACGGCCAGTTGCGGCGCACAAGCTCGTGGTTCGCCCCGATTCCCCCTGAGGTCACGATCACCGCCGGCGCACCCAGTTCAAACGTCCCGACAACATCACGGGAACTGGCGGCGCCACGCGCCACATCGGATGGCGCCAGAATCTCGCCGTTGACCCCACTGACTGCGCCGCCGCTGACGTCGAGGCCGCTCACGCGATGCCTGAACCTGAGAGACATGATCCCGCGCGACTCAGCATCGCGAACGCGGGCGACGAACGGCTCGATCAGTCCCGGCCCGGTTCCCCACGTGATGTGGAAGCGCGGGACCGAGTTTCCCGGACCGTTGGCACCGTAGCCCCCGCGTTCCGCCCATCCGACGACCGGAAAGAATCTCACTCCTCGTGAATGCAGCCACGACCGCTTTTCGCCGGCGGCGAAGTTCACGTACGCCTCAGCCCATCTCCTGGGCCAGAGATCCTCCTCCCTGTCGAAACCGGCGGTTCCCAGCCAATCCTGCCAGGCGAGCTCGCGGGAATCGCGGATTCGGAGCCGGCGCTGTTCGGGGGAATCCACCATGAAAAGTCCGCCGAGTGACCAGAATGCCTGCCCGCCGAGGCTTTGCTCGGGTTCCTGGTCGAGGATGATCACGCGCTTGCCGGCATCCGCTAGCTCACACGCCGCAACAAGGCCTGCGAGCCCGGCACCGACTACAATCGCGTCCGCGTCGTATTTCGTCAGCGCAATTCTCCGTGTGTTCGCCTTGCAGTCATCGCCGGCAGCAGGCCACAATACGTGTATGCATCTACTACGTTCGCTGATTTTCGCCGCTCTTGCCACAGCTGCAATTGCGTGCGTCAAGCCGGGTACGCCGGCCACTCTTCCTGCAGCAGTGGGATCTTCCCCTGCCGGACCGTGGTCGAGTCCCGCCGATGCGCGACCTTCCGCCGATCTCGACGCCACCGAAAGGGGGGTCATTGAGACGGTCGACAAAGGCTCACAGGAAGCTCTCGACCTGCTCGAGGCGCTCGTGAACATCAACAGCGGAACAATGAATTTCGCGGGAGTCAGGCGCGTCGGCGATGTTCTGCGGCAGGAGTTCGACCGTCTTGGCTTCGAGACGGCGTGGATAGACGGCGCACCATTTGGCCGGGCTGGTCATCTGGTAGCCGAGCGCACAGGATCAGGCCCGCGAATTCTCCTCATCGGGCATCTCGACACGGTCTTCGAGCCGACGAGCGCGTTCCAGAAGTTCGAGCGCGTATCTGATTCCACTGCACGCGGCCCGGGCATCACCGACATGAAGGGCGGAAACGTCATCATCGTGCAGGCGCTCAAGGCGCTTGCCTCCGCGGGGATCCTCGATGGGATGAGCGTATCAGTGATTTTCACCGGGGACGAGGAAGACTCGGGCGAGCCCCTCGAGCTCGCCCGGGCCGCTCTGATCGAAGCCGCGAAGCGATCGCAATACGCCCTCGGTTTCGAGGATGGCGCAGGCGACCCGCGGACGGCCGTCATCTCACGGCGCGGCTCGACCGGATGGACGCTCGAGTCAACAGGGATCCCGGCGCACTCCTCGCAGATCTTCCGCGCTGACATCGGGTATGGCGCAATCTTCGAGTCCGCGCGGATACTCGAGCAATTCCGCGCGCGACTCGGCGCCGAGCGTTACCTGACTTTCAACCCGGGTTACGCGATCGGCGGGAGCGATGTGGCGGTCGATACAACGCAGCCGGGGGGCACTGCGTTCGGCAAATCGAACGTCGTATCGAAAAGGATGCGGGTCCTGGGGGACATTCGCGCCATCTCGCCTGAGCAGCTCGCCAGCGCCAGGTCGGTTATGCATGAGATAGTCGCGGCATCGCTCCCCGGAACATCGTCCACTCTCGTGTTCGACGAGGGATATCCGCCGATGGCGCCGCGTGACGGGAACCGCCGCCTGCTCGCGATGTACGATAGAGTGAGCCGCGACCTTGGATACTGGCCTGTCGTGGGTGTGGATCCAATGCGCGCCGGTGCGGCGGACGTTTCGTTCACCGCGCCGTACACTCCGATGGCAATCGACGCTCTCGGTTTGTCAGGATGGGATGGACATACCGACAGGGAGACGGCGGACCTCAGGGTCCTGGCCCCGCAAACCAAACGTGCAGCGCTTCTGATGTACCGCCTGAGCAAAGGGGCTGCGCCCGACTGAGCAGATCATCATGAAAGCTGTTGCTGCATTTCTTCTTTGCGTTTGCGTTGCCGCTGGCGCGCGGGCGCAGACACAAGGCACGCCGGTGAGGCCTGCCGTCACGCCGGGTATCACTGTCCTGCTGCGCGATTCGAGCCATCTCGTTCGCGGCAAGCGGGTCGGACTCATAACCAACCACACCGGGCGGGATGAGCGCGGCAGGAGCAGTATAGATCTTCTCTTCAATGCCCCCGACGTGCGGCTCGTCGCGCTTTTCGCCCCGGAGCACGGGATACGAGGATCTGAGGAGGGCGGCGCACTGATCTCGTCGAGCGTCGACAGATCGACCGGTGTCAGAATCCATTCGCTCTACGGGGAGACGAAAGTCCCTACCGCTCGCATGCTCGCTGATCTCGATGTCCTCATCTACGACATCCAGGATGTTGGCGCGCGCATGTACACCTACGTCTGGACGATGACCCTTGCGGCTGAGGCGGCGAAGAAAGCGGGGAAGATGTTCATCGTCACCGACCGGCCGAATCCGATCCGCTCGGACATGATCGAGGGAGGGTTGATTGAAGCGCGGTACAGGTCATTTACAGGTCTCCACAACGTTCCCGTCCGTTACGGACTCACTGCAGGAGAACTCGCGCGGTATCTCGCTGGAACCCGCCAGATCGACGCCTCTGTGACAGTCATTCCCATGCAGGGCTACGCGCCCGCGATGTGGTGGGTGGACACAGGGCTTGAATGGGTAAGGCCGTCGCCGAACATCGTGAACGCCGATGCCGCCCTTCTCTACCCGGGAATTTCCTTCTTCGAGGGAACCAACATCAGTGAAGGCCGCGGGACGACTGAGCAGTTCCGCCTCGTCGGAGCACGGTGGATGACGACCGCACCGGCCATCGCGCGCGCGATGAACGCCCGCAAGCTCGGCGGAGTGAGATTCGAGAGCGTGACGAGGACGATCGCCCGCGGACAGAAGCAGGCGGGAACGGCGGTGCCGATGGTCCAAATCGTCATCACCAACCGCAACTCGGTTCGCTCGACCGAGATCGGAGCCCACCTTCTGCGCGAGATTTATTCACGACATCCCACCGCGGTGCGGTTTCAAACCAGAGGTCTGGAGGAGCTTTCGGGCGGGAGGGCGCTGAGGACAGCCGTAACTACCGGCGCGGGGATCGACGCGTTGCTAACGCAGTGGCGGAGGGCGTCGGCTGAATTTGAGCGCGACACCCGGCGGTGGCGTCTGTACTGATCAGGTCTTCGCTATGGACCGCCCCACGACGACTGTAATGTTGTCCTCGCCGCCGCCGTCGAGCGCATCCTGAAGTAGGTCCTCGCATACCTGGCGCGCCGACGTCATCGTCATGAGCCGCTCGCGGATTCGATCATCCGGGACATGACGAGTGAGCCCATCGCTGCAGAGCAACCCGACGTTGGCCCAGTTCTGGTCGAACCTTCTGACAATCGGCGCGGCCTCGGGTCCGCCGATTGCGCTCGAAAGAATGTGAGACAGCCGGGCGTGAGCCGGATCGTCGCGCGTAAAAATTCCCTGGTCGACGAAATCCTGGGCCATCGTCTGGTCGCGCGACACCTGCACGAGGGTCCCGTCGCGAAGCGTGTAGCACCTGCTGTCACCGACCTGCAGCAGGTAGGCGTGCGGCCAGACGCCGAGCCAGAGCGTGAGCGTCGTCGCCATCCCCTTGACCTGCCGGTCCGCGGACGACCGCTCGGCGAGTTCGTTATGAACCGTGAGCGCCGACTCTTCGAGGGCGCGCTTGAAATCCTCGTCGTCGTGGGGGTCGGCCGTATAGTAAGTGTGGATCGCTTCGGAGACATACCGCGTTATGCCTTCGAGCACGTGCCTGCTTGCTTCTTCTCCTCCGGCGTGGCCACCGACGCCGTCAGCCACAACTGAAATGAACGCGACACGCTCATCTGCACCTATCTTCGATGCGTCGGGGAGGCTCGTGTGAAAGAGCTTTGTCTGCTTCTGGAGAGCGCAGATGAGGAAATGATCCTGGTTTGTCTTCCTGACCTTTCCAGGGTGCGTGAGGCCGTACACGTCGATTTCGTCGTCAAGCGGACGACGTCCAGCGTCCTGACCTTCCGTTATCCCGGCATGCTCGGCTGATGACATGCTCTCCGCCTGCTGCAGTTGGCGCAAATGTAGCATAGTTTCAGCGGCGTGAGCGAATGGTCGCTGGAGATCGGATACCTCGCGCGCAAGCTCGGACTTGGCGCCGCCAATGCAGTCCGTGCCATGCGGTCCGCCATCGATGGCGCCCCCTTCGAGATCGTCCCGTACAAAGGGTATGGCAACAGTGTGCAGGCACATGTTTACGGCAGGGTCATAAAGAGGTCCGGCGTGACACCGAGCGCCGATGGTGACTCGGTCCTGAAGAACCTCCTGAATACCTACCGCCGCGCCGATGCCAACCCGCTCGCTGCGGCGAAGGTGAATGTGACGTTCGGGGGAGCCACTACGGCGATGACCGCCGACGATGATGGATTCTTCGGCGGCTGGCTCAATTCAGAGGCGCCTGACGGCACAAACGAGTGGCATGAGTATCACGCCGAGCTCGACCAGCAGCCTGGCGGCGACGCAATAACGGCAAGCAGCGGCATACTCGTACCACCGCTCTCAGCCCGCATCGCGATAATAAGCGACATAGACGACACGGTGATCCAGTCGCACGTATCGAACTTCGTGCAGGCGGCCCGGACAGTGATGCTCGGCAACGCGCGAACGCGGCTGCCGTTTCACGGAGTCGCGGCATTTTATCGGGCGCTGCACGCCGGTGCTTCGGGCAGCGAGAACAATCCCGTCTTCTATGTGTCGAGCAGCCCCTGGAATCTCTATGACCTCATAACCGAGTTCATGGAGCTGCAGAACATCCCAAAGGGCCCGCTTTTGCTCCGCGACTGGGACATCAGCCTCAGCGCGCTTTCATCGGCCCGGCACTTCGAACACAAGTCCGTCGCGATCAGGAACGTCATTCAGCTGTATCCCGACTTGAAGTTCGTGCTGATTGGAGACACGAGCCAGCACGACCCGGAGATCTACCGGCAGATTGTCGCCGAATTCCCCGAACGGGTTACCGCCATCTACATCCGCGACGTTACGCGGAGGGAAGACAGGTCTTCGTCAATAGATAGGCTGGCAGAGGAGGTGCGTGAATCAGCTTCGACTCTCGTGCTGGCCGAGGATACCCTCGGCGCGGCGGTGCATGCCGTCGAGCACGGGCTGATCGCTGCGGATGCAGTTTCGGAGATCGGCGAGGAGAAGCGCGTCGACGAAGGGTCAGCGGGCTGACGGTGCGCCCGCGGTAATCGCGAGCACGAGTCGCTCCGCCTGCCGCGCGTTCTGGTCCATGAACACCGCGGCGAGGTTTCCCGAGCGGACGAATGCCGGAGGCGAGGGCCACGTTCCCGGTGAGCCGACTGGAGCGACGGCAACCGTGTCTATCCCGGTGACGTCTTTCTCGAGCGCTGCTGCATTCTCGTAGAGAAAGACTTCGAGGCGACCGCGCCCAAGTTTGTAAGCGACGGGCTTCACCCTGAATCCCGCGCGGGCTGACGTGTCGCCATCGATGCGCGCCGCGACGAAGCCGGAGCGCCGGAGCCGGGTCTCCAGGCTGCAGAGCGCCCAAAGTCCGGTTGCCGGACAGTCGCCTCTTCCGGCGCGGGAAGAATCGGCCTGGATCTGAACAATCGGAGGTACAGCCGCCGGCGCTGCGGCCGGGGTCTCCGCATCATCAGATCTCCCGCAACCGGCGAGAATCAGAAGGGTCACGGCAGCACGCAGCTTCACTGGCCGCCCGGAAACGCAGCGGGATCCTGCTTGTAGAACCTGCCAAGCTCGGCGTAGAGGTCAGGATGTCTCTCCCTCAGCTCCACGGGCCGCTCGAAAAACATTTCAGTCACGACCGCGAAAAACTCCGCTGGATTCTTCGCGCCATAAGTGTCAAGAAACGAGCCTCCCCCGCTCGCCTCGACCTTGCGCAACTCCTCGTATTCGGCGCCGAGCACCCGGGCCCACGAGATGTACTGCTGGGGTGAATCGAGTGCGGGGGTTCCATCCGTTCTCGAGTTCTCGAAGTCGAGCTGGTGAGCGAATTCGTGGAGCACGACGTTTGGACCGTCATCCCATATGCGCGATCCGTGCAGTGCGGCGTCCCAGGCGAGCACCATCACGCCCATCCTTTCGTGCGTGTGCCCGAGCCTTGCTTCACCTCCCTCCTCCCAGATCCCGCCGCCGATGGCCCGATCTTCCTCCGCCACATAAGTGCTCGGATAGACCAGAATGCTCGTGACGCGCGGATAGTAGTCGGTGTCGCGGTGAAGCAGGAGGACACATGCCTGCGCCGCGATTGTCACGCGGATCTCGTCAGTGAGCTCGAGTCCTCCGCAACCCTCGAAGTATTTCTCGTCGATGAACACCTGAACGTGACCCAGCAGCTCGGCGCGGTCTTCCGGTGTAAGGCGCGAAAAGAGCGGAACGTTGCGCTCGATTATCGCTTTCCATATCTGCGGAAACTGCTCGTTTCTGAGCCGGGCGCGCTTACGGCGCCTGAGGAACGAGATCAACGGACTACCTGGAGTCTTCGATCAGCGCGGGCCAGTTCATTACGACCTTGACCGTCGGCTTCGGCGCATTGGCCGCAGTCGTTCCGAGGAGGAAACGCCCATTCGGGCCGATCGACCAGAAAGTGTAAGACGGAAGTCTCGTGAGAGCCTCGGGAGCGCCGATTTCGCCGGTGCGAGGGTTCACGCGAGCACGTATGATCCGGCCCCCCCATTCATAATAGACGGTGCGACCATCCGGACCCCACTGCGGGTTGAGGCCACCGGAGATCGAAACCTGCTGTCTGGCCGTTCCCCGTGACGCAGGATACGGAGCTATGTAAATCTCGCTCCGGCTCGATTCATCCGACTGGTAGGCGATCCACATTCCGTCGGGTGAGAATTTCGCTTCGGTCTGGTTGGCAGGAATGCTCGTAAACGTACCCGAGTCAATCGCCGAGGCGGCGTCGAGCCGGGCGATGCCAATGTCGTTGCCGAGTGCGACGCCGTTGTGGGTGGCATCGAGCTCAGCGTCATAGAGCAGATATCTGCCGTCGGGTGATATGGAAGTGGGATTCTTGTCTTTCACGGATGTCATAACCCTGTCCTCGGGAGTGCTACCGTCGGCCGCACGCCTGAAGATGTCAAATTGCGGGACGTCCCTGCGATAGAGTACAAACCTGCTGTCCGGAGTCCAGACGATGCTGCCTTCGACCTGCTCCGTGCGCGTAAGCCGCGTGAAGAAGCGCCGTGACCTGTCAAAGACCCATACGTCGCCATCGCGGATCGCGGCGATCAGCCGGCCGTTCGGGGAAACAACGGCCTCCAGGAACGCTCCCGCTTCGGTTCCCGCGGGTTCCTGTATTCCTCCTTCGTCGGACAGCGTTAGCTCGACAGGTGCCTTGGGATCGCTGATGTAGGCAAGAACGCCGGTGGTCGAAACAGCGAAGCCGGCCCATCCATTCGTCGGATAGATCCCGATACTCAACGGCAGCGGCTCCGGCGAGCCACGACTTCTCAGACCGTCGATGTCGAACAGCACCGTCATCACTGATGTGCCGCGCACGAAAAGCAGCCGTCCACTGGCATACCGGGCGTGATACGCGCCTTCGAAAACAACCTTCCGAGTCCCGTCCTTGAGCGAGACCACC
>JBBQZF010000020.1:0-22832 GCA_038208015.1 Gemmatimonadales bacterium
TGGTTTCGCCCGGTCAGACTATTCAACAGGACATTACGCTCGATCCGGTGACAGTTTCGCTCACGACTCAGGTCGTCACCGCATCGAGCGAGAGAGGCACCGTCTCCGAGGCGCTCGACAGGCAGCGCACGGCGACCGGTGTCGTCAATGCGGTGACGCGCGAGCAGATAACGAAGAGTCCCGATGGCGATGCAGCGCAGGCCATGCAGCGGGTGAGCGGCGTCACGGTTCAGGATGGGAAATATGTGGTAGTCCGCGGACTGGGCGAGCGATACACGACGACATCTCTCAACGGCGCGAGAATCCCGAGTCCCGAACCCGAGCGGAGACTTGTCCCTCTCGATCTCTTTCCGTCTGCGCTTCTTCAATCAGTCACGACATCGAAGAATTTTACGCCTGACCAGCCGGGAGACTTCAGCGGGGCGCAAGTCGATATCCAGACCCGTGAATTTCCGCTGCGGAACGAGTTCCAGCTTTCGTCGGCGATGGGCTTCAACGATGCGGTGACAACACGCTCTCAGGTCGCGCCGCCATCACTTGGTCTCGAGTGGCTCGGCTACGCTGGAAGTGAACGGCGCCTGCCCCCGGGGCTCGACTCGAGAGGCAGATTCGACGGCACGCAGTCGCAGCAGGAGACAAACGCGGTCGTCTCGTCCTTCAGGAATGCGTGGACCCCGCTCTCGAGAAGCGGAGCCGCCAACCGGTCTCTCGGACTCACCGCCGGGGGCAGCGCTCCGATCGGACGGTCGCAGGCAGGCTACATCGGGTCTCTCAGCTACTCGTACAGCCAGGAGATTCGCGCGAACGAAGTTCGCGCGTATGCGGAGGCGACCGATGGACTTCGCGAGATCGACAGGTTCGAGGGAACGACCGGACGCTCGAGCGTGCTATGGGGAGGAATCCTCAACGGAAGCCTGATGCTGGGAGACCGGACGCGCCTGACGCTCAACAACACGTACAATCGCACCGCAGACAACGAAGCGCGCCGGGAAACGGGATTCAGCGAAAATCTCGGAGCAATGCTCGAGGTCGACCGCCTGCGATTCGTTGAGCGCTCAGTGGCATCGAGCCAGATAGCGGCCGAGCGCCAGTTCACGGCGCGGCAGAAGGCGAAGCTGGCATTCAGCGCTTCGCGCGTCTCGCGATTCGAGCCTGACCGCTCCGAGTTCGTGAAGGTGAATCCGGGGAACGGCGCGGCGTCGTACTGGCTCGACGGAAGCGAGGCAGCAGTCAGGACGTTCGGCGACCTGACCGAACACAGCTTCAACACCAGCGGTGATTACTCCCTCCAGCTCGGACCGCCTCACCGCCAGCATCTGGTGAAAGTTGGCGGCAGCTTCAGGTTCACCGACAGACTCGCGCGCAACAGAGTTTACAGCCTTCAGGCTCCCACACTCGGCATTGCCGCAAGACAGCTCGCAGCCGAAGAGATATTCGACGGCAGATACTCGGCCGACTCTAGTGCGGTGTTCCGCGTGGTCCCGCTTTCACAGGGCGGCTCCTACGGCGCGAACGATGAGATCGGGGCAGGCTATGCGATGGTCGAGCTGAATCCCTCCGATCGGCTTCAGGTTGTCGCCGGAGCGAGAGCCGAGCGTTCGAGCACGATAGTCTCCGCCGAGCCGACTGTCGGACGCCGCGTGGTCACCAACCCGGTCTACACTGACGTGCTTCCGTCCGTGCTCTTCAACCTCAGGCTGACCGAAGCACAGAACCTTCGTCTCTCCGCTACGCAGACTCTGGCAAGGCCGGAGTACCGGGAGCTCGCCGAGGTGCAATACCGCGACGTAATCGGAGGAGAGAATGTGCTCGGGAATCCCGATCTCCGCCGGACGCTCATCAGGAACTTCGACGCACGCTGGGAGTGGTATCCGGGCCCGGCGGAGGTGCTCAGCGTCGGTGTCTTCGCGAAGAGATTCAAGGATCCGATCGAGCGCGTTTTTCTGGCGACCTCAGGGACGCGCGTCGTGACGTTCATCAATGCGGATGGGGCAGACAATTACGGGATCGAGCTTGAAGCACGGGCGGGGCTGGACAGGATAGTGCAGTCGCTCAGCAGGTTCACCGCGTTCTCGAACGTCACTCTCATGCAGAGCAGGGTGAGTCTTGGAAGCGACCCGCGTGTGGCAATCGAAGAACGCGCGATGGTCGGGCAGGCGCCGGTGGTCGTGAATGCAGGTCTTTCCTACGCGTCGCCGGAGTCTTCCCTCAGCGCAACCCTGCTGTTCAATCACGTCGGGCGCCGCATCGTCACAGCCAGCCAGCGGCCGCTCCCGGTCACGTACGAGTCGGCGCGTAGTTCTCTCGACCTGTCTTTGCGCCTTCCGGTCGCGAAGGGACTTGCGGCGAAGTTCGACGGGCGCAACCTGCTCGATGAGCCGTTCCTGCAGACTCAGGGCAGCGTCACCCGCGAGTCGTACCGCGCGGGACGTGTCTACACGTTCGGGTTGAACTGGCAGCCGTGACACGGCCGGTGCGCCAATCGTGACGCGGCCGTGACCGCGACCGTGCGACAGAGAGACACGCGCCTGCTTGCTTGGGGGTGCGTGTTCTTTTTCAACCCTGTCAAAACCCGAGACTCATGAGACTTCGTTATTCCCTTCCCCTGATGATCGGAGCTGTCGCCCTGGCCTGCTCCGAAATCGATCCCCTCGGCCCTGATGAGACGGTGCCCCAGGGATCCGCGATGCTGACCGCGGACATCACCTCCAACCGGCTCTTTCGCGCGGAAACCACTTATACGCTCTCCGGTTTCATCAAGGTGGCAAACGGAGCGACGCTCACCATCGAGGCCGGGACGAAGATCGTCGGGGACTATGATGTTCCCGGTTCATCGCTGTTCGTGCTGAGAGGTGCGAAGATCGTTGCAATCGGCACCGAGGACCGCCCGATAGTTTTTACATCTGAGCGCACTTCGGGCCGTCAGGCCGGAGACTGGGGAGGTCTCATCATCGTCGGCAACGGCATCGTGAACCGCGCCGATCCCACGATTCTCGAAGGCACCGGGACCAACGCGACGACAAATCCCCAGGTGAATTACGCCGGAGGGACCAACAACGCCGACGACAGCGGTGAGCTCCGCTACGTCCGGGTCGAGTTCGCTGGATATGCGACTGCCGCAGACCAGGAGCTCAACAGCTTCACCTTCGCCGCGGTAGGGAGCGGCACGCGGCTCTCATACCTTCAGTCGCTTTACGGGCTCGACGATTCGTTCGAGTGGTTCGGAGGCGCGGTCAATGGCAGGTATCTGGTGTCGTACGAATCAGGAGACGATCACTTCGATGCTTCCGAGGGTTACACCGGTCGCAACCAGTACATGATTGCGTTCCAGTCCGTGCGACCGGAGGCGCGACCGGCGGCTGGAACCGCATCGTCAGACCCGCAGGGAATCGAGAACGATGGTTGCGCCGGAGCAAACTGCCTCAACGGGCAAAACTCGCTACCGCGCACCGACGCGATGTTCGCGAATTTCACGCTTGTGGGGACCGGTGCCGGCGTCGTTGATGGAACCTCCGGCGGAATCGGCATGATGCTGCGGCGCGGAACTGCCGGATACTACGTGAACGGTATCGTCGCGCGGTGGCCGCGGGCCGCGATCAGCCTGCGTGACCAGAGCACGCTCGACAGAGTCGCTGACGGTACGCTGATGATCAGGAACCTGTATCTCGCGGAGAACGGCTCGGTCTTTCAGGCCGCCTCAGGAAGCACCATTCAGGGATCGCTCGATCCGGCAGCCGTGGCAATAGAGGTCGCCGGGAACGGCGTGACAGCTTCGTCGATATTCACGTCACTTCCCGCAACGCCCGGAAGCCTTGACTGGAGCCTTTCAGCCGCGGCAGCCGCCCGAACTGGAGGGACTGGCGCCTTCACCGGTCCTCTCGCGACAAAAGCCGGGGCATTCGTGACCGGGACTGCGTTCCGTGGAGCGGCTGACCCGACAGGCCCAAAGTGGTGGGCGGGTTGGACGAACTACGCGCGCAATTGATTCGGCTCGCACCAGCCCTGCTGGCTGCAATGATCGCGGTTGCCTGCACTGATGGGCAGGCAGCCGCAACGCCAGAGCCGGCTGCATCCGCCGGTGTCGTCGACAGCATGCTCTCTCCCACCGAGGCCGCAGCGTTGTTCGTCCGCGGCCTCCCGCGCGTTACGGCGCTCGATGGCGGCGCGAGGAGCGCCGACGAACTAGTCGAAAGCTTCTTCGATGCGATCGCCGATGGTGACAGTGGTGCGATTGCACGAATGGTTGTCAGCCGCGCCGAGTACGGATTTCTTTACTACCCGACGAGCATCTATACGAGAAAGCCTTACGAGCTCCCGCCCGACATCGCCTGGCTTCTCAGCTCCGAGACCAACCTGAAGGCAGCGAGGCGCCTGGTCCGCCGGCTGTCCGGGCAGAGGCTGAGCGTCTCGAGCTGGACCTGCGGAAAAGTCGAGCACGAGGGCCTGAACACCGTACTCTCGAAATGCTCTGTCTCGCTCGAGGAAGATCAGGGTCGTCAATCGCGACAGCTGTTCAACGCGATCATCCAGCGCGAGGGGCGGGTGAAGTTTCTCTCATACGCTGGAAATCTCTGAACGTAACGACAACGTAACGGGCTGGTTGCCGCGTAGCCCGCGCCAAATGGCGCGGGGATATTTCGCGCGTCCATACATGAGAGCTCCGCGTGCAGCGCACGTATTTTACCGCAGCACTCTTCATCCTGATTCCGACCGGTGGCGTAGCTCAGGTTACCGCCCGGCCTGACAGTTCCAAACCGGCGCCGGCCGTAGACTTCTCCGGAATTCTCTTCGCGAATTATCAGTACCGTACTGAGAGCGCTGTCGGATCGGCGAACAAGTTCGATGTCGAGCGCGCGTATCTCACTTTCCGCGCCCCCGCCGGCGACCGTGCAACCGTGCGCATCACGGCGGATCTCTACCAGCAGGCGACTGCGGGAAGCGATTCCTACTACCGCGGATGGTCCCTGCGCGCCAAGTACGCATATATCCAGGACGACTTCCTCAAGGGAAAGGCCTGGCGAGCGTCGGCCCGGCTTGGACTGCTCCAGACGGTTTTTGTCGAGCACGACGACTCCTTCTGGCCAAGATGGCTCGGCACCAGCCCGACCGAGCGGGCCGGCTTCTTTTCGTCGGCCGATGCCGGTTTCGCCAACACCATCATGCTTCCCGGCGGCTTCGGCGAGATCTACACGACTGTCACGAACGGACCGGGATACACCTCGCGTGAGGTCGATCGATTCAAGGATGTCGCAACACGCGTGACGATCCGGCCATGGGCATCGGCGGGGCCTGCATCGATGCGCGGAGTTGCGCTCACTGCCTGGGGATACAAGGGCGCGATCGCCAGCCGCTTCGTCAACGGCGGCGCCGGGCAGGCGGGAACAGTGGGTGACGCCCTGAGGCGTGACAGATGGGGTGTGCACGCCGCATCGGCGTCGCCGCGCCTGACAGTTGCGGCACAGTACGGGTCAAGGATCGACGAAGGTGAGGACGGTCTCAACACTCTGGCATCGCCGCGCGTGGTGGTCGACAGCGTCGGATCGCTCCTTTCAGCATACGCGAGCGTAAGGCCACTACCGGGAGCCGCCACGCAGCCGCATCCGCTGTCGCTCCTGTTAAGGATCGACCGGGTCACCACGAACACCGATACCGACGAGTCGTACGACTTCATTGTCGGAGGCGTCATCTGGGATTTCTCCCGCCGGCTGTCGATGTCCCTCGACTACCAGGCGGCGGTTCCGCGCGAGGGGAGACCAGTCCAGCCGGCGAGAACCTGGTTCGCCCACTTCGTGGCGCGCTACTAGCCGTGACACGTTCGTTACCGGCGCCGGCCCGGCTGCTTCCCCGCCCAAAATAGCTTTAACTCGCTGGCATTCGGACAATCATTAACAGGAGCCCTCATTGAAACGCTTCGTGCTCGCTGCTGCAGCGCTCGCCGCAATCGCCTGCAGCTCTGATTCGAAAGACGGAACCCAACGCTCCGGTTCCGTGGATCTCACCGGAGCAGGCGCGACGTTCCCCTATCCGCTGTACTCCAAGTGGTTCTCCGACTACGCGGCTCAGACCGGCGTCAGAATCAACTACCAGTCCATCGGCTCGGGCGGGGGCATCCGCCAGCTGAGCGAGGGCACGGTGGATTTTGGCGCATCGGACAGCCCGATGTCGGATGAGGACATCTCGAAGGCAAAGGGTCCGGTGCTGCACATACCAACGGTTCTTGGAGCGGTAGTGGTGACCTACAATGTTCCGGGGATCACCACGACACTCAAGCTTTCGGGCGACGTCGTCGCTGACATTTTCGCGGGTAAGATCCGGAAGTGGAACGACCAGCGCATCGCATCGCTCAATCCTGGTGTCAGCCTTCCGGGCGACGACATTCTCGTCGTGCATCGCACCGACGGAAGTGGAACAACGTTCGTGTTCACCGACTACCTCGCTGCCGTCAGCCCTTCGTGGGCAGCTGGACCCGGCCGCGGAAAGGAAGTTCCATGGCCCGTCGGACTCGGCGGCAAGGGCAATGAAGGCGTAGCGGGACAGGTAAAGCAGACTCCGGGAGCTATCGGCTATGTCGAGCTCGCGTACGCGAAGCAGAACAATCTCCCGTCAGCAGCGATCCGGAACGCGGCGGGCAATTTTGTCGAGCCATCACCGGCCGGGATGACTGCCGCAGCCGCGGGAGTGGCAGCATCGCTTCCCGCCGATACGGATTACCGCCTGTCGATCGTTAACGCACAGGGCGCTGACGCATATCCGATCACGTCGTTCACGTGGATACTCGCATATCGCGAGCAGCGCGATGCAGTGAAGGGCGGGAAGCTCAAGGACTTCCTCCGCTGGGCGCTCACGGAAGGTGAGAAGCAGGCCGAGGCGCTCGACTATGCGCCGTTGCCAACATCGATGGCGTCGCAGCTCATAGCGCGTATCGATTCGATACAGGTCGGCCCGACTCAGTGACCGGCACAGCGGCAGAGATGCCGGGCGGCCCGATTCACGGCCTCCCGGCGACTCGCTCGATGAAGGCTTCGCAGCGCGGTGACAGGTTCTTTCAGCTCCTGATCACCGCGTTCGCGCTTTGCATCCCGCTTCTTCTTGTCATCATCGCGATCTCGATCCTGATTGCGGCATGGCCCGCGCTGTCGAGAGCCGGTCTGTCATTCATCACCGGAAGTCAGTGGGATGTGGGGCGAGGCCAGTTTGGCGCGGCGCCGGCCATCTACGGCACGCTTGTCTCATCCACGCTGGCGCTGATTCTCGCGACTCCGCTGGCTCTCGGGGTTTCGATCTTCCTGTCAGAGATAGCGCCGAGGTGGCTTCGCCAGCCCGTCGGATTCGTCGTGGACCTCCTCGCAGCGATTCCCAGCGTCGTTTACGGACTCTGGGGAATCTTCTTCCTGATTCCGCTGCTCCGCGACCCCGTCGCGCCGTTCATCAAGGACACGCTCGGTCTTGGCTCAATTCCGCTCTTCAGCGGCCCGAACTACGGCTACAGCATGCTTGCGGCGGGAGTGATCCTGGCGATCATGATCCTGCCGTTCATTTCCGCTGTTACGCGTGAAGTTCTCCTGGCGGTTCCGCAATCTCAGCGCGACGCGGCCCTGGCGCTTGGCGCGACCCGCTGGGAGATGATTCGCGATGCAGTGCTTCCGTATGCGCGCTCGGGAATCATCGGCGGGATCATTCTCGGACTGGGCCGGGCTCTCGGCGAGACGATGGCCGTGACGATGCTGATCGGAAACCGGCCGGAGATCTCCGCGTCGCTCTTTGCTCCCGGTTATACGATGGCCTCGCTGATCGCAAACGAATTCAGCGAGGCGACGAGCGACATGCACCTATCCGCGTTGATGGCCGTCGGCGCGGTACTCTTCGGCATCACGCTGATCGTCAACGCGATCGCGCGGTGGCTTGTATGGCGTGTCACGAAGGGAGGTGTGCGATGACCCGCCGCACGCGGCAGGCCAAGAGCAGCCTGATGCTTGGCCTCACGTACGTCGCGGCCGTAATGGCGACGCTTCCTCTCCTCTTCATCCTGCTCTACCTGATAAAGCAGGGAGCAAGCTCGATAAACGTCGCGTTTTTCACTGAGATGCCGAACCCGGTTGGCGAGGAAGGCGGCGGGATGTCGAACGCGATCGTAGGGACGCTGATCCTCGTCGGTGTGGCGTCTGCCATCGGCCTGCCGATCGGAATCGGGGCCGGCCTTTACCTGGCAGACAGGCAGACGGCCCCGCTTGCAACGACCGTGAGGTTCCTGTCCGACGTTCTCAACGGCCTGCCATCGATAGTAATGGGGATTTTTGCGTGGGAGTTTCTCGTTCGGCCATTTGGCGGATTTTCCGCGCTGGCGGGAGGTGTCGCGCTCGGCGCGATGATGATTCCGCTCGTGACGCGAACCACCGAGGAGATGATCCGCCTCGTGCCACTGTCGCTCAAAGAGGCCGCGCTCGCACTCGGCTACACGAGATGGCGCACGTCGGTTACCATCGTGCTGCGTACGGCGCTTCCGGGCATCGTCACCGGCGCGCTGGTGGCGATCGCGAGAATAGCCGGGGAAACGGCTCCACTGCTTTTCACGGCGCTTGGCAACCAGTTCTGGTCAACGTCGCTCCGCGAGCCGATTGCGGCACTGCCTCTTCAGATATTCGCGTATGCGATCAGCCCCTACGATGCGGCACATTCCCTGGCGTGGGCCGGCGCGCTCGTTCTCATATTCATGGTGCTCGTCATAAGCGTGATCGCGAAGTATGCAACCCGGAGGAAGTTTGTCGGCGGCGACTGAGATTGCGCCGACCCCCGTCACGCCGCGTCTCGTTACCCGGCGGCTCAACGCCTTCTTCGGATCGTTGCGCGCAGTGCGAAACGTCAGCGTTGAAGTTGCCGACAAGGCAGTGACCGCCGTCATCGGCCCCTCTGGCTGCGGCAAGTCAACGATGCTTCGCTGTCTGAACCGGATGCACGAGACCGTATCGGGCGCAATAGTCGAAGGGGACGTCCTGCTCGACGGTGTGAGCATCTACAAGGGCGGCGACCCGATCGCCGTACGGCGGCATATCGGAATGGTGTTTCAGAGGCCGACGCCTTTCCCGACTATGTCAATTACGGACAACGTTGCCGCGGGACTCAGGCTGAAGTTCACCGCCAGACCGTCGCGGCGGGAGACGAAAGAGATCGTCGAGTCGGCGCTCGTACGGGCCGGGCTCTGGGAGGAAGTAAAGGATCGGCTCAGCGAGAGCGCCACAGCCCTGTCCGGCGGACAACAGCAGCGCCTGTGTATAGCTCGCGCCCTCGCGACAAAGCCGCAGGTGCTCCTGCTCGATGAGCCAACCGCGTCTCTCGACCCCCTTTCAACTCAGACCATCGAAGAGCTTGTGTATGAGCTTAGGAAGTCGATCGCGGTCGTCATCGTCACGCATAACATGCAGCAGGCTGCCCGCGTCTCGGATCGCACGGCATTCATGCTCGCCGGCGAGTTGATAGAGTTCGAGGAGACGAAGACCCTCTTCACGAGGCCTCGCGACTCGAGAACAGAGGCTTACGTGACCGGGCGGTTCGGATGACAGGCGAAACTCCCGGAGTCGAGGCTCGCGATTTCTCATTCTGGTACGGGGAAAAGCAGGCGCTCCACGGCATTACCGCGGCGCTTCCGGCGCGGGCGATCACGGCGCTCATCGGCCCGTCTGGCTGCGGGAAGTCAACGTTCCTGAGGTCGATGAACCGGATGAACGACACCATCCTCGGCGTCCGGCACGAGGGCGGAATGCTTCTCGAGGGAGAGGACGTCTACGAAGCCGGGGTCGATGTCGAGGAGCTGAGGTCACGGGTGGGCATGGTATTCCAGCGATCAAACCCTTTTCCCAAGTCCATCTACGACAACGTAGCGTACGGTCCACGGATCAACCGCAACCTTCCCGCACGCGAGCTCGACGAGCTGGTCGAGGGTTCGCTCAGGCGCGCCGCACTGTGGGAGGAGGTCAGGGACAGGCTCAAGTCGAGCGCTCTCGGCCTCTCCGGGGGACAGCAGCAGCGCCTGTGCATCGCGCGCGCCCTCGCCAACGAGCCGTCGATTCTCCTCCTCGATGAGCCGGCTAGCGCACTCGACCCTGCCGCGACCCAGAGAATCGAGGAACTCCTCTTCGAGCTCAAGAACGAGCTTACCATTGTGATCGTCACCCACAATCTCCAGCAGGCAGGCCGCCTGTCAGACATGACTGCATTCTTCTATCTTGGGCATCTCGTTGAGATGGACCGCACGGACACGATGTTCACACGCCCGCGTGAAGAACGCACCGAAGCCTATATCACCGGGAGGTTTGGATGACCGTATCGATGCAGAACCCCGGCCCCCGCCATTTTCACGAGCAGCTCGCCGAGCTGAAGCGCAAGCTCCTCGAGATGTCGGGAAATGCCGAGCGTCTTGTCGAGCTTTCGATAGACGCGCTGCTCGAGGGCGACCGCGCGATGGCCGAAGAGGTGATCGCCGGGGACAAGGCGCTGAACACTCTCGAGATCGAGGTCGAGCAGCTCGCCGTCTCGCTTCTTGCGCTCCAGCAGCCGATGGCCCGCGACCTGCGCTTCCTCGTTGCGACAATAAAGGCCTCGAGCGACCTCGAGCGGGTCGGGGACCACGCGGTAAATATCGCGGAGTCGGCGATCCGGATCGCTGATCACGGCGGAAAGGTGGCAGCGACGCCCGAGCTCGAGGACATGGCGCGGCGCGCCCGGCAGATGCTCAGCAACGCACTCGATGCGTTCACGCGGAACGACGGGGCCCTTGGCCGCGAGGTCTGCAAGGCCGACGACGCTGTGGACTCGCTGCACGAATCGGTTTTCCGCATTCTTCTCACGCACATGATGGAAGACGCGAGAACCATCGGAAATTCCCTCGAGATGCTTCTCGTCAGCCGGAACCTCGAGCGCGTGGCCGACCTGGCGACGAACATCGCCGAGGACGCCGTCTACGTCGCCGAAGGTCGCCAGATCAAGCATCACTTTGAAGACTGAGAAGCATTGACCCCCGAACCTTCACGACTCAGCCTCCACGCGCCCGAGGATCAGCGCACGCAGGCACCGTCGGTGCGGATCGCCGCTATCGATATCGGGTCGAACTCGATCAGGCAGATCATCGCCGACGTCTCACCCTCGGGTGCCATCCGCGTAGTCGACGAGATGAAAGCCGCCCCGCGGCTCGGAGCGGGGCTTCACCTGACTGGCCGGCTGAGCGAAGAGGCGGCTGATGCTGCCATCGAAGTGCTCAGCCGCATGTCCGACCTCGCGAACCAGCTTGGCGCGAAGCGCAAGCGAGTTGTCGCTACGAGCGCGGTGAGGGAAGCTGCGAACGGAGCCGAGTGGCTGGCCAGGGTCAAGGCGGAGACCGGGCTCAACGTTGTCATGCTCAAGGGCGAGGACGAAGCACGACTCAGTTTCCGCAGTGCTCAGGCACATTTCGACCTCGCATCAGGCCGATCCGTGATCATCGACATCGGCGGCGGCTCGCTCGAGCTCGCGCTGAGCGCCGGCGGCCTGATAGAGCGGCTCATTTCCTTTCCATTCGGCGCAATCAGGCTGACTGACAAGTATTTCAGCAAGGGAATAACTCCCGGAGCTCTGAAGAAATTGCGGCGCTTCGTAAGGAAGCGGCTTCGCGACGACATCTCGGCGAAGGACTGGCGAGGTGCGCAGGTGATAGGGTCCGGGGGCACCTTCACGAACCTCGCCGGGATGGCTCTCGCCAGGCAGGGCATGCCGACTGCCCGCACAGTCCACGGAACCGTCGTGACGCGCGCCGAGCTCGAGCATCTCGTTGACAGTCTGGCGGCCCTCGAGCCGTCCGAGCGACTCACAGTCCCCGGCCTCAACGCCGGGCGCGCCGACATCATCGTCGCGGGACTTGCGGTGATCGCCGAAACGATGGCGCGCCTCGAGTCGCGCGAGATCACAGTCTCGAGCTACGGCATCCGCGAGGGAATTCTGCTCGACCTGGCCCAGGTCGAGCCCGAGACGGCGGATCATGGAGACGCACGCGAGCGATCTGTCTGGGAGCTCGCGCGAAGGTCACACTTCGAGGAGCCTCATGCGCTCCAGGTTCAGAAGCTCGCGCTCCGCCTGTTCGATTCGATCGGCGCACGGCTCGGCTGCACGCAGGAAGACAGGCAGGCACTCGCGGACGCAGCGCTGCTTCACGACATCGGCTATCACATCAGCTACGACAAGCATCACAAGCACTCGTATCATCTCATAACGCATGCCGAGCTGCTCGGAATGACGCCGGCGGAGCAGATAGTCATCGCGAACGTCTCGCGCTACCACCGCGGTGCGGAACCACGCAAGTCGCACCGCAACTTCGGCCCGCTCAACGCCGCGACGCGCGACCGCGTCCTGCGACTCGCGGCGATTCTCCGTGTCGCCGATGGCTTCGACCGCGGGCATACAGGGGCGGTAGACGACGTACGAGTGCGATGGCTGTCGCGGGCCCTGCGCCTGATCGCAGTACCGTCCCCGCAAGCGACGACGATGCGCCTCGAGCTTTGGGGAGCGAGCCGGAAGTCGGGGCTGCTCGCGAAGGTGGCGGGCACGGATGTGGAGATAGTTGGACCCGGCGGCGTGGCGCTGACAGCCGACGACGACGGCCGAGGGACTGACTAGCCGCCGGACGTCGAAAGGCTCGCGGTGTCTGCCGAGCCGGGGCGTAAAGCGGCCGCCGCTTCGCCCCAGCTCTGCCTGAGAAACACCGCCTGTCCCACGTACTCGGCGCCATTTTTGGGCGACCGCTGGACGTATGAGCCATCGCTCTTCAGCTCCCAGGCCTGGCGGTTGTCTGCCAGGCATGTCTCGAGGAGCGACTTCAGGCGTGAATGCATCACCTCCCCGTCCACCGGCGCAATCGCCTCGACTCGCCGGTCGAAGTTCCTCGGCATCCAGTCGGCAGAGCCGAAGTAGTACTCCTCCTCGCCGCCGTTCCGGAAATAAAACACGCGCGAGTGCTCGAGGAATCTCCCGACAATGCTGATCACCCTGATCCGCTCACTGACGCCGGGAACTCCGGGCCGCAGGCAGCAGATGCCGCGAATGATCAGATCTATCTCCACTCCCGCCCGCGATGCAGCGTAGAGATTCTCGATCATCTCGGTGTCCACGAGCGCATTCATCTTGACGATTATCCGGCCGCCCCTGCCCTGCTCCGCGTGCTCGGTCTCGCGCGCAATCATTTCGCGGAAGCGCTGCCTCATGTCGCCCGGCGCAACGATGAGCTTCCGGTAGAGACGCTGTCGCGAGAACCCGGTGAGCGCGTTGAAGAGATCGCTGAGGTCGGCACCGATCGATGGATTGCAGGTGAGCAGTCCGATGTCAGTGTAGACGCGCGCCGTCTTCGAGTTGTAGTTGCCGCTGCCGATATGCGCATACCGCCTTATTCCGTCGCCTTCGCGGCGCACCACCAGAGTCGTCTTGGTGTGCGTCTTCAGTCCGCCGAGTCCGTATGCGACGTGCACACCGAAACTTTCGAGCGTGCGGGCGAACGTGATGTTGTTCGCTTCGTCGAACCTTGCCTGAAGCTCGATCAGCACGACAACCTGCTTGCCGCGCTCGGCAGCCTGAGTCAGCGCTCGCACGATCGCAGTGTCGCCGGTAGTTCGGTAGAGCGTCATCTTGATCGCGAGGACGTTCTCGTCGAGCGCCGCGGACGTGATGAAATTCTCCACCGAGGCCGCGAAGGAATCGTACGGGTGATGGACGAGGATGTCCCCTTCCCGTATCACGTCGAATATCGAGCGGGTGGTGTCGCGCAGCTCCGCCGGGACCGCCGGGATCAGCGCAGGATCCCGGGCTTCCGGTATGTCCAGAGTCGCGAGCGACATCAGGTCGCCAAGTGCCAGAAGGGAACCCGTCTCGACCAGGTCGATGTCCGGGAGGGACGGGATGTCGTCCTCCTGGTCCTCGCGCAGCTCATCGAGCAGCAGCTTCTGAAGTCCCGGCGGCGTTCCCGACTCGATCTCCACGCGCACAACCTCGGCGAATCGCCTGCGGAAGACCTGTTCCTCGATCAATGCCATGAGGTCTTCAGGCTCCTCCAGGTGTGTCAGCTCGAGGTCCGAGTAGCGCGTAACGCGGAACACATTCGAGCCGGCCACCTCCATTCCCGGAAACAGGGATGAGAGGTTGCCAGTGATCAGCTCCTCGAGCGGCACGAACCTGTGGGCGACACCCGTAGGAACCCACCGCGGCAGGCTCCTGGGGACTTTTACCCGGGCGAATTCCTCCTCCCCCGACTCGGGATGCTTCAGCTGGACGGCCAGCGAGAGCGACAGATTCGAGATGTAAGGGAACGGGTGGCTCGGATCGACTGCCAGCGGGGTGAGCACCGGAAATACCTGCGTTTCGAAGAACTCGTCGATCGTCTGGAACTCGTCAGCCGACAGCTCGTCCATGTGAACCAGCTTGACGCCGACAGTTTCTAGAGCGGGCAGGAGTTCCTCGTGGAGACAGGCCTGCTGGCGAGCTATGAGGCCGGCAACCCGCTCCTTTATTGCCTCGATCTGCTCATGGGTCGACATTCCATCGGGAGCAGGGGCCTGCATTCCGGCAGCGAGCTGGCGTCGCAGGCCGGCAACCCGCACCATGTAGAACTCGTCGAGGTTGGTGCTGAAGATCGACAGGAACTTCAGCCGTTCGAGAAGCGGGTTGCGCGAATCGAACGCCTCACAAAGCACACGGGCGTTGAACTCCAGCCAGCTGAGCTCGCGGTTTATGTAAAGCGACGGGTCTGTACTCTCGGCCTCGCTCATGGTCCTACGAAAGTCCGCAGCAGGACATACGAAATTCCGGCGATGATGCCCGCCGCCGGAATCGTCAGTATCCACGCCCAGATGATGCGGCCGGCGACTCCCCACCTCACCGCGGACAGCCGGTTCGTCGCTCCCACTCCGACGATGGCGCCTGTAATCGTGTGCGTGGTGCTGACGGGGATACCCATCGTTGTCGCCATGATGATCGCGATCGCGCCCGCGCTTTCGGCAGCGAATCCCCCGATGGGGCGAAGCTTGGTGATTCGCGATCCCATTGTTTTCACGATGCGCCAACCGCCGAAGAGCGTCCCTAGGGCGATCGCCGCGTGCGCGCTGAGGATCACCCAGGTGGGAATCGTGTTCGCATCGGGAACGTAGAAATGCCTCATCCATCCCGTTTCCGCCGCGAGCAATGGCTCGACCGAAACGAGCAGGCCGACGATGATACCCATCGTCTTCTGCGCGTCATTCCCGCCGTGCGCGAGCGAGAATAGCGCTGAGCTGACGAGCTGGCCCTTCCTGAAAAATCGATTGACCGGTGCCGGCATCGCATTTCTGAAGATCCAGAAAAGGGCAAGCATGATGAGGAAGGCAAGGAACATTCCGAACAGTGGCGAGATCACGATGAATGAAAGCGTCTCGATCCACTTCCGGCCCCAGAGGAGCGCGCCCAATCCGGCTTTCGAGATAGCGGCGCCTGCATACCCGCCAATCAGCGCGTGCGATGAGCTCGACGGGATTCCGTAGAACCAGGTTATCAGGTTCCAGGTGATCGCTCCGAGAAGTCCGCCGAGAATGACGTTGGGCGTGACGATGTTAAGATCTATGAGGCCGTTGCCAATGGCCCGCGCCACCGCCGTCGTGAAGACGAAAGCTGCAATGAAGTTGAAAAAAGCTGCCCAGACGACGGCGGTCAGTGGATTCAGGACCCGGGTTCCGACGATCGTCGCGATCGAGTTGGCGGAATCGTGAAAGCCGTTTATGAAATCGAAGATCAGTGCGACGACTACGATCCCAAGGACGTAGTAGAGGACCATCAGCCGTTCTTGAGAGCTATGCTCTGAAGCGTGTTACCGACGTCCTCGCACTGGTCGATCGCGTCCTCGAGCTTGTCGTAAAGCTCCTTCCACTTCATCACTTCGATCGCGTCGGTCGATGTCGAGAAAAGCTCCTCGACAGCCTCGTGATACATCGAATCTCCCTCCTCCTCCAGCATCTTGAGCTGGCGGTTCGCGCTGGAGACAGTCTTCGGGTCCTTCATCTTCTTCACGGCATCCTCGATGCACTGCGTGGCTCGAAGCAGAACCTCAGAAAGTATCACCCCGTGACGGCGTGATTCCTTTATGTGGAAGATCGAGGCACGACGGGCGCAGCCGTCGATCAGGTCAACGACCTCGTCGAGGTGCTGCGCGAGCTCGTGGATGTCCTCACGGTCGAACGGGGTGACGAAAGTCCGGTCGATTCTGTCTATCGTATCGTGAGTGAGGTTGTCCGCTTCGTGTTCGAGCGTCTTGATGGCGGCAACATGCTGCTCGATCTTTGACGGGTCCTTGAAGAGCTCGTGAAGCAGGTCTGCCGATCCGGACATCCGGCTGGCAACCTGAGCGAACAATGAATAGAACTCGGCGTCACGGGGGATGAGCTGCAAGCGTTTGCTCCGGAACGAACGTGGATTGGCATCGATACAGCCGATGGAATTTATGCAGCCCTGCCGGATCGAGCCACCGATAGCCGCCAGGAAGCCGCCAGGAAGCCCGACAAGATCATTGACCGCCAGCCATAACCCTCTAATGTATGTCTGTGGAACCGAACCCCGTATCTGATCGAATCCTGATCGTTGACGACGAGCCGGAGATAGTTGCTCTCGTGGCGTACCATCTCACTGCCGCCGGCTATCGGACGCTGAGCGCAGGTTCCGGCTCCGAGGCCATCGACGCCGCCCTGGGTAACGGAATCTCCCTTCTCATTCTCGACCTGATGCTGCCGGACATGTCGGGATTCGACGTCCTCTCGGCGATCCGCAATCACCCTGCTCCCCAGAATGCGCCCTGCCTGATGCTCTCGGCGCTCCGGGAGGACTCGGACAGGATCCGTGGCCTCTCTGTCGGAGCTGACGACTACCTCACAAAACCGTTCAACCCCGACGAGCTTGTCCTCAGGGTCGGAGCGATACTGAGGCGGTCGAAGAGCCCGCGGATGGTCGGAGACGTCGAGACGATCGGGAAGATATCGATCGACCGGGGCGGAAGGCGGGTCATGGTCGAAGGCGTCGACATCGGCCTCACGCCGACAGAGTACAAGCTGCTCCTGCTGCTGGCGACAAACCCGGGCCTGGCACAGGGGCGCGAGCAGCTCCTCCAGGTCGTCTGGGGCGCCGAACCCGATATGCAGACTCGCACAGTAGACGTCCACATCCAGCGGCTGAGGACGAAACTGGGTGAAGCCGGCGACATGATCGAGACGGTTCGCGGGTTCGGCTACCGACTGTCGAGTGAGAAGATTGCCGCGCAATGAAGCTCGTTTACCGGCTCCTGGTATTCGCGCTGGGCGTGATAATGGTTTTTACGACTGTCACCGTTCTGCTCGTCGACAAGAAATTGAGGGACCGCGTGATGGACGAGCGCGCCCGCGAGCTGAGTCGCGATGCCCAGCTGATCGGAGCTCAGTGGAGCGCGGGTAGCAGACCGCAGATCACGGTTGAACGGGCGGTCCGCGCACTTTCGGGCCGCGTCACCCTCATCGACAGCACGGGGATCATCGTCGCGGACGCGGCCACCGGCCGCATGCGCGCAAGCCGGACCGGAGAGCGCGCGATGCGGCCCGAAGTTGCCGAGGCGCTCGGAGGTGAAACCGGTGTAGCCCTCGAGGAAGGCGGCGGCGAGGAGGGCGAGCTCTACGTCGCGGTCCCCGCGGGGCGGGGTGTGGTAAGGGTCGGGGTCGAGCTTGCTTCCCTTAACGAAATCTTCGACGTCGCTCGACGTGACATGATAAGCGCCGGCTTCCTCGCCACGCTCTGTGTGGCGCTTTTCGCCGTGCTGTTCGCCAATTACGTGTCGAAGCCGGTAACCCAGTTGCGGGACATTGCGGGCGCGCTCAGCCGCCGCGAGTTCGACGATCATCCAACCGTCGTTGCACCGGGAGAAATCGGTGAGCTCGCAGACTCGCTCGCTCAATTGTCGGGGCAGCTCCAGAATCTGGAGGGTGTAAGGCGGGACTTCATCGCGAATGTGTCGCATGAGCTCTGCTCTCCACTCACTATCGCCAGCGGTTTCGCCGCGACGCTCGCCAAGCACGACCCGCCGCAGGAAGAGCGCAAGCAGTTCGCTCGCGCAATCCTTTCGAGCACCAACCGGATGCAGAGAGTCATCGACGACATGCTCGACCTCACACGGATTGAATCCGGGGGCTGGATACCGCGGCCCGAGACAATCCCCCTGTTCGACGTAACCGACGATGTTCTCGACTCGCTGCGTCCGGCCGCGGCGCGCAACGGCGTCGCTCTGCTCTGCGAGTTCGCGCCGGGGGCGAAGGTGATCGAGGCCGACCGCACCGCCATCAGGCAGACAATCGCAAATCTCTCCGAGAACGCGATACGCCACACGACTGCTGGCTCGATAACGATCTTCAGCGAACGGACCGCGGAGGGAGTATGGCTCGGGGTCCGCGACACCGGCGAGGGAATCATGCCTGAACACCTTCCGAGAATATTCGAGCGCCTGTATCGGGTTGACAGCGGGCGGGCTCGCGGATCAGGCGGCAGCGGGCTCGGGCTGGCAATCGTCAAGCACATGGCCGAAGCTCACGGTGGCCGCGTCGAGGCGCGGAGCGCGCCGGGGCTTGGGACCACTATTCGCGCACTTTTCCCGCAACCAATGGGCAGGAGACGAATGCCGACACCCGCCGAAGGCACCCGCGCACACTCCGATCCGGTCACAGTACACGCCTGACCTCAGCCCCTCCGAAACTCTCCCGGCACCGCCCGCTGTGCCACCAGCCTCGGATTCTCGAAGAATTTCACCAGAATCATTCCCGCCACGAAACCTCCAACGTGTGCCCAGAAGGCGACTCCGCCTGATACCTCCGACCGGAGCCCCATCACCTCAGGCAACCCGCTGAGAAGCTGCCCGCCGATCCACCAGATGAGAACGAACCACGCCCGCATCCTGATAATGAAAAGCGGAGGAATGAACATTTTGACGCGGATGGTCGGATAGAGAATCAGGTACGCCCCCATGACTCCCGATATTGCTCCTGATGCCCCCACCGTCGGCACTGGAGACCCGGGATCGACCATGACGTGCGCCGCTGATCCCGCAAGGCCGCAGATCAGGTAAAAAACAAGGAACCTCGCGCTTCCCATGCTGTCTTCGATGTTGTTTCCGAACACCCACATGTAGAGCATGTTGAAGATCAGATGCATCCAGCTCCCGTGCAGGAACATGGATGTCAGCGGAGTGAAGTTGTTTATCGCCTGATTGTCGATGACGCAGGCCATGCCGGGTCCAATCGGGACGCCCGCTCCGAGCGCAGCCATGCGCGTTACCTCGCCAGGGACCATCCCGTAGTTGCAGACGCTGGCGGCAAGGACGGGCTCGTTGAACCCGCCCCCCTGCACTAGAAGCCAGGCGGCGATATTCGCCCCGATAATGGCGTAAGTCATCACCGGGGGCCGCATTGTCACATGTTCGTCGCTGAGGGGAATCATCAGGCGTTGCGGGTGCCGGAAGGGCTTGACACTGCCGGAATTGAGCCGATTTCGGCGTCTTCGCGCCATTCTGGCAGAAAAATCGGGCTCACAGTTTGCCCTTTAACGCGCGCGACTTCTTTGGGCATCAACATTTCAGGGGATTAAATGGCAGACAAAGTTATCGGAATCGACCTCGGCACGACAAACTCCGTCGTTGCAGTCATGGAGGGCGGCGACCCGGTCGTCATACCGAATGCGGAGGGTGGCCGGACGACTCCGTCGGTCGTCGGCTTCACGAAGGACGGGGAAAGACTCGTCGGCCAGATCGCAAAACGACAGGCCGTCACCAACCCGCAGAACACTGTCTTCTCGATCAAGCGGTTCATGGGTCGAAAGATGTCAGAAGTCGAGGCGGAAACCGCCCGCGTTCCCTACAAGGTGGTTGGGAGCACCAACGACGTGGCCAACGTCGAGGTGCAGGGCAAGCGGTATACCCCGCCCGAAGTTTCCGCGATGATTCTCCAGAAAATGAAGCAGACCGCCGAGGACTACCTCGGTTACAAGGTCGAGAAGGCGGTCGTGACGGTTCCCGCGTACTTCAACGACTCCCAGCGTCAGGCGACGAAGGACGCGGGCAAGATCGCCGGCCTCGACGTTCTCCGCATCATCAACGAGCCGACCGCAGCGGCACTCGCGTACGGGCTCGACAAGAAGAAGGACGAGAAGGTCGCTGTCTTCGATCTTGGCGGCGGCACCTACGACATCTCGGTGCTCGAGCTTTACGACGTCGAGGGCTCGCGCCAGTTCGAGGTAAAGTCCACCAACGGTGACACCCACCTTGGCGGCGACGACTTCGATCAGCGCGTGATCGACTGGCTGGTCACCGAATTCAAGAAGGACCAGGCGATCGACCTGTCGAAGGATCCGATGGCTCTTCAGCGCCTGAAGGAAGGTGCCGAGAAGGCGAAGATGGAGCTGTCGACGACGCAGACAACCGACATCAATCTTCCGTTCATCACTGCCGACCAGAGCGGACCGAAGCACCTCAACTACCAGCTGACGAGAGCGAAGTTCGAGCAGCTCGTTGACGACCTCATTCAGCGGACGATGCCGCCGATGGAGCAGGCGCTGAAGGATGCGGGGATCAAGCCGAACGAAATCGACGAGGTGATCCTCGTTGGCGGATCGACCCGAATCCCGAAGATCCAGGAGATCGTCAAGAAATTCTTCGGCAAGGAACCGAA
Source organism: Gemmatimonadales bacterium (assembly GCA_038208015.1). Taxonomy (GTDB): domain Bacteria; phylum Gemmatimonadota; class Gemmatimonadetes; order Gemmatimonadales; family Gemmatimonadaceae; genus UBA4720. Next base: position 20,709 of record JBBQZF010000020.1, read on the forward strand.
CAAGGGTGTGAATCCCGACGAAGTCGTCGCGATCGGTGCAGCGATTCAGGGCGCCGTTCTCACCGGCGAGCAGAAGGACGTTCTCCTGCTCGACGTCACGCCGCTGTCGCTCGGAATCGAGACGCTTGGCGGAGTCACCACGGTGCTCATCCCGCGCAACACGACGATCCCGACCAAGAAGAGCGAGACGTTCTCGACCGCCGACGACAATCAGACGACGGTGGAGATACACGTGCTGCAGGGAGAGCGCGAGCTTGCGACGTATAACAAGACGATCGGCAAGTTCCAGTTGACGGGCATCCCGCCCGCACAGCGCGGTATGCCGCAGGTCGAGGTGACCTTCGACATCGATGCGAATGGAATTCTGCATGTCACGGCGCGCGACAAGGCGACAGGCAAGGAGCAGAAGATCAGGATCGAGGCGTCGAGCGGCCTGTCCGAGAACGAGATCGACAGGATGGTGAAGGACGCCGAGAAGAACGCCGCGTCCGACAAGACACAGCGGGAATCGATCGACGCGCGGAACAGACTCGACTCGATGACGTATGAAGTCGAGAAGAACGTGAAGGAGTGGGGCGACAAGGTCAGCCCGGAGATCAAGGAACGGATCGACGCCGCAATCGAGCGCTCGAGGAAGGCGCTTCGCGGCGACGACATGGCGGAGATCCGCTCCGCGCAGGAGGAGCTGACGAAAGTGTTCAGCGAGGCGGGCCAGTCGTTCTACCAGCAGCAGGCGGCAGAGTCGCAGCCCCAGGGTGAGCCGGCCCCCGACGGAGTGGCATCGGGAGACGGCGCGGGCGCGGCCCCAGCCGATGACGTAGTCGAGGCCGACTACGAGATCGTGGACGACAAGAAGTAAGGGAGTCGTAAAGGCACCGGCCGCAACCTCACGGGTGCGGCCGGTGTCTTAGCTTTAGGGAATCAACTAGAGGGGTATCTGGTCTTATGTCTTCACTGTCATCTCGCGCACGGTGGACTGTAGCCGTCGCCGGCGCATTTCTCGGCGGACTCATCATCGCTTCCGGCGGGCTCGACCTCTCGAGGCTCGGCTTTGCACAGGGCCGGCCCGACGCAGGCGCGGTGGCGCCGCTCGCGCAGGCAAGCAACGCATTCGTCGAGATCGCCGACCATGTGACGCCGGCGGTTGTCTCGATCGCGGTGGAGAGCCGCCCGACATCCGACGTCCAGAGACGCCGGCAGGGCCAGGTCCCGCCCGGGTTCGAGGATTTCTTCAACCAGATCCAGCCGCGCGTTCCGCAGGTTGAAACCGGCTCGGGGTCAGGCTTCATCGTCTCGAAGGATGGCTACATCCTGACGAACAATCACGTCGTCACGATGAGCGATCGCACGACTATCGCCGATCGCGTCACTGTGCAGATGCTCGACAACCGCGTCTACAAGGCGCGAGTTGTCGGCAACGATCCGACCACCGATGTCGCATTGATCAAGATCGAGGGAAACAACTTCCCCACCCTGTCGCTCGGCAACGATGTAAATAGCCGAGTCGGCGAATGGGTGCTTGCAATCGGGAATCCGCTGGGCTTCGACTTCACTGTCACCGCGGGCATCATCAGCGCGAAGGGCCGGAGCCTTCCGGGGCTACTCAGCCGGCGCGGCGATACGAATAATTACTCGATCAGCGACCTGATCCAGACCGATGCGGCGATCAACCGCGGAAATTCCGGCGGGCCACTGGTGAACCAGCGCGGTGAAGTAATAGGCATCACAAGCGCGATCGCCAGCGAGACGGGAATGAACGCCGGCTATGGCTTCGCGATTCCGATAACGCTCGCGAAGAAAGTGATGGACGACATCATCAAGCACGGCAAGGTTCGCGTAGGCGTTCTCGGAATTCTGATCCGCGAAGTGACGCCGGAGGATGCGGGCGTTGCGGGCATGCAGGACATCCGCGGCGCGAAAGTCGACGGCTTCAACCCGGCCACGGGCAGCGGCGCCGAGCGTGCAGGAATGCAGGCTGGTGACATCATCATCACCGCTGACGGGCAGCCTGTCGACCGGGTGAACACTCTCCAGCGCATTGTCAGAAATCACGCGCCGGGCGAGACAGTTCAGCTCGAGGTGATGCGGTACGGGCAGAAAAGGTCTTTTGGCGTCCGCTTGACC
>JBBQZF010000021.1:0-22568 GCA_038208015.1 Gemmatimonadales bacterium
ATCGCCCTGGCGATTGCGTCGGTGTTATTCACGATCACATTCGCCCGGGCCGGAGGGTTCATCGACGCCATCGAAGTGCGGGGGGCCGTTACTGAAATCGCGTCTCTGTTCTCGCTCGCTCGCCATGCGGCAATCTCCCGCGGCGCACAGAGCGTTCTTTCAATTGATCCCGCGACCGGAACGGTGGCCGTCAGAGTAGGAACGGAGTTGGTCAGGTCGCGTGATGTCGGTGAAGCTCACGGAGTAGTGTTGACCACTAACCGCTCGTCGATCACCTACTCGCCAATCGGCGTCGGGTACGGGGCGGCAAATTTCTCGCTCGTCGTCCGCCGGGGAGCCGTTGCGGATACGATTGTCGTATCGCGGCTGGGGAGAGTGAGGCATTGATTTACTGACTGCGGACACCGACTGCGGACACCGACTGAGACTGACTGCGGACACCGACTGAGACTATGGCGGACCGTTGATGTGTGGGACATGCGGCGCGTGCTGGTTCGGGTCATTGTCCGCAGTAGTCACAGTCCGAGTCCGCAGTACGCCCGCAGTCCGCAGTCAGTCAATGTTGACCGCTTGTTCAACTTTCACTGACCCAAAGTCATACCCCGGCACGGATATCCGCGGTATCGGCTCCCCGATTATTCGCTCGATCGATCGAACCATCGCAATCTCGTCGGGCGCCATGAACGTGAACGCGTCTCCCGTCGCCGCCGCGCGGCCGGTTCTCCCGATTCGGTGGACATAGTCCTCCGGTTGCTGGGGAACGTCGTAATTGATGACGTGACTGATACCTGAGACATCGAGGCCGCGCTGCGCGATGTCGGTGGCCACCAGAACCCTGACCTTGCCGCTCTTGAAATCCTCGAGCGCGCGGATCCGCTCCACCTGCGACTTGTCGGCATGCATCGCCGTAGCGCTGATGCCCTTACCCTCGAGATGGCGCACGACCTTGTCCGCCCCGTGCTTGGTACGGGAGAAGATCAGGACCGAATCCATTCCTTTCTCCAACAGAAGCTCCGCGAGCAGATCGGTCTTCTTGTCACGCGGCACCGGATACACGGCATGCGTCACCGTGCTGGCGGCAGACGAGCGCCTCCCGACCTGAATCACCAGCGGCTTCCGCAGGTACTTCCGGGCGAGCGCCTCAACTTCGGGCGGCATCGTCGCGCTGAAGAGCAGCGTCTGCCTGAATCGTGGAACGTCGGCAACGATGCGGTTGAGCTGGGGCGCGAATCCCATATCGAGCATCCGATCGGCTTCGTCTAGAACGAGAACCTCGAGATCGTCGAACGCGACGTTCTGCCGCTCCATATGATCGAGGAGGCGCCCGGGCGTCGCGACTATCACGTCAACGCCGTTGCGAAGCTGCTTCGTCTGCGGCTCGACACCCACTCCGCCGAAGATCGCCGCCACACGAAGCCCGGTGTGCCTTCCGTATTTCCGGAAACTCTCCTCGACCTGGATGCAGAGTTCGCGCGTCGGCGTCAGCACGAGCACCCTCACGCGATGTGCCCCGGCCTTCACGCCGTACCCCTGCTCGAGCAGGCGCTGAATAATCGGCAGTGTGAATCCAGCGGTCTTGCCCGTTCCGGTCTGCGCGAGCCCGATCAGGTCACGCCCCAGCAGTGCCGGAGGAATCGCCTGCTGCTGGATCGGCGTAGGACTGGTATAACCCGCGTCCTTCACTGACTCGAGTAGCTCCGGTATGAGGCCCAGCTCCTCGAATCCGGGCAGCGCTTCACCTGACGGACCGACCCCGGGCAAGCCGAGCGTGTGAAGAGCCTCCTGAAGTACCTCGGGCTCGACCGGCTCGGCAGGAGCCACTTCCGGTCTCGGCATCGATTTCGGCGCGGCAGAAGAGGATTTGCGCCTCGATCCTCCACGCGATGGAGTCTTTTTCATCAGGCTGAAATATAGCCCGCCCTGCCTGAACTCCCGAAAAACCGGATCAGCTCGGCGTTTACGATCTCGGGCGCTTCGCTGAAGAGAACGTGTCCCCCTCCTTCGATAACCACCGGGGGTCTGTCGTCGGCATACCGGTCAGCGTCCCCGGCCGGCGACAGGTGGTCCCTCCTTCCAACTATGACCAGGCGCGGTACGGCAAGTCGGGGGAATCGAGCGTCCCAAGTGAATTCGTGAAGCAGGTTGCGAAGCGCCTGCGTGTATTCGGGGAGCCTTGTCGGCGCGCGCATCTCCTCGACATCCCGGGAAGTCGGTCCCCGGAAATCCCCGTACGCGATCTCGAGCATCGTCTTTATCAGCAGCGGCCTCGCGATGTGGCCGAGTGCCGGCGCAAAGAAAGCGGGCGTCAGGGCGCGGAATGCTGCCATTCCCTTGACCCCTGCGAAGCCGACCGGCGCCACCAGGGCGATCCCCCTCACCCGGTCGGGAGCGGCAAGCGCGGCATGAACCGCAATCGAAGCGCCCATCGAATGGCCAACGATCCCCGCGACGGGAATCGACAACGCGTTGAGAGCGGCGATGAGATTGTCGCGCATCGCAGCGAGTGTGTATTCACCCCGCGCAAGAGGCTTGTCGGAAAACCCCTGCCCTTTGAGCTCGACTATGATCGCCCGGTAGCCGGCGGCGGCGAGCGCTACAAGCGGCTCGCGATAGAGCCAGGCCGTACATCCCCAGCCGGGAAGTATCACGATCGGCTGTCCCGACCGGGAACCCGACTCGACTACGCGGAGCCGGATCCCGGATGCGAGCCTGATGAAACGCTCAGCTATGTCCGGCTCCCCCGACGGGAACAGCTCGCCCGGAGGCGTCCTCGCGGGAAGCGCCATCCGCCGGTGCCTAGATGATCTTGACTTCGCGACCGAGCAGCTTGCCGATGAGCCCGATCCTGAAAGTCACGTCAGACCAGGCAGCCCCCGATTCACGGGCGTTGGTCCCGCTCGAAAGGTCCTCGAGCGGGAACATCGGCCAGACGCGCGGATTAGTCGTGGCCGGAATGCTCGTTCCCTTGCGAGGATGCCAGACGCCGGTCCGGTCCCGATCATCCTCGAATCGCTCGAACATCTTTATCCAGTTGTCGTTCCGTCGCAGGAAACCGAGGCGCGCCATCGTCTCGAGCCACATCAGCGCGAAGGGGATGTCCGCCTCGACGGCGTTCCGGTGCGGAAGCCTGTCGCCGAGAATGAACTGCGGCTGCTCGACCATTTTCTTTCCGACAATCTGGATCGAGTCCTGGCGCGGATGCGGCTGCGAGATGTACTCGTAGACCCGTTCCATCTCGGTATAGTTCTCGTTCCTGAAGATCGGCATATGAGCCAGCATCGTCAGCATGTTGAACGTCGGCGGGGACACCTCGGGGGAGAGCACGTGGACGTTGCCGACGCGCTTCCACGGCTTCTCGGCGAAGGGTGACGTGAGGTACTGATGCGTGCGCTCCATTATCCGCCGCGCCGCACCACGGAGCCGCGGGTCGCTCTCGTACCCGGCTTGTGCAAGAGCGGCGGCGGCCGCTTCGCGCAGCTGCATCCTGCCGCGAAGCACGGCTCCGTCGTCCTTTGCCTTCGCGCCCATCTCATACAGATAGGCGGGGTCGTTGTCTTCAGCGAGCAACCTGAAGAGAGCACGCCGGGCGAGTGCGATGGGGGGCGATTCGCGGTCCCAGCCATATTCGAGAAGCCGGCGCACTGCGGGGATGGTTCCGATGCCGGTAAAGTCGTTCCCATGCTTGGGAACTGTCATCATCGACTCATTCCATATCCCGTCGATATTCTGCGTGAGCGCCAGCCTCAGCGCCGGCCGGTGCGCGTAGGGCAGGAAGACCATCTCGCCTATTGAAGAGTCGCCGAGGCGGGCTATCTCCGTCGCCGAGCGGTACTTGATGGGCCCCGACGCGTTGTCGAGAAGCCAACCAAGGGGGAACGCGATCGTCTCGCCGGCCCCGGGAGGCGGCGGAAGAGTAATATCGGCGGCGGAGCTGGGCAGAGTCACAATCGGCGCTCGACGTCTTAATGGCGGTTTGAAAAAAGCAGCACCGCCGGCCATGAAGTCAAAAACGTGACCAGGGGTGAGGCGCGTAAGAATAGCATTTTTTGTTCTTGGCGCTAGGGCACCGGCCTTAAGTTCATATCTGCCAACGCCTTAGATATTTGGCGTGATCAGATGTTCACTCAATTTCAACCCTTTTGGGCAGTTGAGCGTATAAAGGGGGTCAGCAAAGGTGCGACACATAGTCTTTTTTGTCAGGAGCATTGAATGAGTTGGATCAGAATTGCAGTAGCGGGCCTCGCGCTTTGCGCGAGCGCGTCGGTGGCCACTGCTCAGGGGACGCCTTCAGGCCCAGAGCAGGGCAAGGAGCAGAAGATTCGCGGACACGCGCGCAGTCACGCGATGCTGTTCGAAGGAATCACTCTCAACGCATCGCAGCAGGCGTCGATCGACGGCATCCGCGCGAAGCACCGAGCCGAGCACGGCAAGACAATGCAGAGCGGCAATACGCCCAACGGTGGTCGTCAGGACGCAGCTGCGCGGGCGAAGATGACCGGAATGATGGAACAGCAGAATGCGGAGATCCGCGCCGTACTCGATGCGGACCAGCAGAAGGTCTTCGATGCAAACGTCGCAACCATGAAGGAGCGCCGCGACAAGATGCGCCAGAAGCAGCCTCGCGCGTAGCGCGAAGCTACTTCGGCCGCAACGCGCTGATCGTGTAGCGGCTTCCCGGGTTCCACAGTATCCAGCTGTGGAACCCGTTGTCGTATCCGGCCCGAATCTGCGCGCGGACCTGCTCAGCGCCGTACCGTGGAGGACCGAGGGTGAAGTCCTGATACCATGGAATCACTTTCGCGGCGTTCGGGATGCTGGCAGTTCGCGCCTTCACGTCCTTCATTGCGCGATCGATCGTGGCGTAGGGATTCGCGTTGGGATTTCCGATCCGGTACGTCCCCGGAGCAAAATGCGAGGGATAGACCATCGGCAGCACCACGTCCGCCTGGTCGATGAACATCTCCCACTTCTGCCCGATGCCCATGTCAGTCGTGTCCGTGGCCGTCAGGCCGAAGACGTCTATCGTGACGGGCATCGGAAGGTGCTTGAGGGCGCCCCGAACGAACGCGAGCTCGTCGCGTATCACTTCCGCGCGCAAACGGCCGCGCGCAAGCGGGTAAACCGACTCACTGATCAGGCGCTTCTCATCGGGGAAGCGGACGTAGTCGAACTGCACTTCGCTGAATCCGTAGTCGTATGCCTCTTTCGCCAGGTCGACCGCGTACTGCCAGACCTCCCTCTGATGCGGGTCGAGCCATGGGATGCCGTTCTTGTCGATCCACGGCTTCATGTCGGACTTCCGCTTTATTGCCCAGTCCGGCTTTGCGGCCGCAAGCACAGGATCCTTTACGACGACAATGCGGGCGATCGGGTAGATGTTGTGCGCCACCATCGTGTCGAGTATCGCGCGCAGCTTCCTCTGCGTCATGATGCTGTTCGTGTCGGCACCGATCTCCGCGGCTAGCGGGACGCGTGACTTGTACAGCACGAACCCGCGATCATCCTTCACGTCGAGAACGAGCGAGTTGATTTCGGTCGTCTTCGCGACGTCGATCAGCTGGTTCATTCTCTGGCCGAGCGAGGCCCACCGGTTCACATAGAGGCCGCGAAGAGTGTCGGGTGTCGGAACCCGGACGACCCTCGCCTTCTCTATCGAATCGTTCCGGATGGAGTCGGCGCGGGCAATGTCCGCGGATGAGAGGACAGGCGGCGCCGGCTCACCGGCCGCATCGCGGGCAGCCACGGTTGCGCTATCGGTGCACGCGACCACCGTGAAGGCGAGTACGCATCTAAAGAGGAATGACTTCATTCGTATCGGATGTTGGTGAGCTGGATCTTTCGCAGTAATCGAGCCGCGCGGAGCCGCCTAAAGCGCGTTGACCTCTGCCGCGGCATCGGAGAGATAACCCATCTCCTTCACGACGACCTGGGCCTGCTGCGTCACCATCGTGAGCCCGTTGGACGAGCTCATGCCCGCTGACCGGTACCTGAGGAGCTCGAGGCGCATGCTTCGGAGGAGCTGGCGGCAGTGCTCGAGCTTGGTCTCCGACTCCGTCCTCTTGCGGGACAAATCGGCGACGACGCGCCGATGGCGCTTGAGGTGCGCGAGCCGCCTCACCCGCTCCTCGCTCGCGCGATGATCGAGCGGGTTCGCCTCGTCCTCCAGCTTCCCGATCTCCTTCTCGATCGACTCCGGCGTATCCCGCGCATCACGAAGGTCGAGCTCGGCAAGCGTGCTCCCGACCTGCATCGCCTTTCTGTAAATGGCATCAGCCGACTCTGCGACATCGGGAATCTGCTCCCGCTCACCTTTCGTCATCGCCTGGAGCTGGCGGTGAATCTCATCCCGATCCATTCTCACCGACTGGAGCGCGGAACCGTACGGCGAATTGTCCGCGGGGAGCGGAGCAGGACTCCCCTCGCCCGGCAGCGGTGACCGCGGCATCCTCGGCGAGCCGCTACCGGAGCCGATCGCGTGCGACGGCCTGTCCTCGAACAATCCACCTGACGCGCGCGCACGGGCCCGGGCACGAACCTTCTCCCTCTTCGATTCATCGAAAAGAGCGCGGGCATCGTCGATCGTCTCCGCAGCGACGTCGAAGAAGAGCCGGTCACGCGGCTGCCTGAACACGTCGCGCCAGTTGTAGCCTTCCTGCCAAAGCTTCGAGTAGCTCACGGCCATGCCGATGGACCAGAATGCGGTCACGACAAGGAATCCGCCGTCACCAAAAATTGAGAGCGGAACGAGTATCGCGTTGACGGCAAGATACGGCGCCAGCTTCTTCCGGAACTTCTTGACCGGTCCGGCATTCCAGCGGTCAAGCTCGTCCGGCGACGGAACGTTCGCTGCGCGGAAACCGCTGCCGGACCGCGTCGCGACACTGCCGCGCTGGGATGACTGCTGCTTCGACGGGTAGCCCGCGAGCCCTATCGGCGAGCCAATCGGCGCCTGCGCGGTGCGGAGAGTCGGCATCACGCCGCTGCTGAGAGCGACGACAACCGACTGCGCGTCGGGAAACCGGTTCGCCGGATCCTTCTCGAGCAGCATCATGATAACCCGCGCCAGATCCATCGGGAGGTCGGGCTGTTTATGATCCACCGGGGTCGGGATCTCCGACAGATGCTTCACCAGCATCGACGGAGTGTTCGGAGCGTTGAACGGAAGCTCGCCGCACGCAATCTGATAACCGACGACTCCGAGAGAGTAGAGGTCGCTCCGTCCATCGATCTCGGACTCGCCGGCAGACTGCTCGGGAGACATGTAGGCGGGCGTGCCGATTGCCATTCCGGTCGCAGTGAGACGCGAGTCGCCCTTGTCGGTCATGGCGCGGGCGATCCCGAAGTCGGTCACCATCGCGCGACCGGTATCCGAATCGATGAGAATGTTGTCAGGCTTGATGTCGCGGTGCACGACGTTCCGCTTGTGCGCATACTCCAGGGCGTCAGCAACCTCGCGGAGAACCTTCCGAACCTCGCCCGCCTCCATCGTGCCTTCCTTCTGGAGCTTTGTCGCGAGATTGTCTCCCGCGATAAAGGCCATGATGAAGAATACGAGATTCTCCCGCTCCTCTACATTGTAGATGGGAACGATGTTGGGATGGCTCAGCTGCGCCGCGGTCTCCGCCTCACGCAGGAAGCGGGAGCGGATGTCGCTTCGAAACGCAAGTTCCGGCGGCAGGAGCTTGATCGCAACCATCCGCTTGAGGCGCTTGTCCCGGGCACAATACACAATGCCCATGCCCCCGCGCCCGATCTCGGCATCCACTTCATAATGTGGCTCAAGAACGGACGCGACATGAGCGCCAAGCGTATCGTCAGGTCGTAATGGCATGCTTACCGCGTCATCCCGACAGACAGAGTTTGCGAATCATGCCCCCCTGGCGTAAATCCGTTCGCGCAAAAGATGCAGTATATCAGTCACTTCTAATAGACGTAGTACTAAAAGTAGTCGTTTCAAATTCTCTGGGAAAAACATGGCACAGCGTCAAACTATACCGGTTCTGCCCCTGCGCGGAACAGTAATCTTTCCGGGCCTCACCGCCCCAATAGCCGCAGGCAGGCCCGGCACTCTTCGAGCAATCGAGTCGGCGCTGAAGGGCGACCGACTGGTGTTCGCCGTCGCGCAGCGTGACAACACCGACGAGCCGGCGCCCGAAATTCTCTACTCCATGGGAGTGATAGCGCGGATCGGCCAGATCCAGCGCGGCTTAGGCGGAGTCCAGCTGCTGCTCCAGGGAGAGCAGCGCGCAACGGCCCTGCAGTACTCCACGACAGAAGGCTTCCTCAGCGCGGTGATCGTACCGGCTGAGGAGATGAGCCCGGTCGACGAGAACGATCCTGCTTTCACTGCTCTCCAGAAGGAGACTCGCGAGCGCGCTGCGGAGCTCGGCGAGCGCCGCGGCCTGCCCGAAGAGGTAGTTCACCAGGTTCTCGACGCGGTAACCGAGCCGGGCAAATTCGCCGACCTCGTAGCGGGCTACATCGAGCTTTCAGTCCCGGAGAAGCAGGGACTGCTCGAGACACTGAACATCGAGGAACGTCTGCGCCGGGTTCTGGTTCACGTGCAGCGCCAGGTCGGTCTCCTCGAGGCGCAGGAAGACATCAAGTCGCAGGTCCAGGAGGAGCTCGGCGAGCGGCAGCGCGAGATGTACCTCCGCGAGCAGATGAAGGCCATCCAGAAAGAGCTGGGCGACGACGACCAGAGCAAGGAGTTGGCCGAGCTCCGCGAGAAGCTGAGCAAGCTCGAGCTTCCAAAGGAGGCGCGCGCAGAAGTCGAGCGTGAGCTCGGCCGGCTCGAGCGCGCCGGCCGCGAGTCGATGGAGGCGCAGGTGATCCGCACTTATCTTGAATGGATCGCCGAGCTCCCGTGGAACCTGCGGTCTGACGACCAGCTCGACCTCAGCAACGCAGCAGTCGTGCTCGACGAGGATCACTACGGCCTCACCGACGTGAAGGACCGCGTCCTCGAGTTTCTTGCAGTCCGGCAGCTGCGCGCCCAGCAGATGGCGCAGGAGGTCGAGAAGGAAGGGGAACTTCCGGTGTCAGTACTGCGCCCCGAGAGCGACGACGCCAACCCGTCGCTGTTTGCCGGAAAGGACGAAGACCACAAGATCACCGACCAGAAGGAAGCCAAGGCCCGCGCGATGGCGAGGGGCCCGATTCTCATCTTTATCGGACCACCGGGTGTGGGAAAGACATCGATCGCGAAGTCGATCGCACGTGCACTCGGTCGCGAGTACGTGCGCGTCGCCCTGGGTGGCGCGCGCGACGAAGCAGACATTCGTGGTCACCGCCGGACCTACGTCGGCGCAATGCCCGGCCGCATCATCCAGGGAATGAAGCAGGCCGGAACGAAGAATCCCGTCTTCCTGCTCGACGAAGTCGACAAGCTCGGCACATCGTACCAGGGCGACCCGTCGAGCGCCCTGCTCGAGGTCCTCGACCCCGCGCAGAATGACACGTTCACTGATCATTACCTCGGGATTCCATTCGACCTCAGCGAGGTTCTGTTCATCGCGACAGCTAACTTCGTCCAGAACATCCCCGGCCCGCTGCTCGACAGGATGGAAGTCGTCGACTTCGCCGGATACACCGAGAAGGAAAAGTCGGAGATCGCGAAGAAGTACCTGATCCCGAGACAGCTGGAGGAGTCAGGGCTCGGCGACAAGGGAATTCACTTCACCGACGAAGCGGTGATGAGCGTGGTCTCGAACTACACCCGCGAGAGTGGCGTACGCCAGCTCGAGCGGCAGCTTGGCGCTGTCGCACGCAAGGTCGCACGCAAGATCGCGATGGGCGAGACGGGGGACCTGGTGGATTCGGAGATAACCGAGGCGGAAGTTCGCGAGCTTCTCGGGAGACCGAAGGTGCATCCGGAACGCGCGCAGGAATCGAACGAGGTGGGCATCGCCACCGGTATGTACTACACGCCGATGGGCGGCGACATCATGTTCGTCGAAGCCTCGATCAGGAGATTCTACGGAAACCGCACGGTTGACAGCGACACAGTGGGCCCCGGCGGAGCCGTATCACTGATTCTCACCGGGCAGCTCGGCGACGTGATGAAGGAATCGGCTCGCGCCGCCTTCACCTACGCGACGAACAACGCGGCGAAGCTCGGTATTCCGAAGGATCGCCTTGGCGCGATCGAGGCGCACATCCACGTTCCTGCCGGCGCGATTCCAAAGGACGGCCCGTCAGCGGGACTCGCGATTGCCACCGCGCTGGTCTCGGAGATGTCAGACCGGGCAGTGCGCCGCGATGTCGCGATGACCGGCGAGATCACGCTCCGCGGCAGAGCTCTCCCGATCGGCGGGCTGAAGGAGAAAGTTCTCGGCGCTCACCGCGCGGGGATCAAGCACATAATCCTGCCGAAGGCGAACGAGGGAGACATCGAGGACGTTCCCGACGAGGTGCGCGATGTTCTCACGTTCCATCCCGTCGAGTCGCTCGAGGAAGTTCTCGAGATAGCGCTGGTCAAGCCGCCGGCCGAGGACGAGGTGAAGCCGCTCGATGCAGAGATGGCGGACGACACCTCGGAAGTTCCGGCGGAAGCAGGGCTGGCCTGAGCTGACCTACCAGGCGTAGCCGATCGAGAGCCTGCCTACGGGCAGGCCTTCGATGCCGTTTATCTTGTCGGCGAAAAGTCTCTTCGCGCCAATGCCTGCTGCGACCGCAAGGTTCTGGTCGCGGCCAAGAAGCCACACGTAGTCACCCCGGATGCCCAGCGTGAACGCGGTGTATTCGTCACGGCCGCACTCGAATACCTCGCAGCTTTCTTCCTTCACCCCCGATATGCCCGCCGATGCGCCCAGTGAGAATCCGCGGACGGCGCGGGCTGCGGGATAGTACCGGACGATTCCGTCGAGAGACGATATGTCGTCATCGGAAAGGCTGAAGCTCGCGAAGGCAGCGGCGAGTGAGATCGTCGGCGAAATCGCGTGCTCGAACTCGCCCTGATACCATTCGAACAGAAGTCCGATCGGATTCGAGGAGATGAGGTTTGTGCGGGCGATCCCGGCGCGGGTTCCCTCGACTGACTGGGCAGAGAGAGGTGAAGCCAGGGCGAGAGCAGCCATGGCCCCGATGAGAGGCAGACGTGTGAGTTTCATGTTTTTCATTTGTTGGATTGTGCGGGCTGCCGGTGGGGACGTCAGCCAGACGTGACTGGGCAATCTAGGCAGTTTCTCGAATGCATCCAATGGAATACACCGCTCCCGGCTGCCGGGTCGCTGCCATGGGAGGCGTCTTCTTAAACGAAGTTCCTCCTAGAACCCGATCGGTCCCCATCGGAAGAGTTTCCACGGGTCGGCGCGAAGTGGCTCGGGCTCGGTGCCCTCGACGAAGTATTCGGTGTAACGCCGGCTGGCCGGAGTCACCGCGGTAGCGAGCTGGCCGGTCAACCGATCAACTTCACCACTTATCACACCCAGGGGAGGCGTCCACATTATCGCCGAGCGCTCGAGCGCGGACCTGCCGGCGTTGCTGGCGTAATACCGCGACATCATCCGGCCGAATACCGGAGCCGCGAAAGAACCCCCCGCTGCGCCTGCCGAAATAGTCTTCGGCTGGTCGAACCCCATCCATACCCCGGCAACCACATCCGGAGTGAGGCCGATGAACCATACGTCAGTGTTGTCGTTCGTCGTGCCGGTCTTGCCGGCAACCGGCACACTGGCCGGGAGGAATCGCCGAATCGACGATGCGGTTCCGCGCTCCACGACGTCCCGCATCATGTCCCTCACGACGAACGCAACCCGTGCGTCTAGTGCCGGCGGCAGCATGCGCACGGGCGCCGTATAGACAGTCTTTCCAGCCGCATCCTCGATGCGATGGATGAACCTCGGCTCCACCGGCGTGCCGAGGTTGGCGAAAGTCGTGTACGACGCAATGAGATCAAGCGGCTGGAGCGCCGATGCACCAATCGCGCTCGATGGATAGGGAGCAATGGCGCCCTCGATCCCCATTCGCTTCGCCAGCGAGATGACAGAATCCATCCCGAGCTCCATGCCGAGCTGAACAGCGACGACGTTCCGTGAGCGGGAGAGCGCTTCGCGAAGAGTCATTTTGCCGAGAAACTGGTGATCGGAGTTGTCAGGCCTGTACACGCTGCCGTTTGGCAAACGGATCGAAATCGCAGTGTCAGCAACGATCGCGTTCGGAGGAATGCTGTCGGCGATCGCCGCTGCGTAGACGATCGGCTTGAACGAAGATCCCGGCTGGCGTTTTCCGTCGACTGCCCTGTCGAACTGCGATTCCGAGTAGTTCCTGCCGCCAACGAGCGCCCTCACGTCGCCGGTGCCTGGGTCCATCGCGACGACGAGACCCTGAAGGTAGGCAGATTCCCTTCCCTTCCCCACCGCGGTGGGATGACGGTAGCCCTCCCGCGACTCGACCTCGGCGATTCCTTCAGTGAGGGAAATGACTGCCGAGGTCTGAAGGGCCGGATCGAGAGCCGTGTGGATGCGGTAACCTCCCTGCGCTACGGGAAATCCAGCGCGCTGTGCCTGGATCTTCACGACATCGACGAAGTACTGGGCCGCCGCTGACATTCCATAGTTGGGGACGGTGACGAGCGGCGTATTCTGCGCGGCGCGCGACCGGGCCGGCGTGATGTAGCCCTGCTGCGCCATGAGGGCGAGAACCGTGTTGCGCCGTTGCCTCACGCGCGCCGGATACTTCACCGGCTCGTAAAGCGCCGGCCCCTTCGGCATCGCGGCGAGTGTCGCTGCTTCAGGAAGAGTCAACTGCGATGCGCTCTTGCCGAAATAATGGCGCGCAGCTGCTTCTATCCCGTACCACCCGTTGCCGAAGCTTATCTGGTTGAGGAATGCCTCGAGGATCTGCGCCTTGGTGTACCGCTTCTCCATCTCGCGGGCCGCCGCCTGCTCACGCAGCTTGCGCCCGATGCCACGGTCGGTGCGGTCAATGATGTCGGGATGCATGTTGCCGACAAGAAGCTGCGTGATGGTGCTCGCACCCCGTCGCTCGCCCAGGATGTTGTCCTTTATCGCTCCGGCAATGCCCACCATGTCGACGCCGTCGTGCTGGTAGAACCGCTGGTCCTCGACGGCGATGAATGCCTGCGGGACATACCGGGGCAGTGAGGCCAGCGGCACGCTCGTCCTGATTTGCGCGCCAACTTCACCGATGAGCGAGCCATCACGGGCCATGATCTGTGACGACTGCGGTTGCGGAACTATCTGCCACGGCTCACGCTTCTGCGCGTGAAGGTGGCCGGCGCTCAGGATCAGGGCGGCCAGGGCCAGCCCGATGAACCGTTGCCCGCGAACCACGCGGGTGGCAACTTCCATGTAATGCATCAATTCGTGCACCATGCAATCGTACAATTCAAGCCGCGGAAAGGCGACTACGCCGGCAACGTTGCCCGCCTGGGCGGGATCTTCGCGCAGCTCAATGCATTGAACCCGAGACCGGACGTGGCGTTCCTCCCCGAGAGTGCCGTCAGCGGGTACTTCCTCGAAGGAGGCGTGCGCGACCAGGCGGTTACCGCAGGCACGCTCGCCCGCGACCTCGATATCCAGTACCGGCTCGCTGTCCCATCGCTGGAGCCAATGGACATCGGGCTCGGCTTCTACGAGATCTGGAACAACTCAATTTACAATAGCGCGATATACCTGACGCTTGGCGGTGAAGCGCCTGTCATCCGTCACGTTCATCGCAAGGTATTCCTCCCGACTTACGGCCTGTTCGACGAGGAGAGGTTCGTCGACCGCGGATTCGAGATCCGCGCATTCGACACGAGCTGGGGCCGCGCTGCGATGCTCATATGTGAAGACGCGTGGCACAGCCTGTCAGGCACAGTTGCCGCGCTCGACGGCGCCCAGGTGATCTTCATCGCTTCCGCATCCCCGGCCCGCGGAATTTTTCCGCGGAGCGACGAACAGGGCGGTCCCGCGAGCCTCGAGCGCTGGGAGCGGCTCGCGCGCGACATCGCTTCCGAGCATGGCGTTTTCGTCTCACTCGTCCAGCTCGTCGGGTTCGAGGGCGGCAAGACTCTCTCCGGCGGCTCTGTGGTTGCAGGCCCCCGGGGAGACATCAAGCTGCGCGCGCCAATCTGGGAAGAAGCAATCGCCACAGTGTCGCTCGACACCTCTGAGCTCACTCGCGCCAGGGTCGAGCTGCCATTGCTCACTGACCTCCAGACCATGCTTCCGCACATGGTGAGGACAATCGGGAGAATTCAGGTAAACGAGCCGGTAACCCTCACGTGGGACCCGCCATACGCCAACGGCACCTCACCCACAGGGATCTCGTCAACCCGCCGCTCACCCGAAGCTGTCCCTGAGCGCGACGAGCCCGTTTCGACAGTAGAGCCGAGCGAGGTCAGGGTCGTCGCGGCACCGGCTTCAGTTATGGGACCGCCGCCGCTCGAGATCGACCCGGCGCTCACTGCCGACTGGCTCGTTTCGTTCCTCAAGGAGGAGCTGCAGCTGCGCGGTTTCTCCCGCGGAGTGATCGGGATATCGGGAGGCGTCGATTCAGCCGTCACTGCATTCCTCGCCGCCCGCGCGCTCGGACCGGAGAATGTCGTAGGGATCAGGATGCCTTACCGCACCTCGAGCGCCGACTCACTCGACCACGCCCAGCTCGTGATCGACAAGCTCGGGATCGACTCGCGCACAATCGACATAAGCGCAGCGGTCGACGGATATCTGGCCAATGAACCCGATGCCGATCCCGGCAGGCGCGGCAATGTCATGGCGCGGACGCGGATGATTGCACTGTTCGACCTTTCGGCGCGATACAGGGCGCTGCCCCTCGGCACCGGTAACAAGACTGAACGGCTGCTCGGCTACTTCACCTGGCACGCTGATGACTCACCGCCGATCAATCCGATCGGTGACCTCTTCAAGACGCAGGTGTGGGCACTGGCGAGGCACCTGGGCGTTCCAGCGGTGATAGTCGACAAGCCAGCGTCTGCCGACCTGATCGCCGGGCAAACTGACGAAGGTGATTTTGGGATCAGCTATGCGCGTGCAGACGAGATCCTCAACTGGCTGGTGAACGGGTATTCCCCCGCCGATGTCGAGGCGCACGGATTCGCGGCGGAGGAAATCGCTCTCGTTCACAAGCGGCTTTCGGGCACGCACTGGAAGAGGAAGCTGCCGACCGTCGCCATGCTGAGCCACAGCGCGATCGGCGAGACCTACCTCAGGCCGGTAGACTACTGACTTCTAGAGCGCCACTGCCCGCGAGATCGCGCCCGCGGCGATGTAGACAACGATTGTCACGAGCACGATGACGACTGTATAGGGCATTGCCTTGTCCGTGCCGGTTTTCATCAGCAGAGGCAGGCCGAGATACAGCAGGTAGAGGCTGTACAGCGCGCCGATGACTCCGATGATGACGAGAGCTGGAATCAGGTTGAAGATGCCCGCCACCCACGCCGCCGTCATGCTGTACGCGGCGACCTTTGTCGCCTGCGGCATGCTTTGAGTCGCCCCGAAACTGGGAGCGAGGGCGTTGACCACCCACGCCGTGACAAAGACTCCGACAATCGAGAGGATGAACATCGTGACCGCGTAGGCGATTGCATAGCCGAGCGACATCCTGAGGAATCCGCCGAACCCGAAGAGAGTCCAGCCGATGGCGCTCGCCAGTGGGCCGATCGCAGCCAGCGGGAGAATGTAGCCGGTGATCAGCTTCGCTTTATCGAGCGGTTCACCATCTATCACCGCCCATTCCTGACGTGGGTTCGTCAGGATGCCTTTGACGCGCGACACAAGGTCCATTCTTGCTGCTCCGTGGCAGAGGTCCCGCAGATAATAGTGCGCCTCAGCCCGACGCGACAGAGAATCCTTTGCTACTGCTCAGTGCACGCGCCGCCCGCCACGCCTACTGCCGGTGGCATCCTGAACTCGCAGGTTGAAACAATCTCATATTTCGCGTTGTACGCGCGCTCCGCCGCAGCGACCTGATCGAGTTTCCTGGTCAGGGTAGCCGAGTCGGTGGATTTCGCGCAGTAGGGCAGGTAGTAGCGGGGTCCGCCGCAGGCCCGCGATCCGACCGGGGCCGCGCGGCAGTCGCCTGCGGCCGTGCATCCCGTCGTCGTGGCACGAGCCTTTGCTTCGCCTTCGAGCTTCTCGATTGCGGCCCAGTCTGATTGCTGCGACTGCGACTGGCCGGGGGTGCCGGCGCTGGTCCCCGGCGTGGCCCCTGCCGAATCTGTGTCCGTGGCTATCGTATTGCTGGCGCAGGCGAGTGCGGTCGCTCCGCACGCGAAAATGACAGCGTTCCTGAAATAACGTTTTTTGATCATGGGTGTCTCCTCCTCATGAATTTCCGACAAGAATCAAGCCAGCGTCAGGGGCCAAATGGTAGCCCCTGCCCCGCGATGGCAACTATAATTACCGGGTTACCCTCAAAGCAGAGCAGATGGCTACTACCACACGCCCCGACAGACCGTCCGCCTCCCCGAGCTCAGGCCTGACTGCCGAGACCCTCGTTGGGGCCTACCGCACGATGCTCCTGTCCCGCCGGCTCGACGACAAGGAAGTCCAGCTCAAGCGCCAGAACAAGATCTTCTTCCAGATCTCGGGCGCGGGCCACGAAGCGATACTCACGGCGGCAGGGATGGTCCTGCGCCCCGCGTACGACTGGTTCTACATGTACTACCGGGACCGGGCCCTTTGCCTCGAGCTCGGGGTTACTCCGGCGGAGATGCTCTACGAGGCGGTCGGAGCGGCCATCGACCCTGCGTCAGGGGGCAGGCAGATGCCCAGCCACTGGGGCCACAAGAACTTCAACATCGTGTCGGTGTCGTCGCCCACGGGAACGCAGTTCTTGCAGGCCGTGGGATCGGCGGAGGCCACCCTGAGGGCGAAGCAGCTGGGCATCGAGGAAGGATTCGAGAGTGACGAGGTTGTGCTCGTCACCACCGGCGACGGAACGACGAGCGAGGGGGAGTTCTGGGAATCGCTCAACACCGCGTCGAACCTCAAGCTGCCTGTCGTTTACCTGGTCGAGGATAACGGGTACGCAATCTCGGTCCCGGTCGAGGTGAACACAGCGGGTGGATCGATCTCGGCGCTGGTGAAGTCCTTCCCCGGTTTTTACATCGAGGAAGTGGATGGCTGCGACCTTCTCGCCTCGTATGATGCAATGACGCGAGCGGTAGAGTACTGCCGTCAGAGGAAGGGACCGGCGCTCGTTCATGCAAAGGTGATCCGCCCGTACTCGCACTCGCTTTCTGACGACGAAACGATGTACCGCCCTCCTTCCGAGCGCGAGGCTGACTCGGCGAGAGATCCAATCACTGTGTTTCCACAGTGGCTGGTCGCCGAAGGTCACGCGACAGAAGATGAGTTGGAGCGGATCCAGGAGGAGGTCGATGCCCTCGTCCTCGAAGCCACCGATGATGCGCTCGCACAACCCCAGCCGGCCGAGGACACGATCTACTACGGCGTGTACTCACCCGATGTGGATCCCACGAGCGAGCAGTTCGATACCGAGGATGACCCGAAGTTCACCGGTGATCCGACGACGATGGTAGACCTGCTCAACGCCTGCATGAAGGACGAGATGCGCCGTGACCCGAAGATCCTGATGTTCGGCCAGGACGTCGCAGACGTGTCGCGAGAGGAGCACCTCGGCAAGGTCAAGGGAAAGGGCGGCGTCTTCAAGGTGACGTGGGGCCTCCAGAAGGAATTTGGGAGCTCCCGCGTTTATAACTCCCCGCTCGCCGAAGCAAACATAGTTGGGCGGGCGATCGGCCTCGCGATTCGCGGGTTCAAGCCCGTGGTCGAGATTCAGTTCTTCGACTACATCTGGACCGCCTACATGCAGCTTCGCGACGAGCTTGCGACAATGCGGTGGAGATCCAACAACAACTTCGCTTCACCGATGGTGGTCAGGACCACATATGGTGGCTACATACGCGGGGCGATATATCACTCGCAGACCGGGGCGTCGCTTTTCACTCACTGCCCGGGCCTGAGAGTTGTCTGTCCCGCCACGGCGCTCGACGCGAACGGCCTGCTCCGGACTGCGATCCGTTGCGACGACCCGGTGATATTCCTCGAGCACAAGCATCTCTACCGGCAGACTTACAACAAGAGCGCGAACCCCGGACCCAACTTCATGATTCCCTTCGGCAAGGCGAAGGTCGTTCGTGAAGGAGCCGACGTGACGCTCGTGACCTACGGCGCGACTCTGCAGCGCGCGGTCACGGCTGCGAACGCCGTCGCGGAGGAAGGGATAGACGTCGAAGTGATAGATCTCAGGACATTGAGCCCGTGGGATCGTGAGACAGTTTTTGCCTCGGTGAAGAAGACGTCGCGGGTGATCGTGGCGTACGAGGATTCACTCTCGTGGGGTTACGGATCGGAGATCGCGGCGGCAATCGCGAGCGAGTGCTTTGCCTGGCTCGACGCGCCCGTTGAGCGCGTTGCGTCGACAGATACTTTCGTCGGCTACGCGCCCCGGCTCGAGGACGCGATTCTTCCGCAGGTGGAGGACTTCAAGAAAGCGTATCGGGAGATCGCTGCCTACTAAGCCGGAACCGCAAGCACCTGCTACCGCCCGGCCGAACCCCCGGAGCGGGAACCGCCTCTCCGCCCTCTCCCTGACCCCGAGCCAGAGGGCTTCTTGTAAGGCGAGTCGCCGCGAGGTCTGCTGCCTCCTCCCCCTCCACCTCCCGATCCCTGACCAGCCGGCTGGGAGCCGGCTTTTCGCGCCGCTTTTGCAGCACTTCGCGCCCTGTCCTCCGCCTTCTTCTTCCTGATCTCGGCGATGCGCTCAGCGAGAGGAACCTCGAAGCGCTGCTGGGGACGCGCTGAGTAGTCGAAGCCTTCGAGCGTCACGCGGGGCAGCTTCTTCGATATCGCCCGCTCGATGCTCCTGACGTCCTGTTCTTCTTCGGGCGAATAGAAGGTAAAGGCCTCACCGGTCATCTCAGCGCGGCCGGTTCTTCCGACCCGGTGGATGTAATCCTCAGGCGCTGGCGGGACGTCGAAGTTCACGACGTGTCCAAGCTCTTCGACGTCAATGCCTCTGGCTGCGATGTCTGTCGCGACGAGCACGCGATACTTCCCCGACTTGAAGCCCGCGAGAGCTTCAGTCCGCTGGTTCTGCGAGCGGTTGCCATGAATCCGCTCAGAGTTGATTCCGTTCTTCGCGAGGAAATCCGCGAGACGGTTCGCGCGGTGTTTGGTGCGCGTGAAGACCAGCGCCTCCTCCATGTCGCCACGGCGGAGCAGCTCGAGAAAGAGCGCCGACTTGAGCTCCTGCGGGACCGGGTAGAGAGCCTGCGTGATTCCTGTCGCAGGCTTCGACGCGCGCTCGAGATTTATCATTGCCGGATTCTTCAGCATCTGCGAAGCAAGCTGCGCAATCGGCGGCGGCATCGTGGCGCTGAAGAAGAACGTCTGGCGTTTCGCCGGAATCGCCTTGAGGATCCGCTTGATGTCGGGAAGGAACCCCATGTCGAGCATCCGGTCGGCTTCGTCGAGGACGAGGTATTCGACGCTGCCGAGCTTCGCGTACGGCGCTTTCATGTGGTCGAGCAGGCGGCCGGGTGTGGCGACTATCACATCGACGCCGCTGCGGAACGCGTGCTCCTGGGGGCCCATTCCAACGCCGCCGATGACTGCCGCAGCCGTAACTGGCGTGTGAACGGCGATCGCATCGAGCTCCTCCACTATCTGCGCCGCGAGCTCGCGCGTGGGCGTGATCACGAGCGCGCGAGTGGTTCCCCGCGGCCGGCTTATGAGCTTATCGAGAATCGGAAGGAGAAAAGCCGCGGTCTTGCCGCTGCCGGTTGAAGCGCAGGCAAGCAGGTCGCGGCCCTCGACGCCAGGCGGAATAGCATCAGCCTGGATCGGAGTCGGTCGAACGAAGCCCATCTCCTTCAGGCCTTTGAGGAGATTCTTGTCGAGCTTCAGATTTGAGAAGGGCAATGTGTCTCGGTTGGTTGGAACGATGCAGCGGTGAGCTGTGCTCAACCCGCGCCTATGAATCTAGTCAACTTCGAGGGGACCCCGGTCTTCGAGGGCAGCCGAACCCACCGGGCGCCGTTAGGAGGTCGCGAGCCAGTTAAGTCCGCGAACCACCATCACAGTCAGGGCGATCCCGACGAGCGCAAGCAGTACAATGCCGGTAACCGCCGCGACGACAACCCACCTGCTCGACCGTTTCGCGACTTCGGGCTCGGCCAGATACCTGTCGAGGAGAGCGGTGTTGCGCAAGTTTGCACGGAAGCCGACATCGAAGAGATCCCCGAGCAAGGGGATTGCCCCCACGACAGTGTCAACTCCGACGTTCAATACCATGCGGCCGATTACCGTTTTCGGCACTCCGAGGCGAGCGGCCGTAAGCACGATATAGCCGGCCATCGCCGCGCCCGACACGTCACCCACGCCGGGTATGAGGCCGATCAGGGCATCGAGCCCGAAGCGGATGTTCGTGCCGGGGACTCGCACTGCGGAGTCGAGGATCCTGGCGAGGGCCCTTACCCGATCCGCCTCCCGCAACCGGACTGGCGGGGTCATCCGCTCAGTCCGGTGGCGAGGAAGGCCGCTGCGCCGCCCGGGGATGCCTGCGAACGCAGCCGGGCCTTACTCCGGTTTCGGCTTTTTGCCGCCGAATACTCCCTTGAGCTTGCTGGCTGCGCCCGCGGCGGCGTCCCTGCCGATGTCCTTCGCTTCCTTCTTTGCACCTTCCTTAGCGCCTTCCTTCGCCGCTCCACCAATCGAGTCGACGGCGAAATTCGAGCCTCCGGCATTCTGGCTACCCGCAGCGCCGGCCGCCATGCTGGGCATCTCGATCCTGGTGTAACCTGACGGGATCGCAAACTCCGAGGCGGGGATGTTGGATGCCTTGAAGTTGATCATCTCCATGATGCTGGTTGACGTCTCGGACTTTCCCTTCTCGTCGGTCGAGACGACGGTGGTCACTGTGCGGAGCGGCACGCCCGTCTTCGGCAGCTTGGCATTCGCCGCGTTCATCTGCCTCGTGTAGTCGGGATTGTTGAACACGTCGAGCTGTGACATCATCGACATTGCCTGGCTGTTCGAGATGAACGGATTCGCGATCCTGAGTGTCGGCGCGAAGTAGAAATCAGTGGTGCTCTCGCTGCGATTCCTGCTCTTGCGACCCAGGATGCTGGTGCTCATGGTGTAGTTTTGCACCATCCGGACATGCCGCGTGGCGTAACCCTGGATCGTCGGGCCCGCACCAACGTCCTGTGCGTCGACCTTGATGTCCGACATTTCCATCTTGACCATTCCGCCGACGGCGTTCATCGCCTGACCCATGCCGGCGAACATCTTCGCCATGTCCCACTGCATGTACGACTTTTCTTTCGGATTTACGAGCAGCATCTCCTGCCCGCCGTTCCTGACGATGAAGTATGTGCCCTTTCCTCCAAACGCCGCCTGCCCGCCCGCCGTGGACGAGGCTTCGAGCATCTCGATCTTTGCGTCGTCGCCGGCGTAGACACCGCGGCCCCGGAGAGTGACGGTCTCCTTGCCTCCGGTCTGCTTGCTCGTGGTCTTCATCACGAATTCGTAGCTCATGCCGTCGGCAACAGGCTGGGCGGCCATGAACACAAGGGGCAGCGCGGCGGCTGACGCGAGCCGTGCTGCGCGGGACAGTCTGAAACGCATGCTGAGTCTCCTTCTCGCTACAATGGGCGGGAGGTGTGGGTGTGATCTACAACATAAGTTCCCCGAGTCTGACGCGAAAGATTCCGGTTGGCGGGGGATGGTCCTGGCTCCGCCCGCCCCGCCATTTTATTCACGCCAATGCCATCAATCGCCCTCGCTGTCGCGCTCCTGTTGACAGGCCTGGTACTCAACGAGTGGACAGTTTCCCGCATCCTCGGCATCGAGGGGTCACTCCACCCCGAAATACTCCGTTACACGGTCTGGCTGATCCAGCTGACGGCTATCGCCGCGGGAATAGTTCTGCTTCGGGTTCATGGACGGATCCAGCGAGCCTGGATGCTTGTGGTACCCGTGATTGTCCTGACAATCCTGGGAGCCGCCGAGGTGCTGACGCGGATTGCGCTGGCGCGGAGCCGCAGCCCGTTGCGGGCGATATCGATCGAGCGCGGCTGGGAAACATTGCCGGGCGTTGACATGGATTATGTGCACCCGGCGTTCGGCCGGATCTCGTTCTCCACCGGCAGGCATGGGTTCCGCCGATTCGACGATCCCGGCGTGTCGCGCCTGAGAATTCTCGTGCTCGGCGACTCCTATACTGAAGCGACACAGGTTTCAGACGGCGAGGCGTACTTCGATCAGCTGAACGCTTTCGATCCCGGTCTGTCGATTTTTGCCTATGGAACGGGCGGATACGGAACGCTGCAGGAATACATGGTACTCGACAGGCATTTTGACTCGATCGATCCGGGCATTGTCCTCTGGCAGCTCAGCGCCAACGACCTCGTCAACAATGATCACTTTCTCGAGGTCCGTAGCCCGCTCAGCAGCAGGATGACGCGGCCGTATCTGGAAGAAGGAGAGGTCGTCAGGCGTTTCAGCGCGTCTGGCATGGCGGCCCGCTACTCGCGGCTTGTTCGATTCGTGGATGCACGGGTGGCGATG
>JBBQZF010000022.1:0-22006 GCA_038208015.1 Gemmatimonadales bacterium
CGAGGATACGCTTACCGACCTTCTCAACGAGCGAAGCCGGAGCGGCTGGGAGCCTGCGCTCATGTCGCAGGACGAACAACGTCTCACCATTCTCTTTTCGCGCGATACGATCGCCGAAGGCTAGAAACACTTGCAGATAACCTTTGCCGGCGCGGCCCGCGAGGTCACGGGGTCCTGCCACATTCTGCACGTCAATGGTCACGTCGTCGCGCTTGACTGCGGAATGTTTCAGGGAAGGCGCCGCGAATCTGCGGAGAAGAACAGGTCGCTGCCCATCCCTGTCGGAGACCTCGATGCAGTGGTCCTGTCACATGCCCACATCGATCACTCGGGCCGGCTTCCTTTCCTCGTGGCACAGGGCTATGACAAAACGATCTGGGCGACATCCGCCACGCGGGATCTCTGCGCGATAATGCTGGCGGACTCCGCACACATCCAGGAGAAGGATGCCGAGTTTCTCGCGAGGAGGAACAAGGAGTTCGTCGAACCGCTGTACGGCATGAGCCACGCGGTGAGGACAATGGACCTGATGGTGGGAGTGCCATACAACAAGCCGTTCAACGTTGTGCCAGGCGTTGTCGCCACCTATGTGGATGCAGGGCACATCCTCGGCTCAGCGTCCGTCGTTCTGGATTGCACCGAGGACGGTGTGACGAGACGGCTGGCCTTCTCGGGAGATATAGGCAGGTCAGGCCTGGCGATAATAAGAGATCCGGTTCCTCCGACCGATGTCGACGCGGTGATAATGGAGTCGACTTACGGAAACCGGGACCATGAGTCAGTGGAGGGCGCGCGGGCTCACCTTGCCAAGGTCGTCAGGGAAACCGCGGCACGCGGAGGCCGTGTCCTCATAGCGGCATTCGCCCTGGGGCGAACGCAGGAAATGCTCTACAACCTCCATGTCCTGCTGCGGGAAGGCGCAATCCCGTCGATCCCCGTGTATGTCGACAGCCCGCTTGCGATCGACACGACGACCGTATTCCAGATGCACCCGGAAACGTTCGACAAATCGGAGGATCTGGTAAAACACGTTCCGGAGCTGTTCGACTTTCCGCTTCTCCGTTTCACCCGTGACGTCGAAGAGTCGAAAGCGATTAACGCCGCAAAGGGCCCGATGATCATCATTGCCGCATCGGGGATGATGGAGGCGGGGAGAATACTGCATCACCTGGCCCACGGAGCGAGCGATCCGCGCAACACGATTCTCATCGTCGGTTTCCAGGCTGAACACACCCTGGGAAGGCGGATTGTCGAGCGCCAGCCGATGATAAGGATATTCGGCGAAGAAGTCCCTCTCAGGGCGCAGGTCGAGATCATCAACGGGTATAGTGCGCACGCCGACAGGACCGAGCTAACAACCTGGCTCGACAGGGTAAAGGCAACATCGCCGCGCCTTGGCCCGGTCTGGCTCGTGCACGGTGAGGCGGAGGTTCAGGACGAGTACAGCACGGCGCTTGTTGCCAGGGGCTATACCGTAAGCTGCCCGGCACAACACGCGCGCGTTCCGTTCTAGTAACTTGAGCCATGGGATGGGCTGCAAGGGCTATGGTCAGAATTGTCGCAGGTGTGATCGTCAGCGTGGCTCTTCTCTGGGCCGCGTCGATTGCTGCCGTGCTGATTTTCAGCTCGATGGACCAGGCGCGTCCGGCCGAGTCGATAGTGGTGCTGGGGGCGGCTCAGTATGATGGAAAGCCGTCACCCGTTCTGAAGGCACGGCTGGACCATGGAATCGACCTGTGGAACAGAAGGATGGGGAAGTTGCTGGTTCTGACCGGAGGAAGGGGGCCGGGAGACACCACCAGTGAGGCGGCCGTAGGGCGGGTCTATGCCAGGAAACGCGGGATTCCCGACTCCGTCATTCTCATGGAAGACAGGGGAAGAACGACAAGGGAGTCGATGCTGGCCGTTGCGGATACTCTGGGGAAAAGAGGCATGAAAACCGTAATCCTCGTCAGCGACCCATTCCACATGCTGCGGTTGTGGGTGATGGGAAGAAGATTCGGGTTGACCCCTCTAACGTCGCCGACGAGGACGAGCCCGATCGCCCCGAACAGCGAGAGAAGGTGGAAGTACGTGTTGAGCGAATCATGGAAGGCACCGCTGGCGTTCATTTTCGAGAGGAAGACGTGAAACGACAATTAGTAGCACTATGTTACTTACTGGCCGCCTGTGCTCCGGCGTCCGTACAGACGGTACCGACGAGCGTTGTGACAACGAGCGCTGTGCCGAAGATCCAGTTTGAGAAGTACACCCTGCCCAACGGGCTGGAGGTGATACTTCACGAGGATCATTCGACTCCGATCGTGACGGTGAATACCTGGTACAAGGTTGGTTCCGGCGACGAGAAGCCGGGCCGCACGGGCTTTGCCCATCTTTTCGAGCACATAATGTTCATGGGCTCGGAGAACGTCCCCGTTGGGATGTTCGATGTGGCTCTCGAGGCGGCAGGTGCCGACAACAACGGCTCGACCACGCAGGACAGGACCAACTATTACGAGAACCTGCCTTCAAACGCACTTGCACTCGCGCTATGGCTTGACGCGGATCGAATGGGTTTTCTCCTCCCGACCATGGACAAGGCCAAGCTCGACCTCCAGCGCGAGGTAGTAAAAAACGAGCGCCGGCAGGGTGTCGATAATGTTCCTTACGGGCGTGCCTACGAGACGATTCTGGCAGCGATGTATCCGGCGGGCCATCCATACTCGTGGTCGGTAATCGGGTCCCTTGCCGACCTCGACGCGGCATCGGTCGAAGATGTCTCGGAATTTTTCCGGACATACTACGCGCCGAACAACGCCAGCCTGACCATCGCGGGTGATTTCGATTCTGCCGAGGCGAAACGGTTGGTGGAGCTCTATTTTGGTGACATTCCGAGGGGTCCGGTAATGCCGCCGCGCCCGACGGTTGCGCCCGTGGTCATTTCGAAGGACACGTTCCTTATCCTCGAGGACAGGGTCCAGCTTCCGCGTGCCTACTACAACTGGCCGACGGTAAAGCTCTTCGACGCTGATGATGCAGCGCTCGACGTTCTCGCGTCGGTGCTTGCGAGCGGCAAGAACTCGAGACTCTACAAGCGGCTTGTCTACGACATGCAGGTCGCCCAGGACGTATCGGCATTTCAGGAGTCGGGCAAGCTTGCGGGGGGCTTCCAGATAAGGATCACGCCCAAGCCCGAGCAAAGTCTCACGGCGATCGACAAGATCGTGAGTGAAGAGCTGCAGAAGCTCATGAGCGAGGAGATCACCGACCGCGAGCTTCGACGGGTGCAGAACTCCTACCGGGCGAGCTTCCTCGACCGCCTGGCAAGCAACCTCGGGAAAGCCGAAACACTGAACTCATACAACTATATGGCGGGAACTCCGGACTATGTGCAGCAGGATGCCGCACGTTATGAACAGGTGACGCGGGCCGATGTACAGCGTGTCGCCAGGACATATCTTGGCAGGCCAAAAGTGGTTCTGACGGTGGTTCCAGAGGGAAAGAGGGAAATGATGCTGACAGCAACCGGAGGTGGCCAGTGAGCGCCCGGTACGTTCGGGGGAGCCTTGGCCTCCTCTCGCTCGCCGCTCTTCCACTGATTGCGGGAGCCCAGACGCTCGACAGGTCAAAGCAGCCGGAGCTCGGGCCTCCACCGGTAGTGTCTCTACCACCGATCGGCACGAGGGAGCTTCCGAACGGTCTCAAGCTCATGATTGTCGAACATCACGAGCTGCCCGTTGCCCACTTCGTTCTCGTCGTCGAGAGCGGCGGCACAATCGACCCTGCATCAAAGACTGGTCTCGCCAATCTCACCGCGGCGATGCTCACCGAGGGCACGACAACGAGATCGAGCCTCGAGATAGCCGATCAGGCGGCGTTCCTTGGCATTTCACTTACGGCGGCGAGCAACTGGGATGCATCGACGATACGGTTACACACGCCGATCTCGCAGCTCGACAGCGCTCTTGCACTCTTCGCCGACGTCGCGCTCAGGCCGTCTTTCCCGCAAGCCGAGTTTGAGCGTATCAGGCGGGACAGGCTGACGAGCCTCCTGCAGCTGAAGGATCAGCCGACGGCGATAGCCAATCAGGCGTATGCAGCGATTCTCTATGGGAGCGACCACCCGTATGGGCGTCAGCTCATCGGAAGCGAGGCTTCCGTTCAGGGCCTCTCGCCGGCAGACCTCCAGGGTAATTATCGTAGCAACTTCGTCCCCAACAATGCGACGCTGATTATCGTGGGAGACGTAAATCCAGCGCAGATCGAAGAAAAAGTGCGCACGCTCTTCGGGAGCTGGCAGCGTGGAAATGTCGTCCAGGCAACTCTTCCCGAGCCATCAGGGGCAGCCGGCACGACCATCTATCTCGTCGATAAACCGGGCGCTCCCCAGTCGTCATTCCGGATCGGCTCGATCGGCGTACCGCGCTCGACTCAGGACTTTTTCGCACTGAGTGTTCTGAACACGGTTCTCGGAGGATCCTTCACGAGCAGGCTCATGCAGAACCTGCGCGAGACACACGGCTATACCTACGGAGCCCGCTCGGGATTCGATATGCGGAGATCCGCAGGTCCGTTTACCGCGTCGGCGGAAATCGTTGCCGCGAAGACGGATTCGGCGCTGATCGAGTTCATGAAGGAGTTGAACGCGATACGTGAATCAGTGCCGGCCGACGAGCTCGCAAAGGCCAAGCGGTACATGCAGCTTGGCCTGCCCGGGGACTTCGAGACGACACAGCAGATTGCCGCGGCCCTCATACCGGTGGCTGTCTACGACCTGCCGCTCGACTATTACAACACCTACGTGCAGAATATCGAAGGTGTCACTGCTGCGGAGATTCAACGGGTTGCGCGGCAATACATAAACCCGGCATCGCTTGCGATAGTCATCGTCGGCGACCGCGCGAACATCGAGGCATCATTGAAGGCCGTGAACGCGGGCCCGATAGTGTTGCGAGATTTCTTCGGACAGCCGATCACTCAGTAACAGGCAGAAGCGCCGTTTTCATCCAGCTCCAGTAGGCATCTCCTCCTCGGCTGCCCACGTCGTTGTGGGCAGCATCGGGGACGAGGAGCCATTCCCCTTTCCTTCTGGCTGCGCCGTAAACCGATTGTCCCATCTCAGCCGGAATCAGCCGGTCACGCGCTCCGTGGGAAACTGACACTGGCGCAAAAACGGACGCCACTGTAACGCCAGTGTCAAAATGCAGGCGTGAAATCAGGCGCCACAAAAGCCCCATCGGCCGGTAACCTGTCATCCTGCCAGCCATATCCTTTGCCGACGTGAAAGGAGACTGCAGTATCAATGCGGCGGGCTGGTGCTTCTTCGCGAGCTCCGTTGCAATTGCACTTCCGAGCGAGTGGCCGAACATCGCAATACGGTCTTCAGGAACCTTCAGGACATTCCGCGTAAACCCGTATGCTGCCTCGGCGTCAAGCTGTGATCCGGCATACGACGGTCGCCCTTCAAGTCCCATGTAGCCTCGGTACTCAGCCAGCATGACGGTGACGCCGGTGTGCCGGAAAAGTTCCTCCGCCCAGTCGATCTGCCAGACGGCGAGATCAGCGTTCCCGTGAAACGACAGCAGAAGACCACGTGGCGCTGACGGATCTCCCACCACGTACGCGAACAATTTCTGGCCATCCGACGCTGTGTACTCGACGCGTGTGCCGCCGGCGGGCGAAGGCCAGGGTCCACGAGGTGGCTGAAACGCGATCCGCTCCTGAAAGATCCACGCTAGAGCTACCAGGAAGGCGGCCAGCGCGACGAGCAGCGCCAGAAAAACAAACACCTTCGAGATCAAGCTTCCTTGAACAATTGAGGGCATCGTTCCATGGGGTTACTCTGCCTGACTGAGCCAATCAATTTACGGACATGCGAATACCGATAGAGCAATTCCGCCTCGACAACGGGCTGCTGGTGGCCCTTTCCCAGGACAAGACAGCGCCGATTGTGGCGGTCAATCTCTGGTATCACGTCGGCTCAGCCAATGAGCGGGCCGGCAGGACAGGATTTGCACACCTCTTCGAGCACATGCTGTTTCAGGGATCGGCGAATGTTGGAGCCAACGAGCACTTCGAGCTGATTCAGCGGGCAGGCGGAACTCTCAACGGATCTACCTGGCTCGAGCGCACGAACTATTTCGAGACAGTACCCTCGAATCAGCTCGCGCTCGCTCTGTGGCTCGAATCCGACCGGATGGGCGCACTGCTTCCCGCGATGACGCAGACGAAACTCGATACTCAGCGTGACGTCGTGAAAAACGAGCGGCGCTGGTCGGTGGACAACCAGCCGTACGGAACCTGGTGGGAGAAGCTGCCGGAGTTGGCATATCCCGACTGGCACCCATTCCACCACTCACTCATCGGATCGATGGAGGATCTCGAGGCCGCATCGCTGGAGGATGTCGAGCAGTTCTTCCGCACATATTACACGCCTGACAACGCGGTTCTGTCGATTGCCGGTGATTTTGAGATCGAAGAGGCAAAGGCTCTGATATACCGATACTTCGGATCAATTCCGAAAGGCGGAGGCAAACCGCCGCTCGAGCGCATCGACTTGCCTCCGAAATTCGGTGAACAGCTGCGATTGGTCGTCGAGGACGATGTCAGTCTCGCGAGGATTTACATGGCGTTCAGGTCACCGGTATTCGGGAGCGACGAGTACTACCCGGCCAGTGTCTGTGGGGCAATCCTCGGGATGCGTCGCGGCAGCCGCCTCTACAGGTCCCTCGTGCGCGAAAAGCAGATAGCGGCGGATGCGTCGGCGTTCACCTTCGACCTCGCGAAGGGAAGCGACATACTGGTCGCCGACGTGACAGCGCTTCCGGACACGTCACCGGACCAGCTCGAGGCTGAGGTTGGAAGGGAAATCGACAAGCTGGCAACAGACGGAGTCACCGCGGATGAAGTCGCGCGTGCGGTGGCGCTGATCGAGACTGACATGACGACCGCGATGCAATCGGCTGGAGACCGAGCTGATCGAATCTCGATGTTCGCCACCCTGCTGGGCGATCCCGGCCTGGTCAACATTCAGGCTGACAGATACCGCGGTGTTACGGCAGCACAGGTGAATGCCTTCGCGAGCGACAGGCTCGGAAAGGACAATCGCGCGACACTGCTGTACGTTCCGCGTCCGAAACAATCTGGCGACGGCTCAACCGAGCTGCTCGAGGTGGCGGCACCATGACGACCTCTGTCCGTCCGCTGCCTGGACCACCCCGGGAGTATCACTTTCCCCGATTCGAGCGGCACGTTCTCGATAATGGCCTAAACGTGATCGTTGCACCCGTGAGAAAACTACCGGTGGTGAGTGTTGCGGCAGTAATCGATGCAGGCGCTCTGCACGATCCCGCAGGGCTCGAGGGACTTGCCGAGCTCACGGCACTGTCGCTGCGGGAAGGTACGACGCTACGTGACGGGGTGAAGCTTGCCCTGGACCTCGAGATGCTCGGCACCTCTGTCGAAGCCGGCGCGCGCTGGGACAATACAATCGCCAGCATGACGGTACTGACGGACCGACTTCTGCCTGCGTTTGAAATATTTGCAGAAGTCCTGCTGTCACCAGCCTTTCACGAGGACGACATCGTCCGGCTGAAGGCTGAGCGTCTTGCCGAGCGGATGCAGGTGATGGCGGAGCCACGCGGGCTCGCGGACGAGTCGTTCGATCGTTTCGTATACGCGGCGGATTCCCGCTACGCTGAGCCAATGAGTGGGACGACGGGCTCGATTTCCCGGATCACACGCGAGAATGTCGCCGAATTCTACCGCGACAATCACGTTCCGGGGGCGACGACTCTCATCATCGTCGGTGACGTAAGCGTCAGTGAAGGTTGGAAGCTCGCCGAATCTGTTTTCGGAGGATGGAGCGGCAGCAAAACCGAACTGAGCCGGGAAGCAGACAGACCCGCGAGAAGTGATCGAAGTGTCAGGATAATCTCGAGGCCCGACGCTGCGCAGTCAGAGCTGCGAATCGGGCACCGCGGCATTCCGCGGTCACATCCCGAGTACTTCAATGTCACCGTAATGAACGCGGTGCTTGGCGGGCTCTTCTCTTCACGCATCAATCTCAATCTGCGTGAGAAGCACGGCTATACCTACGGAGCGTCGTCGTACTACGATTGGCGAAGGCAGGCTGGGCCGTTCGTGATCTCGACAGCTGTGCAGAGCGAGGTCACCGGTGAAGCGATTGCCGAGACACTCAGGGAAATCGAGAGGATGCAAACCGAGGAGATAGGCCCGGAAGAGCTGACGCTCGCTACGAGCTACCTCGAGGGCGTTTTTCCGATCAGGTACGAGACGACAGCGTCAATCGCGTCAGCGCTGGCCATTCTCGAGACGTACCGGCTGCCAGAGAACTACTACGACACGTATCGAGCGATGATCGCCGGCGTGACGACGGCCGATGTTCTCCAGGCCGCAAGGCGATTCGTCGAGGCGGAAAAGCTTCAAGTGCTGGTTGTCGGAAATCCGGAGCTTGTCCGGACGCCAGTCGAAGCGCTTGGCATCGGCCCCGTATCGGTTGGCGAGCCGGTCGACCCTTGACCCTCAAGGGGTCGCGCCGGGTCTACACCGGCCGCGTGATTTCTCTCGATGTGGATACCGTGGCGTTTCCAAACGGGACAGTTGGTGAGCTCGAGATGGTCAGGCATCCGGGAGCGAGTGCGGTCGTTCCATTTCTCGATGACCCTGCCGGCGCGGATCCGCGGATCCTTCTCATCCGGCAGTACCGGCATGCGTCGGGCGGCTATCTGTTCGAGATCCCGGCAGGGCGGCTCGATGAGGGCGAAAGCCCCGAGAAGTGCGCAATCAGGGAACTGAGGGAGGAAACCGGTTACTCGGCGGCGACCCTGGAGCACCTCAGTTCGTTCTTCACCACTCCCGGATTCACAGACGAGCGGATCCATGTCTTCATGGCAGTGGGGCTGGAACCGGGAGACCAGGCGCTCGAGTCTGACGAGATTCTCGATCTTCACCCAACGCCCATTTCCGAGGCCCTGAAAAGGGTGTCGACAGGTGAAATCGTCGACGCGAAGTCGATGCTCGGAATCCTCCTCTCAGCCCGCCGAATCCGCACGTAAGGGTTATCCTCTGCTGAGGGGTTATCTCCGGCAAGAGAGACGTGTCCGGATATGGTGACACTTTGTGGGTCACCACAGGACAACCCCCGGCCGCCTTTCTGTGTCAAATCATTGGATGGCAAGGGTTTAGGGCGTTCAAGCCTTGGGCACGGCCCCTGCAATATCCAGTGTGGTGACAAGGATCTCAACAAGGAGGCGCACTTAGTCCTTTCCTCGTCGGATTCTCATTCTTGGGGGTAGCAGCTAATGGCAAGCATCGTTCGTAAACACGCAGTTCAGCCAGTGAGGGCGAACGTCAGGGAACAACTCAAGGCGATGGATGATTCGGCTGTCGTCACGGCGTTCCTTGGCGGAGAAGAGAGAGCGTTTTCCGAGCTCGTCGAGCGGTACCAGACCCGCTTGCTCAACTTCGTGTATCGCACCATAGGCGACCGGGAAAAGGCTGAAGATCTCGTGCAGGAGGTTTTCATCCGCGTGTACAGGCATCTGCACAGGTTCGACCGTTCGAAGAAGTTCTCCACCTGGGCGTACACAATTGCGTCAAACCTGGCGAAGAACGAGCTGCGCAATCGGTCGAGGAACCCCCTCGTCCTCTTCCAGACGGTTCAGAAGAACTGGCAGGACGATGACAGGCCCGTTCAGTTCGAGGATACGACGTCGCGCCCTGATGACATGTACCGGAAGCGTCATCTCCGCGAGATAGTCGAGGAGTCTGTCGCAAAGCTCCCCGAGCATCACAGAAATGTCTTCA
This sequence comes from Gemmatimonadales bacterium, assembly GCA_038208015.1. Lineage (GTDB taxonomy): Bacteria > Gemmatimonadota > Gemmatimonadetes > Gemmatimonadales > Gemmatimonadaceae > UBA4720. The sequence goes on from JBBQZF010000022.1 coordinate 9,808, forward strand.
TTCTGCGGGAGCTCGAGGGTAAGTCGTACGAAGAAATTGCCGAGATCACGGACTGCAACCTGGGAACCGTGAAGTCCCGGCTGAACAGGGCGCGGAACTCATTCGCGGAGATCGTGGCGCCCTATATGGAATAGGCGTGCGCGGCGTGTCAGATTAGAGGGCTCGGGGAACCAGTATGGTCATGGTGGGTACTGGTATCCGAACCCTCTAATCGTATCTGAATGGATTGCAGGCAGTTCCGGGAAAATCATTTTGCATTCGTCGACGACATCCTTCCCGGCGTCGAGCTGGTGGGGATGCAGGTACACCTGGTGGAATGCGAGAGATGTGCGAGGCATGACGCTAACGTCCGCCGGTCGCTCATGCTTTTCCGCAGCCTCCCGTCGATCAACCCTTCGCCTGACTTCGGCAAGCGGCTGGAACGTCGTATCAGGGAGACGAAGGCAGCCGACATGGCCGGTGCACAGAACGGAAGGTCCCGCAGGCTCGCCGCCGCGGTAGCCATCGCGAGCGCAGCAATGCTTGGCTATATCGGATTCTCGCTCAAGCACGTCGACACTCCGCGTGACATCGTATTTCCGCCTGTCGTCGCATTCGCTCCCGTTCCCGAGCCAATTCCAGCCACGATCGCTTCGCCCGCACCGGAGATGGTGGCAGCGCTCCCGGCCGGACTTCCCATCTGGACCGCGGCAATTCTGGCCGAGCACTCGCCGGTTCATTTTGCTTCGCTGGAGCTGGCAAGCTTCAAGCGCTAGCGAAGACCGCCGACGCCGTTCGATGGTCTGGTATATTTGAAACCATGCCCGCCGACACCGCACTCAAGACGCTCCACGATGCCCTCAAGGGAGGGACTTTCGATGGAGCGTATTACATCTGCGGCGATGACGACTTCCAGAAGGAAGACGCAATGAAACGGCTCGTTGCCGCTGCCATCGAGCCGGCGATGCGCGACTTCAATATGGAAGTGAAACGGGGAGCAGAGTTCGATGCAAAATCCCTGGATGCTGCCTTATCCGCTCTTCCGATGCTCGCGGACCGGCGGGTCGTAGTCATCCGTGACGCAGGGACTCTCCGGAAGGACGCGCGGAAGGTTCTCGATGCCTATCTGTCAACTCCTTCGCCCGACGTGCTGCTTCTCGTCGTCGAGACGTTAGGCGGAAAGACTGACAAGGATCTTGCGAGGGCGACAACCCCGCTGGAGTTCGGGTATCTCAGTGCCGACCGCATTCCGAAATGGATCGGGCACTATGCGTCGACTCAGCTGAAAATGAAAATCTCCCCGGAGGCGACCGAGCTGTTGCAGGACGCCGCAGGGACCGATCTTCATCATCTGGTGTCAGAGCTCGAGAAGCTGGCGAGTTATGCGAATGGCAGGGACATAGAAGAGTCGGATGTCGCCGCAGTAGTGGGGGTGCGCCGCGGTGAAACGATGGCCGACCTGCTTGATCAGGTCGCGGGGGGAAACGCCGCCCGGGCACTCGAGTTGCTGCCGCACGTGCTCAATCAGCCCAAGACATCGGGTGTCCAGATTGTGATGGCTCTCGCCACGCAGACGATTGCAATTGCGTGGGGCAAGGCGAGAATTGAGGAAGGCCTTGCGCAGGGCAGGCTGCAGAAGGAGTACTTTGAGTTCCTGAAGCGGTCGGGATCGGTGTTCACCGGGCGACCCTGGGGAACGGCGGTTTCGGCCTGGGCCGGCGCCCTTGGCCGCTGGAATACTGAGTCACTCGACCGTTCGCTCGACGCACTTCTCGAAGCGGACATCGCCCTCAAGGAGACGAAATTCTCCTCTGAGGAACAGATCGTATCGACACTGATTCTCTCCATGTGTGTCGAAAATGAAGAAAGCCTCGCGGCATAAACGAAGCAGGAGCGGGAAGATGGTGAGAAGATTTCTATTTGCAGCAGCACTCGTGTTCAGCCCCGTGATTGCCCAGGCGCAGGTGCCTGCGGGAGTTCATCCGGCATACGTGAGGGCGCAGACGCTCGTTAACGATGGCGATGCCACGGCGGGCCGCGCGCTTGTCGATTCGATGATCGCAATCGCGCCTCCAGGCTCGAATGCCTACGCAGAAGGCGTTTACTGGCGCGCTGTGCTGGCATCTACCGCGGCTGATGCGGAGATGGACTACCGCAGGATCGTCGTCGACCTCCCGCTTTCCCCGCGGGTCGAGGACGCCCTGATACGCCTGGCGCAACTGGAGATCGCGCGTGCCAACTACGATGGGGCACTGAGGCACCTGAACAGGCTCATAATCGAGCATCCGCAGAGCCCGTCAAGGGCAAGGGCGGGATACTGGATGGCACGGGCGCTCTTCGACAAGAACGACGTCCAGGGCGGATGCACAGCCACGGCGGAGGCGCTCGCGCGCACGAGTGACGGCGATGCGGAGCTGCGCAATCAGATAACGTATCTCAACCAGCGATGTGCGGGTGTCGTACTCGCAGGCCCTTCCACGACGCCTGTACCGACAGCGCCTGTCGCTGATGCGGGCACTCCCGCTCAGAGCACGCAGCCTCCAGCGCAAGTCACCCCTCCGGTAAACACTCCTGTCCGTCCTGCGCCCGCTGTGACGACGACTGTTCCAGTGACCACCCCGCCGCCAGCGCCGCCTACCAGCGTGCCTGCCACCACGCCGTCGCGAGCGGCCGCGCCGCCTTCTGCGCCACCGGCTGCAGCACGACCCGCCGAGAATGTGCCTGCGCCCGTGACGACGCCAGCGGCGGGGACAGCCCGGGCGTGGTCGGTGCAGGTTGCTGCCTACAACGCCAGGTCACAAGCAGATGCGATGGTTGCCCGGCTCAAGACGAACGGATACGAGGCAAGAGTCGACGGAAACGCAGCGCCGTTCAGGGTGAGGATCGGACGCTACACGACGCAGGGTCAGGCGAGCGCCGTCCAGCGCTCACTCAAGGCGAAGAATATCGAAGGGTTCGTGGTACAGGCTGACACCCGGTAAGATCCCGTGAGCCGCCCAACATCAACTCCGTTGATGCAGCAGTACCGGGAAATAAAGAGTCGCCACCAGAATGCGATTCTGTTTTTCCGGATGGGCGACTTCTACGAGATGTTCTATGAGGACGCCGAGATCGCTTCGCGCGCCCTCGGCCTGACTCTGACTTCGAGAAACAACGGCGGTGCGGCGGAGGTTCCGCTCGCGGGGATTCCAGTGAAGGCGGCGGCAGAATACCTGCGACGTCTCGTGCAGCAGGGATATCGCGTCTCGATCTGCGAACAGACCGAAGATCCGCGTCATGCGAAGGGAATCGTGAGGCGTGAAGTGGTCGAGACGATCACTCCCGGCGCAGCCTTCGCTGATGATCTTCTGGACAAGGCACGCAACAATTTTCTGTGCGCAGTGTTCCCTTCAGGCGATCATGTCGGGATAGCCGCTGCAGATCTTTCCACGGGAGAGTTCCGCTTTCTCGTGACGAGGGAGGCAGATACCGACGCTGCCCTGTCGCGACTGGCGCCACGCGAGATTCTCGTTGCGCGGAATACGAATGCTCCGATGAAGGTCGTCAAGGAGAGCCAGGACGAGGGCGCCCTCGTGACCGAGCGTGAGCCGTGGGAATTCGATGCGGCTCTCGCAGCCACCGACATCGCGCGGCATTTCGGGGTGGCGTCAGTCGAGGGTCTGGGAATTGGAGAGCATGATGCGCCTGCTCTCGCAGCCGCTGGCGCGCTCATGCGCTACATGCACGAGCTTCAGCCTGCAGGAATGCCGCATCTTTCGCGTCCGGTTGTCGAACGGCCCGGTGGGACGATGCCGCTCGACGATATGACTCGCCGCAACCTCGAACTCGTTGAGTCACTACGCGGTGTCGATACTGGCGGCACACTGCTCTCGGTTCTCGACAGAACCCTGACTCCGATGGGCTCGCGGCTGCTCCGGCAGTGGCTTCTCGCACCGCTGACGAATGTCGAGCAGATCGATGCCAGGCTCGACGCTGTCTCGCTCTTTACTGGCGACCCGCTCGGCCGCGAGTCCCTCCGCAGCGCGCTGGATGGCGTGCGTGACATCGAGAGACTGGCGAGCAAGGCGGCAGCGGGGCGTGGAACGCCGCGCGACCTGCGCGCGCTGGGCGACTCAATCGCGCGTCTTGCCGCGGTCCACGAGGCCCTCGAGACGCTCACCGGGTCGGACGGATTCGAGAAAGGACCGCTTGCCGCGTTGATGAGGCGATGGGACGGGTGTGCGGATCTGGCGACGGATATCATCGACACCGTAGTCGACCGCCCTCCCATCGCGATGGGCGACGAGAGCTGCATCCGTGACGGCGTTGACTCCTCGCTCGATGAGTGGCGATCCCTCCGTGACGGCGGCAAGGACGCGATTGCGAGAATCCAGATGGATGAGCGTACGCGCACGGGGATCAACTCGCTCAAGGTCGGCTATAACCGGGTCTTTGGTTATTTCATCGAGGTGACCAATACGAACTCGCACCTTGTCCCGGCCGACTACCAGCGAAGGCAGACCCTGACCGGCGCGGAGCGATACGTGACCCCCGCGCTTAAGGAGCACGAGGAAAAGGTTCTCAACGCTGCGGAAAGGATAGAAGAGCGGGAGCGCGAGCTGTTCGATGCCTTGCGGAGGCGGATTGGCGCCCAGATACGCAGGCTTCAGTGCATTGCAGGGATAACTGCCGAGCTCGATGTGCTTTCGACTCTGGCTGAGGTCGCGGAGAGGGAGGGCTACGTGCGGCCGGTGATGACGGATGACTTCGATCTCCGGATAACGGCTGGAAGACATCCGGTGGTAGAGCGGATGATGGCCCGGGAGAAATTCATCCCCAATGACGTAACGCTCCCGGAGGATGCCCGGCTGGTGATTCTCACAGGACCGAACATGTCGGGGAAGTCGACCTTTCTAAGGCAGATCGGCCTGATCGTGCTGATGGCGCAGATCGGAAGCTTCGTTCCTGCGGAGAGTGCCCGCATCGGAATAGTCGACAGGCTGTTCACCCGGGTCGGTGCGAGCGACAACCTCGTGCGCGGCCAGTCAACGTTCATGGTGGAGATGTCGGAGACGAGTGCCATCCTGCACGTCGCAACCGCGAGGAGCCTGGTGCTGCTCGACGAGATCGGGCGCGGCACTTCGACCTACGATGGCGTGTCGATCGCATGGTCAGTGAGCGAGTTCCTGCACGACGTGGTGCAGTGCAAGACAGTCTTTGCAACGCACTATCACGAGCTCACCGGCCTGGCGAACGAATTAGTAGCAGTTCGCAACTATAGTGTCGAAGTGCGGGAAACAAGTGACCAGGTGCTGTTCATGCACCGGGTCGTACCCGGCGGAGCTGACAGATCGTACGGAATCGAGGTCGGCCGCCTGGCCGGCCTGCCACCCGCGGTCCTTGCGAGGGCGAAGGAGATTCTGGGAGGATATGAAGGGACACAGAAAGGCAGGCAGGCGGCGGGAGATTCCGCCCGGGGCAGGCCGGACCGGAATGAGGCCGTCGCGCAACTCGGGCTTTTCGCTGCCCATCATCCGCTCGTCGATGAGCTTGCGGCGATGAGCCCGGATTCAATGACGCCGATCGAGGCGCTCACCGAGCTCAATCGCCTCGTGACGCGAGCGAGGCAGGGCTAGATTAACGCGATGCTGATGAAAGTCCGGATGATGATCGCGGTTCCCGCGATTCTAATCGCTGCAGCCGCGAGCTGCTCGGGGGATGATACCGCCGGAAAGTTCACCGAGGTCGGGCCCCGGCCGGATGTCCTTCCGGTCATGCTCAACAAGGAGCTCCCTTTCAGGTATCCGCCCTCTCTGTACTCCAGGAAGGCTCAGGCAAACGTGACTCTTCGCGTCTTCATCGACCAGGAGGGGCAGATAGTGAGCGAGTCTACCCATGTCGCGGAGACCTCCGGCCACGCTTCGATGGATTCGGCGGCCGTCAGGGGGTCCAGCGACCTGAGGTTCATTCCAGCCAAGACACGCGGCCAGGCGGTGCCTGTATCGATCCTGTTTCCGGTCTACTTCCGTCATCCCGAAGCCCCGCCCCTTCCCGGGGACAGCATAATCGGCAGGAAAGCCGAAACGCCGGCACCCGGCACAGGGCAGTAGATGGCGGTACCGGAGCGCAATCGCCGGCCCTATAACAACGTCCTCGAAACGATCTCGTGGACCCCGTTGATAAGGCTCAACTCCGTCACGCGGGGAATTCGCACACCCGTTTACGCGAAGGCCGAATTCTTCAACCCCGGGGGGTCGGTCAAGGACCGGATCGCGATCCCGATAATCGAGAAGGCCGAAAAGGAGGGCCGCCTCAAGCCGGGCGGCACGATCGTCGAAGGGACGAGCGGGAATACCGGCGCAGCGCTCGCAATCGCCGCCGCGCTGCGCGGCTACAAGTGCATCTTCACGATGCCTGACAAGATGTCGCAGGAAAAAGTCAGGCTTCTCAAGGCGTTCGGGGCGGAGGTCATTATCACGCCGACAGCGGTTCCGCCGGATCACCCCGACAGCTACGTGATGATGGCAAAGCGGATCGCGGAGGAAACCCCGAATGCAATTCTCGCCGACCAGTTCTACAACGAAGCAAATCCGCAGGCGCACTACGACATCACCGGTCCCGAGCTGTGGGAGCAGACGGAGGGACGCATCACGCACTTCGTCGCTGCGGCGGGAACCGGCGGCACGATCACCGGCGTGGGCCGCTACCTGAAGGAAAAGAACCCGAAAATCAGGATCATCGCCGGTGACCCCGTCGGATCGATCCTCACCGACTACTGGCGCACCGGCGGGAAGGAAGTGGGCGAAGGGGTTCCCTACAAGGTCGAGGGAATCGGGCAGGACAAGATTCCCGGAACTCTCGACATGAGCGTGATCGACGAATTTGAATCCGTGTCCGACAAGGTCTCATTTGCAATGGCCCGCCGCCTTACGCGCGAAGAGGGACTCTTTGTCGGCGGATCATCGGGACTCATTGCTCACGTTGCCCTGAGAGTCGCCCGGCAGGTCGACGACCCCGAAGCATTCGTCGTGACAGTCCTCTGCGACACCGGGGAGCGGTATCTCTCGAAGCTCTACAGCGATGAATGGATGCGCGAAAACCAGATGCTCGACACGACCCGCGTCACTGTCATGGACGTCCTCGGCCGGAAGGATGGTGATACCCCGTCAGTCGTGAGCACGTCGCCGGGCGCGCCGGTCAGGCAGGCACTCGGGCTTATGACACTCCACGATGTATCGCAGCTTCCGGTTCTCGACGGCCAGGACTGCGTGGGATCGGTGAGCGACTGGTCGCTCTCGCAGAAAAGCCTCGAGGATCCAAGGCTGCTCGATGCGACCGTCAGCGAGGTGATGGACTCCCCGTTCCCCCTCGTTGCGGGGGACCAGCCGGTCGAGAGCGTCGTCAGGCTTCTGTCGAAGTCGAATCCCGCAGTGCTCGTGCGCAAGGAGGACAGAATCCAGGGAATCGTCACCCGCTCGGACATGCTTCACTACATGATGAGCAGATAAGGAGCACTGAAGTTGAAGATCACGGTCCTGATGGGAGGCTCGTCCTCCGAACGAAACGTCTCCCTCGCCTCCGGCATCAGGATAGTTCTCGCGCTGCGGTCAAAAGGGCACGAGGTGCTGGCATTCGACCCTTCCCGCGGAGCGATCAGTGAAGAGGAGCAGCACCGGCTTGCGACGACCGCGGTCGGGACCGAGCCGCCATCACTCGACGACCTGGCAGAGAAGACAGGTGGCGCGTTCCTGTCGTCTCTCGAGATACGGCCGGAGATTGCGGAAGCCGATGTCGTGTTTCTCGCGCTGCATGGCGGTATGGGCGAGGACGGGACAATTCAGGCACTCCTGGACATGGCAAAGGTTACGTACACTGGCAGCGGGCACCTCTCGAGTGCGCTGGCGATGGACAAGGATCTTTCGAAAAAACTCTTCCGCGTTGCGGGTGTACAAACCGCTGACTGGTTGATGGCGCCGGCATCAGTCAGCGAGGTCGAGGACAAGCTGGGTTTCCCGGTAGTGGTAAAGCCATCGAAGCAGGGTTCAACAGTGGGCCTCACGGTTGTGAAGAAGCCGGACCAGCTCGAGGCGGCGATCACCGAGGCCTGGCGGTATGATGACGAGGTGATGATTGAGAAATTCATCGCAGGGCGCGAGCTCACGGTGGGGATACTCGGTGACCGGGCGCTCCCGGTGGGTGAGATAAAGCCGGTGCACGAGATATACGATTACGAGTGCAAGTACACTGCAGGGATGGCGACAGAGGAGTTCCCGGCTGACCTTGCCCCGGAGGAGGCAGTCCTCGTGCAGCAGCAGGCGCTGGCGGCCTTCAAGGCCCTCAAGCTCGGCGGATATGCGCGCATTGATTTTCGGCTGTCTTCATCCGATGATGAATCTGAGGAAGCGGGCGGATTCTATTGTCTCGAGGCGAACACGTTGCCGGGAATGACCGAGCTCAGTCTCATTCCACAGGGAGCGGCAGCGGCCGGAATGTCATTTGCGGATCTGTGTGAGGAAATAGTGGCACAGGCCACGGGAAAGTAGCGGAAAAAAATCAGGTAAGGCTCAACATGTCAGAGACGTCGTACAGTCAGCCATCGCAGCATCCGAGAATGACATCAGCAGTCCAATGGCTGATGGCGGCGAATATCGGCGTGTTCTTTCTCCAGGTCACACTGTTCGGCGGCAACAGTGTGTTCAGGGTGCTTGGCCTCGACCCGGCCCGGTTTCCTGCTGAGTGGTGGACGATCGTATCGTACATGTTCGTCCACGGCGGGTTGTGGCACATCTCGTTCAACATGCTGTCGCTGTGGATGTTCGGTCCCCGTATCGAGCACTTCTGGGGAGCGCGCAGCTTTACGTACTTCTATCTCTGGTGTGGCATCGGTGGCGCGATCGCGCACCTGCTTTCCACCGGCAATGCAGGACTCGTGGGAGCCTCGGCCGCGGTCATGGGAGTGCTTCTCGCCTATGCGCTGAGATGGCCGGACGAGGAGGTGTACGTTTTCGGCGTCCTGCCGATCAAGACACGCTGGCTCGTCGTGTGGCTCGCCCTGATAAACCTCGCGATGGGAATCTCCTCGGCAAAAGGCGGCTCGGGCATCGGCTGGTTCGCGCACCTGGGCGGCCTGGCCTTCGGCTGGATATATCTGCGCGTTTCCGCGTTCGGCGGCCTCGACAACTTCAGGCGATGGGTGTCTCCGGTGCCTGACGAGCCGGAGGACTACCGTGCAGTTCCCCGCCGCACTCCACGGAACCGCGACAGGGCTGATGGTGGAGGGATAGACGAGGTGGTGGCAAAGAGCAACGCGGTCGCGGCAAAGTCCGCGCAGCGTGCGGCGGTGCTTCCAAAGCCTGAAAGCGTGACCCGCGAATCAGTCGAGCGGCTCGACATGGTCCTCGACAAGATCTCGAAGCACGGGATAGAGAGCCTGACGGCCGAGGAGCAGGCAATTCTCGACGAAGTGTCCAGAACCTTGAGGAAAGACGAGACGCAGTAACATGCCACGATCTGAGCTGCTCGAGAGTTTCGCGAACCCCTATCCGGATCGCGACTACGAAATCCACATGGACTGCAACGAGTTCACTTCACTTTGTCCGCTCGGCGGAATCGAGAGCGATGCGGAAGAGCTCGCGCTCCTCAAGGGCGGCGCGCCGGATTTCGGGATCATCCGAATCACCTACGTTCCCGCCGAGCTTTGCATCGAGCTCAAGAGCCTGAAGCTGTATCTCTGGAGCTTCAGGAACGACGGGATCTTCTACGAGCGCGCGGTCAACCGCATTCTCGATGATCTCGCCGGCGCGGTGAAGCCGAAATGGATGCAGGTCACAGGTGACTTCAACCTGCGCGGGGGCATCAAGTCAGTTATAACCGCCGCTCTCGGAGTGCGCTAAGGCTCCTCCGCCGGATCCGGAGGCGTGCCGACCGTGTATGGCGCGTGGAGGTGAACCGGATTCTTCCCCGACTTCCTCAGCTTGATGTTTATGACTTCGACGAAGAGCGAGAACGCCATCGCGAAGTAGATGTATCCCTTCGGAATGTGGAGCTCGAAGCTTTCGGCGATGAGGCTCATTCCGATCAGCAGCAGGAAGCTCAGTGCGAGCATCTTGACGGTGGGGTGCTTGTCGACGAACCGGCTGACAGTGCCGGCGAACACCAGCATGAACCCGACAGCGATCACGACAGCGGAAATCATTACGCCTAAATCGTCAGCCATCCCCACGGCGGTGATGACCGAGTCGAGGGAGAACACGATATCCAGCAGGAGGATCTGGAAGATGACAGCTCCGAACGAGGCGACGACCTTCACGGAGGAGTGACCCACCTCGCCCTCCAGCTGGCCATGCATCTCGTGAGTGCTCTTGGCGAGCAGGAACAGGCCGCCGAGCAGCAGGATGAGGTCTCTTCCCGATATCTCCTGCGAGAACACCGTAAACAGGGTCGCGGTCAGGCCGATCACCCACGAAATGGCCAGCAGCAGGGCGATTCTCATGAACATCGCCAGGCCTAGTCCGACCTGGCGAGCCCTTGCGCGCTGCTCAGGTGGAAGCTTTCCCGCCAGGATGGAAATGAAGACGACGTTGTCGACACCGAGGACTATCTCGAGCGCCGTAAGCGTGAGAAATGCTATCCAGGCGTTTGGATCTGTTACCCAATCCATTTCAAAGAGGCGTAGAGAGCCGGCCCGGAGGGCCAGCTACGCAGAGACGCAGAAAGAGCGGGACAGACATGTTTTTCGGAATGGAAAGAGCGATTTCAGCTGACAGATTTCAGCAGCGAGCGGGGAATATTACTGGAAAATTCCGAAATTGCCGAGGATCATCCATAGAATGATGAAAACGATGATTCCCATGCAGCCGCAGCCGCCCGTCAGTTTCCTCGCGCCATATCCCGCGGCCAGGCCGCGCAGCAGCTTGCTCATCTTGGATCTCCGGTCTGAAATCGCCAATGGCCACGGCGATCGCCGCAGCCGGGACGGCTAATAGCAGGACTCGGGCCGAGGGGTACCAGCGCCAGAAATGCGGAATTACATTGCGAACCGCGTCACCAGCGGGCGCAGAGCAGGGCCAGGTAGCTCAGTTGGTAGAGCAGCGGACTGAAAATCCGCGTGTCGGCGGTTCGATTCCGCCCCTGGCCATCCAGCCCGAGCAAAGTTTCAGGACGGCCTGTCCCCAGCTTGCAATTGAAAGCTTGGCCCCACCCCCCCCAACCCGGCAAAGGCGCTGCATGGTGGTTCGCCCGAAGATCCGCACGTTCAAGCACATGACTCGGACTGAGCCGATGTCTTACGACCGCCCATGCATGAGTATGCATGTCCCTGCTCTTCTCTTGACAGTCGCGACCTGCCTTGCCGCTATAATGCTCGTACCCGCCGAGCTGCTTGCTCACGGCGTGGCCGCAGGCGACAAAGGATACATCCAGGAGATTGCCGGAGTAAACCTGATCTCCTTTGCGTACCTCGGGGCCAAGCACATGGTGACCGGCTACGACCACCTTCTGTTTCTTCTAGGCGTCATTTTCTTTCTTTATCGCCTGAAAGACATTGGCATCTACGTCACACTGTTCGCTGTCGGCCATTCAACAACGCTACTGCTGGGTGTTCTGACTGGCGTGAGTGTGAGCTCGTTCCTGATCGACGCGATCATCGGACTGTCGGTCGTGTACAAGGCGCTCGACAACCTGGGTGCGTTTCAACGCTGGTTCGGCTTCCAGCCGAACACCAAGGCGGCGACCCTGATTTTCGGGCTGTTCCACGGCTTCGGGCTAGCCACGAAGATCCTCGATTTCGAGGTTTCTCCAGACGGGCTGATCCCAAACCTTGTTGCGTTCAATGTCGGGGTCGAGATTGGCCAGCTGCTTGCGCTGGGCGCCATCCTTATTGCCATGAGCTACTGGCGACGAACGTCAAGTTTTGCCCGTCACGCCTATGCCACCAATGTCGCTGTCATGAGCGCCGGATTTCTTCTGATGGGCTACCAGCTCGCCGGCTATTTCATCATCGATCTCTGAGAAAAGAACCAATGCCAGACTTGAATCCAGTTCAGGGCAACGAGCTTCCGTCGTCGTCGGCGCTTCTGCGCTCCACGATCATCGCCGCCGCAGTCGCGTTGGTGATCCTTGTGACGGTTGTGTTGCCGGCTGAGTACGGGATCGATCCGACTCGCATCGGCCGCGTCCTCGGCCTGACGGAGATGGGAGAGATAAAGATGTCCCTGGCCAAAGAAGCGGCGACTGCGGATTC
>JBBQZF010000023.1:0-21919 GCA_038208015.1 Gemmatimonadales bacterium
CGCTGATGACCCGGCCCGCGCGTTGATTGCGACATGCACGCGCCGAATTTGTGGGATAGCGTCATTCGGCCTTAAAATGTCCGTTTTTCGGACTTGCTATGTCCGTTTAACGGCCAAGAGCAGCCTCGCGTCACGTGGCAGAGCTGCTTCGTGTCATGCCCGTGGTGGTAATTACCGGTGCCAGGCAAACAGGAAAAACAGCCTTCTCACCTCCGAGTCCCAAGAATGGTCATCGACGAGGTTCAACGTCCCGGCCAGTACTGCGAGGAAACGGAGAAGGCTCACAGGGCCGACGCTAACACATCGACCCAGCGATTGGCGAGCCTGGCCGACGAGCGGCCCCTAGAACATCGGGGAGTAATGCATGCTGGCGTACTTCCAGACGCCTCCCTGGCGCACCAGGGCCGAGGTCTCCCGGCCACTCTGGACCTCCATCTTGCCGTCCTTCGCTATCGTGGTGAACACGAAGTACGCATTGCAGAGCACCGTGTCTGGCCCGTAGGCCTTGCAGGTACGCTGCCTCTGGTCGTAGGTCACGGAGCTGTATGCGCTGAGCCCGTTGATGAATTCCACCCACTTTGCCTTCCCCTCGAAGGCGATCGGCGTGTAAACGCCGGTATAGGCCACGATGTCGTCGCTGATGTGGGTACCGTAGTCTGTGTAATTCCCTGAGTTGAACGTGGCGAGGCTCTTGTCCATCACCGCCATGGCGTCCCTGAGTGCGGTGCCCTGCGCCTGGAGGGGGGCGACTGCCGCAGTCGAGAGCACCAGCGAAAGCAGGATTTTCATTATCTTCATCAGGATCTCCTGTGAGGTGGCGTCCCTTGTCAACCTACGGGCGATGACACCAATAGCTACAATCATTCGTTTACTATTTTCGGCAGCCGAGCGCTGGAGAGCGCTGACGCTGGCGATCCCTGCTCACGCACACGTCGGGGTTCGCCAATTTCCGATGGCTGGAAGATGACGGCAGACTACGGAGCCGAGCTGGCAGTCAACCCTGCATTAACAGGGGATCGCCGAGCAGATTCATCTGCGTCAGTAGACTCTCGAACCGGGGATTACCATGATACTTCCGGAACCAGGGCTGCGTCCCGATCGAGTACATCCAGTCGGATCGCTTTTCGATGCCGAGCCGAAGTGCCGCGAGCACTGCATCCTCGTCATCGAACGCTGAGTGCACCATTGCCGCGTAAATCGGGTCAACGCCGTCCCGCACGACCTGGTCGAGGATCACGTGAGCATCTTCCAGTCGCCCGGCGCGCGCGAGACTGCTCCCGAGTGGTACGAGTGTCACCGGAAGCTGGTTCGCGAGGTCGGCTCCGGTGCGTCCCGCTGCAATCGCTTCATCATGCCTGTCCATGAATGACAGCGACGCACCAAGGAAGATGTGTCCGCGCACGAAACCCGAATCGATCTCGATCACGCGTCTGAACTCGCGCGTTGCCTCTTCGTGGCGGCCAGCCAGCAGGTGGATGATCCCGAGATTCATCACCGGCAGCACTGATATCGGATCGAGGTCGGCTGCCCGCAGTGCGATCGGCATCGCCGATGTAAATGACGTCGTCAACCTCATTCCCCTGCTGGACCGGTATCCGCGCGTCGACTCGACGCGCATCGGCATGTACGGGTGGAGCCGGGGCGGGATGATGACTTACCTCGCGCTCGCGCGCGCGCCGACTGGCGCGTGCATCCCACCGAGGCGCTCGGCATGGCGAGTGCGCTGTTCGAGGCGAAGCATCCCTTTCGCATGATCCTTTTCGAAGGGGGCAACCATGGATTGACGGAGTTCCGGCGCGAGGTGTACCGGGAGGTGCTGGAGTGGCTCGACCGCTATGTGCGCGACCGGGCTCCGCTACCGAACCTGGAGCCGCACGGGCGGTAGCTGTCGTCTGTTGCGAGTCGACGCTTGCCAGATGAAACTCATCTGGCAGGCCCGCAGCTGGCTCCGGCGTCGCGATCGCCGTGCCGCTATTCCCGCGCGCCCTGCGCCAGGCGCGACGAGAAAATGAACTCCTTCGCGATTTCTTCCCCGCGCGGCGTCAGAACGCTTTCACCGGACCGCGGGTCACGCTTGAGGTGTGCCACCCGTCGTCCGTGCAGCAGCCCCACGACTCTTCCGTCGTATCCGCTTCGTTTGACCAACTCGATCAGGTCAGCGCGCGAGATGCGACCGCCGCGCGAGTACACCTCGGCGATTATTCCATTGGTGCCGCGTCCGGGCACGGAGGTCGCCTGGCCGGTCGCGGCGCCTGACGGAGTATAGTATCTCCCTTTGCGTTCGCCGTGAGCGAGCACGAGTCCGCTCTTCACGAGCGAATCGAGGTGATAACGGACATTCCTGTATGGAAGGTCGAGGAGTGAAGCGATCTCGAGCGACTTGACGCGTCCCTGGTTCCTGACCGCTTCGAGGATCTTCTGCTGGAGCGCTGACAGCCTGAGCATGGATCCTTCGAGGTCGAGCTTCGACTCGAGATTCCGCTTCTGCGTCCGGAGCGCGTGCAGGAAGAACGAGAGCCATGCGCCGAACTTCGAGGGATCGTCCTTCATCGCAATCTGCGATGCATGCAGGGCGGCGTAGTACGCGCCCTTGTTCTCCTCGATCACGCGTTCGAGTGAAGCGTAGGGAACGTACTCGTAGCCTGCCCTGAGCATGAGGAGGTTGGTCAGCGCGCGGGAGAGACGTCCGTTGCCGTCCTGAAAGGGATGGATGGCGAGGAAGTTCACGATGAAGCACGCGATGATCGTGACGGGATGTACTTCATCCGCGCTCAATGCTGCATTCGTGTCGTCTATCAGCTGCTGCATGAGCCGTGGCGTGTCGAATGGCGTTGCGGTGCGAAAGATGACTTCGCGGCGGCCGTCGGGGTGCCGCGCTTCGACGTCGTTGGGCAGTGTCTTGTACTGTCCCCGGTGTCGCTCGTCCTTCTCGGCATGTTTGAGGAGAACTCCGTGAAGCTGGAGGATGTGATTCTCCGTGAGATTCAGGTCCGGGTGGCTCTCGAAGATCAGTGTGTGAAGCTCGCCGTAGCCGAGGACTTCGGATTCGTCGCGGGCGCGGAAGGAGTCGTGACTGAGGCCCTGGAGAATCTGGCCGACCTGCTGGTCTGTGAGCTCGGCACCTTCGATGCGGGTGGAGGCGCCGGTAGATTCTATGGTGGTCACCTGCCTGAGGCGGGTGAGGCGTTCCTCGTTCAGCTCGCGGATTCGCCGCCAGTGTCCCTTGAACTCATCCAGTTCGCCGATCGTTCGCGCCCTTTGTTCTGCCTCGAGGGAGCTGGTGTCGGGGATAAAGTTTGGGGGTGTTGGCATTATAAGTGGTCTTTATGTGTCAATAAAGTTTACTCTCTCCCAGGGATTGTCAATAAAAGCGTCTTTAATCGTCAATAACGGGTTACAACAGTAGTATTCATGAGCCCGACATGCTGCTGCTGCTCGACGAGCCCACCAGTCATCTCGACTCCAGTCATTCGCCGCGACTCTCGGCGCTGTGGTCGGCGCGGGCATCAATTTCGGCCCCGCAAGGCGCGCTGCAATGCTTCTGCCAAACCGTTCCGGGCATGACGCCCGTGAACAACCTCCTATCCGTGTCGGCCGGGGCCGAGCACCCGAACTTTGTGAATCCGCCCAAGGGCGAGTTTGAAGCGAGGAGAGGAGCGGACCCCTTCTAACACACGGTGCCGAGAGCCAAAGACTCTCGAAACCCGGGTGATGTTCGGGCCCGAGGTGGCGGATACCCGCGACTTTCCCTCGCTTCGCGAGACGGGCCGTCCTGCCGGAAAACCGTTCCGTCTATGCGTGGGTGCAGCTTGATGGCAATGGGCAAACAGCCAATCTCGAAGTGGTCTCCGACAAGCGACCAATCTTCGATCCCGCGCCCGCTGCACCAGGACTTTTCGGAGTCGTCTACGAGCGGACGCCGGAGGGCAGACGGCCGGTTGCAGGCGTAAAATTTTTCGTTGACATGCTCTTCGAAATAGTCGCCGCAACTACGACGACCGATGAACAGGGACGTTATAGCCTGTGCCGGCTTCCCACATCACATGGTGCTCTAGGCCGGCACGGCAAAAATAATCAACAGTCTCCACACCTGGCGGCACACTCTCAGTGTCGACTCCGTTGCGGCGAGATCACCCGATGATCGAGCTGCTGCACACGATTCCCGGCGCAGGTCTCTTCGGTGCTCTATTCCTGGTGGCCGAGGTGGAAGGATGGCCTGAGCTACGTGACGGTTTCAAACATCCCGACCGATCTCGCCGCCGCCGAGGCGGAGCGCCTGGCGGAGTTCATACGGATGCTGGCGGTACAGTAGCTCCGGATATATCCTCGACTGACGCCGCCCGGCTTCTGGCGCGTCGCTGGCGGTTCCACCATGTACCAGGCCTGATCACCATCCTGTACCGCCAAATTCAATCAGCCATGCCGACAGTATCCACCGGGCGAAACGACCCCTGTCCCTGCGGCAGCGGGGTGAAGTTCAAGAAGTGCTGCGGCCGGGCCACGAAGCTTTCGACTCCGCCCGAGGTGTCGCGTGCCGGCACCGTGAAAGCAGCCGATCATGATCTCTTGGAGCGCCTACTGCGATTCTCCCGCTCAAGACTCGAGCGAAACTGGGCGAAGCAGGCAATTGGTGACTACCTGGGAAATGGCGAGGATGAGATTGACGAGGCGGAGATGCAGCTCGCGATGCCATGGATGTGTTTTCACTATTCATTGCCGGGACATGGCATTCCGCTCGCCAGGCTTTTCGCCGATGAGAAGGGTGCGCGTCTCTCGGCCGAATTGCGGGAAGTGCTGAACGCGAATCTGAATGCGTGGCTGAGCATCTGGGAGGTGAACGATGTAAATCCCGGCGTTGGCGTGACTGTCACAGACCTCTTGACAGGCGCAGAGCGATTTGTGTATGAGGTCAGCGGAACTGAAACAATGAAACCTCGAAGCGCGCTGCTTGGCCGGGTTGTCGACAGCGGCGGCATCTCGTTCTTCGGAGGCGTTCATCCCCAGCCGATGCCGCCCACCGAGGCAGACATTCTGGTTCGCGAAGGGAAAAGAATCTGCCGGGTGCGAACGAAGCCGGCCAGGCTGGATGACCTCAGGAATCCGCAAACTCAGCTCATGCTGATTCACTCCTTTCGCCGCGCCGCGTATCGGCTCACTCATGCCCCGCGGCCCACGCTCACCAACACCGACGGCGACCTGCTCGCGCTCACCGTCGATCACTTCGACATCCTTGTGGAAGACAGGTCGCTGCTGAGCGCCCGAATGTCGCAATTTCCAGGGGCCGAGGAACCGGTGCCTGACGAAGACCGGAAGGGCGCCTTGTCCTATACCATCACCAAGCCTGGCAATTCCAGGCTGGAATGGGACAACACGATCGTCGGGCGAGTAGTGCTCGGCAGTACCCGCATGCACGTCGAATGCAACTCGCTCCGACGGGCGGACTCGCTCCGAAGCGCTCTTGAAGCTCACCTCAGCGGAATGGTGAAGCATCGGCTGCGACAGGAGACCAGTCAGTCTGAGCTGTTTCGGATGGCCGAAGCTGATGGGCCGCGCGACCGCGGCGAGGATCAACGGCAGTCGCCGGAGCTGGCAGGTATTGTCAGAGAGTTCAAGGAACGACACATGGCTGCATGGCCTGATTCGAAGTTGCCAGCACTCGGCGGATTGACGCCGAGGGAGGCTGCCCTTCGTCCGCGTTCGAGGGCGGACCTCGAGGTACTTCTTCGAGAGATGGAAATGCACGAAGCGCGGCTTCCTGAGGAGGAAAGAATTGACCTGGGGCGCCTGAGGGACACACTCGGCATGCCGGACTGACATACTCAGTCGCGTTGTCGCAAGGCGAGCACTCGCTTCGCAACCGTTGCGTTCGATAAGTTGCACCCGACACCGACACCGACACCGGCGCGGCTGGCGAGCGACTCGGCGATGGGCCGAGTTTAAGTCCGGGTGGCTTCTATTCGCGAACCCGCCGGCTTGGCATCGTGATCTGCGCGCGCAAGGACGGCGAATTGCAGGAAATACCTGCTCAAGCTCCGGGCTGAGCCCGCCGGCAAATCAGCGTCAAAGAACAGACGGCAGAATTCCTCGCGCGCGCGCAGAATTTCCCGTCGTCGCGGACCGCGCCAGCGATCGTCTGCGGCAGTGAGATCGAACAATTCGAGAGCTCGATCGAGCGCGCCATCGAATCGCCCGCTCTGCCCGCCCTCCCAAGCCCTTATCGCGCGGTCAACCTCACTGCCGACATTGGCAAGCTGTTGGGCGAGAGTCATCTGACGCCACCGACCTGATCCCAGCTCTGCATGCAACGCCATTACAAACGCCTCACTCGGTTACCAGCCCTGCAACGACCGTTCGAATCAACTCGCGCAGCGCCTGATCCTCGACACTGCGCGACCGATTTCCTGCGGAAGGACGAACGTTTATCATCGAATCGTACTCAATCCAATTATCGCCGGCTTCGGCCGGATACAGATTGATCCCCCAGAGGTCCTGCTGTTCGGAACCATCCTCCAGCAGGGCTGATTCCTCGTCAGAATGAAGCTCTCCTCCGAACGCCATCAGCTTGCGCTCGATATCGACCACAGCTTTCACCATGTCTCCAAACAGCGCTTCAGCGGCTGTGGCGAGCTCAGCCCTGGTAATTGCAGTTCTGGCGATGCGGATCGTCATTCAAGTCCGGTTCGGAAGTGGTTCTGGCGTCAGGGCATCCGAAGTTGATGCGTCACAGGCCATGTCGCAACCATCCTTTGGCCACTCAGACGATCATGTACGGCGCGTCGCTGACAGCATGCAGTGTTCTGATCCGGCGATCACCTATCGTGCGTTAACAGGGGATCGCCGAGCAGATTCATCTGCCTCAGTAGACTCTCGAACCGCGGATTACCATGATACTTCCGGAACCAGGGCTGCGTCCCGATCGAGTACATCCAGTCGGACCGCTTTTCGATGCCGAGCCGAAGTGCCGCGAGCACTGCCTCCTCGTCATCGAACGCTGAGTGCACCATTGCCGCGTAAATCGGGTCGACGCCGTCCCGCACGACCTGGTCGAGGATCACGTGAGCATCTTCCAGTCGCCCGGCGCGCGCGAGACTGCTGCCGCAGCCGATGACGGATCGAGCTCGATCGCACGGTTGGCCGCCGCGACGGCTTCCGGATACATCGTTGCCGGAGACGCGAATTGCCAGGACGCGAGAAGTGCCGTTGCACCGCTCGAGACTGAAAGACTGGACCGTCGCTGCCGGGTCTGGTTGGACGCGCTGAACAGGTGCGGCGATACTCACGTCTGCTTCCCACCCCGCGTTGAAAGATCTTCTCCGCCGTTCTCCAAACCCTCCCGATTTTTGGACATGGGCCCGATTCAGACACTCCTCGCACCGCCGCGGCGCGCATTGACAAGCCGCGGACGCTTTCATTACATCATGAGAGACAGGAAGAAAATCAATGGAGGAAAGAGATGATCCGGCCCCCAGGCCTCGCGGCCATCGCGAGCATTGTCCTCGCCATCCCGGCGGTTGCCCAGAACCGGCCCGCCAACCCGCCGACCCACATTCCGTCACCTCCCGCGTCGCAGAGGGCGCTGCCACCGATACCATTCACGGAGTTCACGCTGCCGAATGGCCTGCGCGTGATCCTGCACGAAGACCATTCGACGCCTATCGTCGCCGTGAACGTGTGGTATCACGTCGGCTCGAAGAACGAGGAGCTGGGCAAGACGGGGTACGCTCACCTGTTCGAGCACATGATGTTCCAGGGCTCGAAGGGCTTCGACGACGACTACTTCAAGGCGCTACAGGAGGTGGGCGGGACGCTCAACGGCTCGACCAACTCAGATCGCACGAACTACTGGGAGGTCGTGCCGTCGAACTTCCTCGAGCGGGCGATCTTTCTCGAGGCCGACAGGATGGCGACGCTTCCGGACGCGCTCACTGAGGCGAAGCTGGCGAACCAGCGTGAGGTGGTAAAGAACGAGAAACGCCAGAATTACGACAACCGGCCGTATGGTCTCACCGGTGCGAGAATCGCCGAGATGTTATACCCGAAGGATCATCCGTATCACTGGCTGACGATCGGCGCACTGGAGGACCTCAGCGCCGCATCCATGGACGACATCAAGGGTTTCTTCCATCAGTACTACACACCGAACAACGCATCGCTCGCAATCGCCGGTGACTTCAGCTCTGCCGAGGCGAGCCGGCTTGTCGAGAAACACTTCGGGTCCATCAAGCGCGGGCCGGCGATAACGGTTCCGAAGGTTTCGCAGCCGAGGTTGAACGGGACGGTCCGGGGGACGATGGAGGACCGGGTGGCTGCCCCGCAGCTGACCATTGTCTGGCACACCGAGCCCGTGTTCGGTCCCGATGAAGCGGCACTCGACATGCTCGCGGCGATACTCGGACAGGGCCGAAATTCGCGCCTGTACAGGTCTCTCGTTTACGACAGGCAGATCGCGCAGACAGCCAACGCCTTCCACAATGCACGCGAGCTCGCCGGAACGTTCCAGGTCTCGATGATCGCGAGGCGCGGCAATTCGCTGGACAGCCTGGAGGCAGCGGCAAACCGGGAGATCGGAGCACTGCTCTCGGTGCCCCCGACTGCCGCCGAGCTCCAGCGCGCCTACAATTCGCTCGAGGCCGGGTTCATATACCGGCTCCAGACCGTGGGCGGATTCGGCGGCAAGAGTGACCAGCTCAACCAGTACGCGGTCTTCACCGGCGATCCCGGATTCTTCGAGCGGGACCTCGCGAGGTATCGCAGAGTGACTCCAGCCGACGTGCAGCGCGTAGCGCGAAAGTATCTGACAGACAACCGGCTGATCTTCACGGTGACCGCTATGTCGGAGGAGCAGCGCGCCGCGGCTGCGCCTCCGGCGCCGGCGGGTGCTGCGACTCCCGGAGAGGAGGCCGAGGGCCCGTCGGAGTCGGCAGCGCTTGCTGCGAGCGTATTGCCTGCGGGCGGCCCCGATCCGCAATTCACCCTGCCTGAAGTGCAGCGGCGCAAACTGTCGAACGGTCTCGATGTGGTCATCGTCGAGCACCACGAGCTGCCAGTGGTGACGATGAACCTCGTCATGAAGGGCGGCGCTGGAGCCGAGTCGACCGACTTCGCGGGATTGGCGGTCCTCACTGCGGATCTGCTGGACGAAGGGACCGATTCGAAAACAGCCCTGCAGATATCCGAGGCGCTTTCCTCGATCGGCGCAAACCTGTCGACGTCGGCCGACTGGGACTCGAATCGTCTCACGCTCACGACTCTCACACGTCAGCTCGACCCGGCACTTGCGTTGTTCTCGGACGTGCTGCTGAATCCGGCGTTCCGTGAAGCCGACGTTCAAAGGATCGGCGCATCGCGCATGCAGGGGCTGGCGCAGAGCAGGAACGATGCATCGGCCATCGCCACGCGAATTTATCCAACTCTCGTGTTCGGTCCCGAGCATCCGTACGGGCATCCGCAGGGTGGCACCGAGGCATCAATTCGCGCGATCACTCCGGCGGCGCTCGAGCAGTTCCACTCCACGTACTACCTTCCGAACAACGCGACGCTGATCGTAGTGGGCGACGTGCAGCCCGACAGGATCGTAGCGAAGCTCGAGAGCGCGCTGGGTGGATGGAAGCCGGGGCCTGTGCCGGAGATCCGCGTGAATGCACCGCCGGTGACAAGGGAACGCACGACGATCTATCTCGTTGACAGGCCTGGCGCGGCCCAGTCGGTGATCAACATCGGGCAGGTAGGTGCGTCGCGCACCGCGCCTGACTACTTCACGCGTCTCGTCCTGAACCAGATGCTTGGCGGTGCGTTCGTATCACGGGTGAACCTCAACCTCCGGGAGGACAAGGGCTACACATACGGCGCGCGGACGAGCTTCGACCTGCGTCGCGGTGCGGGACCGTTTCTCGCTTCGGCCGGGGTGCAGACCGCCGTGACGAGGGAATCGGTGATCGAGTTCCTCAAGGAGCTCAGGGGGATTCGCGGTGAGATCCCTGTTACCGACGCGGAGCTGGATCGCGCGAAGCAGTCACTTATCCGCGGATTCCCCCGGACTTTCGAGACGCCGGCACAGATTGCCGGACGGCTCGGTGACGTCGCGCTGTTCGGGCTTCCGGACAACTATTATGACAGCTACATCGCGGGTGTGCAGAAAGTGACGCTCGCCGACGTAGACCGGCTGGCGAAGGAGGCGATCGATCCGTCGCGGCTGACGATTCTCGTCGTGGGGGACCGCGCGACGATCGAGCCGGGCCTGAGAGCGCTCGAGGGAATCGGGACAACCATTACCGTTCTCGACCCGACCGGCCGGCCCGCAGGCACGGCGGGCACCATCCAACCGCCGAAGGATTGAGCCGGCGCGGCGCTCAGCGCCTGTACCAGGGTTCCGTCGAAAAGCGGGCGTGGAGAAGCCGGCTCACCTTGGCTTCTCCGGCGTCCGACGGATGAACCCCGTCTGCTGCGTAGTCCGCCCGATCGTAGCAGACACCTCCCCGGTTGGTGATGCCCGTCGTGCAGGACGGGGCCCAGAGATATGGTCCCCATCCGTACCAGACTCCGTCGACTCTCGCATTCGTGCCGAGCCACGAGTTGAGGGCGTGGCCCTCCTCGTAACTCAGCGGCTCGCCGCGGCTCGCCGAGCCGGCGTATCCCCCGTAGCTGCGGGAAGACGAATAGACTCCCTGAACAGCAGGGAACTTCGTGCGAACGCGCGCGGCGAAGGCGGAAAGATTGAGTCGGAATTTCTCGTAGTCACTTCCTGACGCGGGATACAGCGGAAGCGGCGATCCATTCGCCCCGGTCGTGAACTGGTTCGCCGCCTTGTGGAAGATCACCCGCACCTGATCGACCCGTATGCCTGCGGCCGGGAGACGCTGCGAGATGCAGGCATCCCAGAGGGTGGCATCGAATGCGGGGTTGATCCATCGTTCGACGGCATGGCCACCGACGGCGCAATTCGCGAAGCGAACGGCCGGGTTGACAACAGCCGCATACTCGCCGGTGAGACGCTGGCGGAAATCATTGCATTCCTGATTCGCGTTGCTCATGCCGATGCAGACGACGCCGATCACGCCACCAACCGGAGTCACGGCAGGTGCCTCATTATCGACGAGGCGCAGTGGCAGGCCCTTGTACGTGCCGGGCGTGCCGGGATCGTCGCCGCGGTCAATCGGGAATGGCGCAAGCACATCCGGGCCGGGTGGCGTGGCGGAAAGGTCCGCGTCTGCCGCAGTACCCGATTCCGCGCACGCGGTGAACGCTGCCGCCGTGATGAGCGCGAGCATGCTGCGTCCGGCCGCAGCCACGCCCGGTCCGGCACTCAACCGCATCATGGTTGGAAGACGTTGCGGGCGAACAGACGTTAAGTCCGGCTGTCTTGCGTAAACAGAGCGTCCGGTGCAGCGCTACCTGAAGGGGTTTCTCAACAAGTACTTCGACGACGCTCGCCCCCGCATCGACATGCTGGGCATCAACCCGGTCGCTTCGGCGCGGGTGTGACCGGCGTCACCTTCACAGACCCGGCAGCTCTCGCCGACGCGTGCGGGATTCCCAATCACCTCCCACGCAAGCGCGATTCGAGCGGAATACGTGGTGGGAGCTGGAGACGTCGGTGTGTACGGGGCGGCAGCGGATCAGTCTTGTCGTCCCGAAGAGGCCACTGCGAGCCGCGCTGGCCGCGCCCGCCAGACACGGCGGACGCGGCCTTCTCACGACTGCGATACCGCGCTAGAAGCTTACCGTCGCGTCATTCGAGCAGGTGGCCGTCCCTGCCTCGCAAATCCGGTACGTATAAGATCCGCCACCCTTCGTGCCGATCAAGTCGGTGTGCTTCCCGTCGTTCGCCGTGGTCACCACCTTCACGTTGTTGCGGAACACGTCAACGTCCGAACCCGCGGCCCCGTTCCACGCGAGATCCGCATTATTGACACCCTTCACCTTCCGGCCCGTCGCCGTCAGCGTGATCCCGCCCGACGGTGCAGTCACTGTCACGCTCTGCGAGGTGCTGCCGGTTGCACCGGCGTTGTCCGTCACGGTCAGCGTCACCGTGCGCGTTCCGGCCGAAGCATACGTCCTGCTCGTAGTCACACCTGACCCACTCGTGGCGTCGCCGAAGTCCCATGAATAACCCGTAATGCTTCCGCCGGGATCACTCGAGCCGCTTCCATCGAAATTGCACGTCAGGCCGGTGCACGAATACGTGAACGACGCGGTCGGCGGAGTGTTGGTCCCGCCACCGCCACCACTCCCGAAGTTCGCGGTGTAAAGGAAGTAGTTCGGCGTCCCATTGCTCTGGCTCGAGCTGTGAAGCGTGATGGTATTCGGCGTCGCATCTTTTCTCAACGCTGTTGCCACATCGGCAGGACCCCTGTCTCCCACCGCGGTGAGATAAAGCGCGACCGCACCGACTACGTGCGGCGTCGCCATCGCGGTGCCGCTGATGGTTCTCGTGTCGGTGTCACCAGTGTACCAGGCGGATGTGACGCTCACGCCCGGAGCGAGAATGTCCACGCAAGTGCCGTAATTGGAGAACGACGCCTCCTTGTCATTAATATCGGTCGCGCCGACAGTTATTGCCGTCGGCTCGCCGCCCGGAGCCTGGAGACATGCATTCTGCGGCCGACCCGTGAAAGGATGACCATTCCCGGCGGCGGCAACTGACGTTACCCCCTTCGAGCTCAGGTCCTTCACCGCATCGCGGATGGAGTGCACATCGCCGTAGCCGAGGCTCATGTTCACGACCGCGGGTTTGACGCAGTGGAGGTCGCACCAGTCGAGCGCAGCAATGAGCATCGAAGCGTTTCCGCCGCCACTGCAATCAACCACACGTCCTGCCCAGAGATTCACGCCCTTCGCGACGCCGTGAATCGAGCCACCAACTGTCCCGGCCACGTGAGTTCCATGACCGTGGCAGTCTTCGGCAGTCCGGCCATCACCAACAAAATTTCCATCGAACCCATTCGGCACATACTTCGCTCGGAGACCAAACTGGGAGTGACCGATGCGGATGCCGGTGTCGAAGATGTACGCGTTCGCGTCACTTCCAGTGTTGTTGTAGGTATAGGTCGTGCTGAGCGGAAGGTCGCGCTGGTCCACGCGGTCGAGCCCCCACGTGGCGCTGGTCTGGGTCGTCTCGAACAGCGTCACGCGCGCGTCCACCTCCACATACGCCACTACGGGATTCTGCGCGATCGCCTCCGCAGCCGCAGCCGGAAGCCCGCGCACCGCAAAACCGCGGATCGCGTTCCGGTACACGAAGCGGATCTCGCCACCGTGCGCGGCGGTCACCCCGCGTGCGGCGGCGCCGGGGTCTCCCACACCGTCGCGGAACACTACTATATAGTCTCCGCTTTCCGCGGCAGAGCCCATGGACGTTCGGGGCACAACCTGCTCCACGGGAGCGACAGCATCCTGGCATGCGATCACCAGGAGAGTGTCGGCGGCGAGCATCAGGGGGCGCAGAGCTTTCATACGGTTCTTCAGCGTGAGGCGACGAGAGGCAATAACGGCCTAGTGGACTGTAACTCAATTAATGGTTGCACGGATGCGGTTCTTCGGATTGCTGTAAGACCATTTGAAGGGCTGGCAGGTTTTGTTGTGCTGCCTGATGTAATGCATGAGCTTCCGGCGAAGATCTGTCGTGGATTTGAAAATGCCACGCGCGATCATGTCGCGCTCGATCTTCGAAAACCAGAGCTCGACTTGGTTGAGCCACGAACTATAGGTCGGCGTGTAGTGGATCGTCACTCGCGGATTCTCAGTGAGCCACGCGCCGACAGCCTTGGTCTTATGCGCCGAGAGGTTGTCGACGATGATATGGATTTCCTTTTCCCTGGGCTGCGTCATGACAAGTCGGCTGAGGAAACGCAGGAACTCGGCACTCGTGTGGCGGTTGGCTGTCATCCCGTCGACATGACCGGTCCTGATATCGAGTGCGGCGTAGAGCGAGAGGGTGCCATTGCGTTTGTACTCGAACCCGTGGCGCTCCGCTCGGCCTGGCGACAGGGGAAGAACCGGGTCGAGCCGGTCCAGCGCCTGGATCGCCGACTTCTCGTCAACCGAGAACACCACCGCGTTAGTCGGCGGATCGAGATAGAGCCCGATGACCTCGGCCGCCTTCCTCTCGAAATCCGGATCGTCGCTCGTCATGTAGCGCTCAAGACGGTGAGGCTTGAGCCCCGCTCTCTTCCAGACACGGGCGACAGTCATATGACTGACCCCCGTGACCTTGGCCATCCGCCGAGCGCTCCAGTGAGTCAAAGGCGCAGGCGGCTTATCTCTGGTGCGGGCGAGGATCTTGGCCTCAGTCTTTGGACTGAGCCGGTCGGGCCGGCCGGTGCGCGGGAGGTCGCCAAGCGCGAGCAGGCCGCCCTCGACGAAGCGCCTCTTCCAGCGGGCGACAAACGCGTCAGTTACACCGAGCGCGCTGGCGATCGAGTCGTAGCTCTCGCCGTCAGCCAGGGCGAGGATGACACGGGCGCGCCTGGCAATGCCGGCGGGAATGGAGGTCGAGCGCAGCATGCCTGTAAGCACCTTGCGGTCGGCGGCGGGAAGCGTGAGATCCATCGTGATGGTAAAAATGCCGAATTCCACCGCAAGATCAATGCTATCACTACTTCAGTTACAGTCCACTAGGAAGCTATTACCGAATGCCCCGGGGACGCCAGAGCGGCATCATCCGGGCGTGCACGCAACACCGATGTCCAGGTAACCCTGGGCAGCTGTTCGAACTATGGGCGTGCAGCTGGGATCGTCAGATTCAATAGAACGTCATCGTGCCCGAGACTACCTGAATGAACACCGGGCCCGGGTGACCGTGCGAGCCGCTGTGGCTACCTACGGAGGATCCGCTGGTAAGCGAGGTCAGTCAGGCCTATCTTTGTTGGCCAATGCCGCCTCCACCAGCCACCATCCTAGCGGTCTTGTTGCTGCTGTGCATTTCTGCCGCGCCAGCAACCGCACAGGAGGGCGAGGCAGCTAGGGCAGCCGCTCCCCGGGTGCTTACCGCGAAACGAATATCAGGCACGGCTCCCCAGATCGATGGCCGCCTCACGGACGACGCCTGGGCCCTGGTTGACGTCGCGACCGATTTCGTGCAGCGCGAGCCGAGGACAGGCGCAATCGCCACGGAGAGAACGACAGTTTCGGTTCTTTTCGACGATGCCGCCCTCTACATCGGCATGCGGATGTTCGACTCGCACCCGCACCTCATCGGAGCGCCGCTAAGCCGCCGGGACGACGACACCGCACCAGCCGACTGGGTCACGATCGGAATAGACAGCAACCTCGACCGGCGCACCGCCTTCAAGTTCGCCACGACTCCGCGAGGCGTTCAGTACGACGCGCTCCTGTACGAAGACTTCCGCGAAGACCCGAACTGGGACGCGGTATGGGAAGTCGCATCATCCATAGACTCACTTGGCTGGACTGCCGAATTCCGGATTCCTTTCTCGCAACTGAGATACAGCGCCCCACCCTCAGCCGAGACACCATGGGGAATCGAATTTGGCCGGGATGTGTCGCGGCTATCGGAGGTGTCGCACTGGGCTCCGGTCAAGCCTGCCTCGGGTCGCTTCGTCTCGGTCTTCGGCCATCTCACCGGGATCGACCAGATCGCCTCGTCCCGCCGTCTGGAGATCATGCCCTACACGCTCGGCAGGCTCTCACGCCAGCCGGGTGAATCAGCAAACCCCTTCTATAGAAGTAATGATGCGGCTGCATCCGGCGGAGCGGACATCAAGTATGGGCTCACGTCGAACCTCACCCTGACCGCGACGATCAACCCCGACTTCGGCCAGGTCGAGGCAGATCCCTCGGTCGTAAACCTTGGATCGTTCGAGACCTTCTTTCCGGAAAAGCGCCCCTTCTTTACGGAGGGGGCCGAGATTTTCCGGTTTACGATGGCTCCCGAGCTGCACGCGTTCTACACCCGGCGCGTGGGCCGGCCGCCGCAGCGAAGCGTGGCCGCGCCCGCACGCGGGTTCAGGGACCTGCCAGAGACTGCGCGCATCCTCGGAGCGGCGAAGATCTCGGGAAAGACCGCGGCCGGATGGTCGCTGGGGGTTCTCCACGCAGTGACCGGCCAGTCGACCGCGCGCCTTGCCGACTCGCTGGGCAACGAAGTGAGGGAGCCAGTCGAGCCGCTATCTCACTACTCCGTGGCGAGACTGGGTCGCGACTTCAGGAAAGGGCAGAGCGGGATTGGAATGATCGGCTCGTCGACGTTCAGGAGACTGGGCGACGACCGCCTGGAATTCCTGAGGTCGCGGTCTCTGGTGAGCGGTGCGAACGCATGGCATCGCTTCGGCAGCAACAGGTACGAGGCGCGCGCGCTGTTCCTTGCCACTGCGGTCGACGGGAGCCCGTCGGCGCTGGCCATCACTCAGCGCAGCAGCGTGCACCGGTTTCAGCGCCCCGATGCGTCGCACATCGACTACGATACCACCATCACCAGCATGCGTGGCTGGGCGAGCGAAGGCGCGGTGCAGAAGATCGCCGGCGACTGGTACGGCGGATTGACGTGGGGAATCCGATCACCTGGACTCGAACTCAACGACCTCGGCTACAACACCTACTCGGATACGTGGTATCTCGCTCCCGCCCTGAATTACCGCAGCTTCAAGGCAGGGAAGGTCGTTCGCAACTGGAGCACCGGCGTAAGCGTGATTCCCGCGTGGAGCTTTGGCGGAGAGCTCTTCAGGTCGATGGCCGAGTACAGGTTGAGCGCGCAGTTCCAGAACCTGTGGAGCGGGTCGCTGAATTCGACCCGATGGCAGCGCAGCGTCTCACCATGGGATCTCCGCGGCGGGCCTGCGCTGATGAACGCTGCTTATACCGATGTGGACGTGCGGATGAACACCAACCGGCGGAGGAAGGTGAGCGGAAGCCTGAATGGTTCCGTCCGGTACGCCGAAGAGACGGCTGAGCGGCGGTTGACCGTCGCTCCGGGGGTTGTGATTCGTCCTTCGACTGCGACCAGTGTTTCGATCACTCCGTCGGCTTCGTGGAACCGGGATGAGGATCAGTACATCAGGACCGTGACTGTCAACGGGTCGCCGCACTACCTGATGGGTCGTCTCGAGCAGACGACTGCGTCTCTTACGGCGCGTGTGGGCTATACGTTTTCGCCGCAGCTTTCGTTCGATCTCTATGTGCAGCCGTTCCTCAGTTCGGGCCGTTACGGCATCATCAGGGAAGTCGTTGCTCCAACCTCGAAGGACTTCAACCAGAGATTTTCCACCTTCGGCAGCGACCGTCTGAGTTTCGACGCGACCAGCAACCGGTACAGTGTCGATCTCCAGCGGGATGGAGTGGTCGATTTCAGTTTTCCCAACCCCGATTTCTCGGTGCGCCAGCTGCGCGCCAACTCTGTATTGAGGTGGCAGTATCGGCCTGGCTCGACTGTTTACGTGGTGTGGAGCCAGGCGCGTGACGATGGGCTGCTCAACGCGGGTTTTCCGGTGAGGCGCGAGCTCGACCGGCTCTTTTCCGCGGCGGCACGGAACGTCTTTCTCGTCAAGGTCAGCTACTGGATGGGATCATGACCGACACATCGATCCTCGGCGCCATCGGCAACACACCCGTGTGCAGGTCTCCGCTACTTGAGCACCGATCTCTACGCGCCGAACCCATGATAGAGCCGCGGTAACCTCGATCGTGTCGCTATAAATTCGCAAATGGCGCTCTGTGCCGTTACTTCGAGGCGATGCATCATGCGGCTTTGTACCGGGCTTGTGATGGCACACGCCCTAGGCGCCCTTGCCTGCGCACCTGAGGCTTCAGACGATCGCCCCTTCGTTGCCGCGATCACGTCAGATCCGGGGCAGTTGAATACTGCAATCACGACCAACGGCGGCGTCCACACGGCGGCCGGCGTTCTTTACGACGGGCTGGTCGAACTGGACCTGGACCTCAACCCGGTACCGGCGCTGGCGCGCAGCTGGGAAATCGAGAATGACGGAGCGCTCTATCGCTTCCACCTGCGCCGGGATGTGCGCTGGCACGACGGAAAGCCGTTCACCGCTGCCGACGTCAAGTTTACGTTCGACGAGCTTCTGCTCAAGTTCCACTCGAGGACCCGCGCGTCGCTCGCGCCGGCATTAGAGCGTATCGATACGCCCGACGCCTTCACCGTGGAATTCGTGCTGCGGCGGCCGTACGCTCCGCTCCTTCAGCAGCTCAATGTCGAAGAGGCTCCGATCATGCCACGGCATGTATTCGTGACAGGTGACCCACTGCGTAACTCCGCCAACACCGCGCCTGTGGGCACCGGCCCATATCGCTTCGTTTCCTACACTTCGGGCAGCGAGATCCGCTACGCCGCAAACGAAACCTATTTTCGCGGAGCGCCTGCCATCGCGAACGTTGTATTGCGAGTCATCCCTGACCCGGCCGTTCAGGTCATCGCGCTCGAGGCAGGTGAAGTTGACTGGCTCTTCGGCGTCCCCGGACCTGAGCGAAACCGACTTCGGCAGGACCGCCGGTTCGTCGTCGAGCAGTCGCCCGGCTATTCCGGCGGGAGCAACTGCGTCAGCACGCTCGCGTTCAATCTCGAGAGTCCACTGTTCAATGATGTGCGGGTCAGGCGCGCAGTCGCGCACGCTATCGACCGGCACCAGGTACTGGAACGCGTGCTCTTTGGTGAGGGCCGCGTTGCTGACGCCCCGATCTCCTCCGGGATCAGGTTCGCTCACGCGTCGGGACTGTCCCTGCCTGATCTCGACACAGCCGCTGCTTCGCGCCTTCTATCCGAAGCGGGTTGGCAGCGGCGCGCCAACAACGTGCGCACATCCGGGAGCGTCAGGGGCGTTCGCGACGGAACGCCGCTGACTATACGCTTCGTCACCATGCCCGGCCAGACTCAGTACGGCGATCTCCTCCGCGCGCAACTGCGCGTCGTGGGTATCGACCTTCGCATCACGACAATGGAGTCGGCGGTGTTCAGCGAAACAGTTTTCAAGGCTCGCGATTTTGACACCGCCATTATTTCGTATTGCAACGGAACTGACCCCGAGATCGGGGTCCGCCGACAGTATGTGTCATCGAGCATCGGCCCGGTGCCATTCTCCAACGCAGCGGCATACAGCAATTCGGAGATGGACAGTCTGTTCGATGCGGCCGCATCCGCCATCGTCGTCGAGAAGCGGACAAGCCTTTACCGCCGAATCCAGGAATTAGCCGTGCGTGATCAGCCATATGTCTGGCTTGCGGAGACCCTCAGCACACGGGCACACAGCGCGCGATGTACGGGATTCACGATCTCGCCGCACTTCGTTGCTACAGCGCGCTGTCGCGATTGACAAACCGGTTTGTCGTACGCCGTCTCATCCAGGCAGTACCAACGGTACTTGGCATAGTGCTGCTCGGTTTCGTCCTCGTTCACGCAGCACCTGGGGATCCAGTGCTTGCGCTAGCCGGAGAAAACGGCGATGCCGCATACTATGAATTCATGCGCGAGCGATTCGGCCTCGATCGGTCGCTCCCTGAGCAGCTTCTCACATATTTCACGAGAGTCGCGTCGGGCGACATGGGAGTGTCGTACGTCCAGGGCCGAAGCACTGTTGCACTTATCGCTGAACGCGTGCCGGCCACGCTCCTGCTCACAACTTCAGCGCTCACCATTGCGGTGCTGGTTTCGATTCCTCTCGGAGCCCTCGCCGCCCGCCGTCCGCACGGAGCTCGTGATGTGGGGATCAATGCCACGGTTCTCGTGATTTACTCCGCTCCTTCATTCTGGCTCGCGCAGCTGGCGATCCTGCTCATCGCGCTCAAGCTCGGCATCGTGCCTGTGCAGGGAATGACGACCGCCGGTAGCGCAGCGTCAGGCATCGGTCACATCCTCGACGTAGCACGGCATCTGGCGCTTCCCGCTATCGTACTGTCGCTCCAGGAGCTCGCTGCGCTAGTCCGTCTCACGCGGAGCGGATTGATCGATGAATTGCACCGCGACCACATTCGCACGGCCCGTGCGAAAGGCCTCAGCGAAAGCCGCGTACTCCTCCGTCACGCGTTACCACGCGCAGCACTTCCGGCCATTACAGTAATTGGTGCGCGTGCCGGCCAGCTCATAGCCGGTACTGTCGTCATCGAAATCGTTTTTGGGTGGCCCGGAATCGGGCGGCTGATGCTCACATCAATTCAAACGCGCGATACTCCGCTGCTCCTGACGCTGTTCATGACAATTGCGCTAACCGTTGTGCTGGCAAATCTCATCACCGACCTGATCCATGGCATTCTCGATCCGAGGATCAGAGTCGGCTGAGCTGGCGCCGGCGGCGTTGCTGCCCGGCGCCGGATGGTCTCCGCTCCGGACCATGTTGAAGCGGCCCACGGGGCGCGCGGGACTTGTTCTGCTTACGCTGCTGATTGTCGTGGGCGCCGTAGCACCCCTGCTCACGGGTATCGATCCGGCCGCGGTTACAGGTCCGTCCCTGGCAGCCCCGTCGGTAGCGCACATCATGGGCACTGACGCGATCGGCCGGGATCTCTTCAGCGGCATCATATTTGGAACGCGAAGCTCGCTGCTGATCGCTATCTCGGTGGGTCTCGTCTCTGGAATATGCGGGCTCGCAATCGGCATGAGCGCCGGCTTCTTCGGAGGCGCTGCGGACGACATCCTGATGCACGTGACCGAAGCCTTTCAGGTTTTGCCAAGGTTCTTCCTCGTCGCGATTGTCATCGCTCTGTTCGGGCCCGGCCTCGACCGTCTTATAATCATCCTCGGCCTTACGTCATGGCCCGTACTCGCAAGAGTGGTTCGCGGCGAGGTCCTCGCGACGAAACAGCTCGACTACGTGCTCGCGAGCGTGGCACTCGGCGCGTCGAGATTTCACGTCTTCAGATACGTGCTCGTTCCGCAGGTGTTGCCGGGAGCGCTCGTTCTTGTCGGGTTGATCATGGGTCAGGTCCTCCTGATCGAGGCGAGCCTCGGCTTCATCGGACTCGGAGATCCGAACACAGTGACGTGGGGAATTCTGGCAGGTCGTGCGCAAGGCCTCTTCCGCGCGGGGTGGTGGCTCGCTGTGTTTCCGGGAATCGCGATCACTTCAGGCGTGCTGGCGTTCAACCTCACCGCGGATGCGCTGTCATCCTTCGTTCAGGGAGGGCGGGACACTGCTTGGCCAAGCTCAAGCACATAAAGACCGGAGTTTACGTCGCTGACGAGAACGTACTGCCGGGCAGCACGACGGGCGGAAGTCGGCGGAACCGATACGATCGCTACACTTACGACGTATGCCTTCGCGGGTAGAACTCCGAGAGGGTCAGGCACATCGGGCGGCACGAACGAGCCGACCTCGCGCGGAGTCAGGCCACCAATGTCTATCGCGCGCGCTCCGTCGGAATTCCATGGAACTATCGCGACGTTTCCAGCCACCACCGCGCGCTGCGGTGAAAATACGCTGAAGTCGGGTGGCGGGAAAATGGTCGAGTTCGACGTTCGAAAAACGCCGACCTCACGGGGTGTCGCCGGCTCGGTGACATCCACGATCCGCAGCGCACCCCATTCGCCGGGCGCATCGCGCATTGAAGCCATAACCTGCGTTGACTGTGCGCATCTCCCACCTGCAAGCGTGGGACAGAGCGTCGTGCGCAATGCATCGCCGTCCTTCCTGTCGATCATCATGACAGGAATGCTGACCCCGGCCGGATCCCCGTCGGGTGAGAATGCCTCGGGCGATCCGACACTCGTCTGGAGTACTACCACTCCCCGCGCACCGGCTTCCTGAGCACGCCGCACCCGCGCCGACACGGAGCATCCTGATCCTGCTGCCGGCAGTTCACCCTGGATTGGCTGCTTCCCTCTATCGATGAGTGCGATGCGCCCCTTCGGATCGCCGAGGTATGGATCAGCTGGGATGGCGACCTTGTCGTGGGTCATTGCCATGTCGGCATGCATGTCGGGGCTGGCGCTCGTCGCGCACCCGCGACCTACGTACTC
>JBBQZF010000024.1:0-21511 GCA_038208015.1 Gemmatimonadales bacterium
CCGGCTTCTTCCTCGCCGGAGTCTACCCGCCGGCGATGAAGATGATCGCCACATGGTTCAGGAGTCAGCGTGGCCTGGCGATCGGAACCATAGTCGGCGCCCTGACTGTCGGGAAAGCGACGCCATACCTGGTAAACGCGATTCCGGACATCGGCGTTGCCCCGGTGCTTCTGACCGCTTCCGCCGGCGCCATTCTCGCCGCGTTGCTGGTAGGGGCGGGATTCTCCGAAGGCCCATACCCGTTCGCCTCGAGACCGTTTTCGTGGGGGCTCGTGGGCACTGTGACAAGCGTGAGGAAGTGGCGGCTAGCAACCGGCGGTTACCTCGGACACATGTTCGAGCTTTACGCCTTCTGGACGTGGATCCCTGCGTATCTCGCGGCAAGCGCGCTCCGCTCGAACCCCGGCGTAGATATGACCGGCACCGTGTCGCTCATTGCTTTTGGTACGATTGCCGTGGGTGGAGCAGGATGCGTTTGGGGAGGCGTCTTTGCCGACCGCACGAGCCGCGAGCGTCTCGTCACTATCTCGCTTGTCGCCAGCGGAACCTGCTGCCTTATCGTCGGATTCTTTTTCGGCGCATCGCTCTGGCTGCTCGCCCCGCTGGCGCTCGTGTGGGGATTTTTCGTCGTCGCCGACAGCGCCCAGTTCAGTGCCCTGGTCACGGAGTCTGTCCCGGACCATGCTGTGGGAACCGCCCTCACCGTCCAGACTTCGATCGGGTTTCTTCTCACAATGGTGACGATTCAGGGAATACCGTTCGTCGCCGAGCAGATCGGCTGGCAATGGTCGTTCGCGCTGCTGGCGCTCGGCCCAATGGCCGGAATCGCATCGATCCGACGGCTTATCCGGCTTGGCACCTGACTGACCGGCGGCGCGGTACGATTCTTTCCATCACGCAAGTCGTGGCTCAGTCATATATGCAGGCTTATCTCTGCTCGATCACTCGCGTTGTCCGGTGCGCGGCACTCGCGCTGGTCCTTG
Organism: Gemmatimonadales bacterium; assembly: GCA_038208015.1. GTDB lineage: Bacteria > Gemmatimonadota > Gemmatimonadetes > Gemmatimonadales > Gemmatimonadaceae > UBA4720. The sequence continues at coordinate 984 of JBBQZF010000024.1, forward strand.
GTGCGTGCCAGCCGCTGCAGAGGAGTAACCCGGCCCCGGTCAACACCGCCGAGCTCGAGACAGTTTCAGATGACGCGGCAGATACGCTGCTCGTGGACCTTCAGCGGGTCGACACCACGCTTGTCATAGACATGCGCTACGCTACCGCCAACAATTTCACCGGCGCGCCGCTGCCCGGGTACGAAGGGAACAGGGCATACCTGCGGGGTGAAGCGGCAGTTGCGCTCGCCGTCGTGAGCGAAGATCTCCGCGCCCAGGGCTACAAGCTCAAGATCCTCGACGCCTATCGTCCCGTAAGGGCGAGCGAGGCGATGGTCGCCTGGGCCGCGCGCACGGGGCGGAACGATCTGCTGCGCGACGGCTACATAGCGGCAAGAAGCTTTCACAATGTGGGCACCGCGGTCGATCTCACGCTCGTCGTGAGGTCGAATGGTTCGGAAGTGAACATGGGAACGCCCTACGATCACTTCGCGCGCGCGGCGCATACGAGGAACGCCAGGGGACAGATTGCCCGCAACAGGCAGCTGCTGAAGACCACGATGGAGCGCCAGGGCTTCGTCAATTACGACAAGGAGTGGTGGCACTTCAGCTACGCCGTCCGGAATCCCGTGAGATTCGACAGGGTGGTGCGCTAGCCGTCGCGCTCCTCGCGCCTCCAGTCGCCCGAGGAGCCGCCGGTTTTCTCGAGAAGCATGACGTCGATTATCGCCATTCCACGGTCCAGCGCCTTCGCCATGTCGTAGATGGTGAGAAGGGCGGCGGAGGCCGCGGTGAGCGCCTCCATCTCCACGCCCGTCCTGTCGAGCGTGCGTGCATGCGAGCGGACCCTGATGCCGGGCAGCGATTCGTCGAGCGTGAACTCGACCCCGACGTCTGTCAGAGCCACGGGATGACACAGCGGGATGAGCTCCCATGTGCGTTTTGCCGCCATTATCGCGGCGATGCGCGCGACTGCAAGAACATCCCCTTTCTTGAGCGCGTTCGCGCGAATCGCGTCGAGCGTTGTCGCGGACATTCGTATCGCGCCCGATGCGAGCGCGTATCTCTCCGACTCGTCCTTGCCGCTCACGTCAACCATGCGGGCCCGGCCGGAGCCGTCGGTGTGGCTGAGCCGTTCGTCGCTCACCGCACCTCACCTGAAATTTCGCGCAGCAGGCCCGACACTATGAGCTGAGGATTCACGTTTCCGCTCGCCCTGAGCCGGGCGATTCCGACGAGGTCGGCTGCCCTGCTCACCGCGAGCGCGCGCTGCGTATTTCCCTCATGAAGTGCGGCGCGCATTCGCTCAGCCAGGATCACCACGAGGGCGTCGAGTATCTCGGTGAAACCGCCACGCGCGCCCGCTGCCCCGACGCTCATCGCGGCAGCATGCCTCTCTGACGGCTTGGTCGAGGCCGCGGCCTCGAGGAGTTTTCTCGCCGCGGCCATCGCCTTCGCCCGCGCCTCATCGCCGAATAGCATGCCCGGGGCGCCCGCTGCCAGCTGGACCTTCTCAGTGACCGCCTTTGCACCGGCGATACCGAGCGATGCCGCGACGACCGGGTCGCCTAGAAATTCGCGGACTGACGTTTCCGGAAGATTTCCGACGCGGACCGCGACGGTCCGCGAGCGGATCGTCGGAAGCAGGGCGCCCGGTTCGCTCGACGTGATGATAATCGTGGTCTTGGGAGACGGCTCCTCGAGCAGCTTGAGGAATGCATTGGCCGCGAACTCCGCCCCGTCCTGAAGCCCCATTCGCTCGGCGTCACCGACCACGAAGACCTTCCTCTTTCCGATTGCGGGAGACATCGATGCCTCGCGCACTATCGCCTGCACGGTAGCGACGAAGATCCCCTCGTTGCCCGGAGTCGCCGCATAAAGTCCGTGGTTTTTGGCGCGAGCCTCGATCACCTCACGGTAGTCATCGCGGACATCTTCCAGATCCGGGTCTGCATCCTTCAGTCGCGGGCGCGGGAAGTACCAGTGAAGGTCTGGGTGAGTGAGGTCCCTTGCGTAGCCGCAACTCTTGCATTTTCCGCAGGGCGGGGAATCGCCTTCACAGAGAAGCAGCTGCCCGAGCCACAGGGCGAGACGCTGCTTGCCAACCCCGCGCGGGCCGTGGAACAGGAGGCTGGCCGGGAGCGCTCCCCTGGCGACAGTCCTCGAGAGCCGGGTTCTGAGATCGGCGTGGCCGTAGAGATCGAGGATCATTGGTTATTGAATATGCAGCAACTGACTGCGGACTGCGGACGTACTGCGGACTGAGACTAGGACTACTGCGGACCAGGACTGGGGGCTACCGGTGGGGCGGTAGACTACGCGGCCAGAATCCTGTAACGTGAACGGGTGCCGGCATGGCACGTTTCCTGACCATTCGGGAATGGCTGGCTAACTGGAGCAGGGGGAGTGATGGCGGGGCATCTGACGGGACGGAAGGTCGCTTTTCTCGCAACTGACGGCGTCGAGCAGGTTGAGCTCACGGCGCCCTGGCAGGTTCTAAAGGAGGCCCGGGCGGAGGTCAGGCTCGTCTCGCTCAAAGCGGGATCGATTCAGGGCGTCATCAACGGTGAAAAGGCCGACACATTCAAGGCCGACCTGACGGTCGAGGCCGTGTCGGCTCACGATTTCGACGCTCTGGTTCTCCCCGGAGGAGTCAGGAATACGGAAGCCCTGCGGGCGAACCCGGGCGCGGTCAAGCTGGTGCTGGCGTTCATGGAAGCCGACAAGCCCGTCGCCGCCATCTGCCATGCACCGCGACTGCTCGTCGAGGCCGGCGCTGTCGAGGGCCGGACCCTCACGTCGCACCCGGAGGTTGCTGAAGCCATAAGGGACGCGGGCGGCGCGTGGGTCGACAAGCAGGCCTCGGTCGACCAGAAGCTCCTGACGAGCCGGCGCCAGGAAGACCTTCCGGCATTCTGCGGAAGTCTCGTCACCATGCTCTCGAGCGCGATCGATGAGCGGCGCCTCGACAAGATGGTCGAGCAGAGCTTCCCGGCCAGCGATCCACTGCCGGGTCCTGTGGCGCCCAGCTAGCCGGAAAGCCGGGCCATGGTAGCGGCACGGCAGGGGCATACTTTGCTTTGCAAAGTACTTGACAATCCTTCCCGTTCATCTGTATGATAAAGTAATGACTTCAGTTCGCCCCCTTCGCCCGCCCCCGCCCAAGGACCTCCCGTCCCTTCATGGACGGGCGATGGACAACCTAGCGTTCATAAGAAATACGATGGAAGCCGCGGGCTCGTTCACCGCGGTGTCAGGATGGGGAATGGTCGCAATCGGCATTCTCGCGGTCATAGTCGCAGTGATAGCGTCGCAGGTGCCGTCGGAAGCGGCCGCGCTGAACGTCTGGCTCGCTGCCGCAATCCTCTCCCCGCTCATGATGATCTGGGCGATGGTGCAGAAGGCACGAGCGGCGAAGATGCCTCTGCTTTCGGGCCCGGGCCGGAAGTTCGTGCTAAGCTTCTCGCCGCCGATGTTCGTTGGCGCCGTGCTCACCATCGTCCTCTATCGCGCAGGCTTCGCTGTCGCGATACCCGGCGTCTGGCTGCTTCTGTATGGAACGGCTGTGGTCGCGGGTGGAGCATTCTCGGTGAAGATCGTCCCGGTGATGGGTCTCTGCTTCATGGCGGCCGGCTGCATCGCGCTGTTCTCCCCGGCAGCATGGAACGACTGGATTCTCGGCGCAGCTTTCGGCGGGCTTCACATCGCATTCGGAATACCGATCGCGAGGAGTCACGGTGGCTAAGAATGGAGCGGCACGGGACGATGCCCGGTCGCAGGGGCCCGTGAAGGGCGCAGCCGCGCGCAAGCCCGCGAAAAAGCCCGAGGAACTCGATCGTCTCATACACGAGCGCCTTCGCCTTGGGATAGTCAGCGCGCTCGCCGTCAACGACTCGCTGAGTTTCAGCGACCTTAAGAAGCTCATGAGCACGACCGATGGAAATCTCAGCGTCCACGCGCGCAAGCTCGAGGAAGCGGAATACATCGCTTGCACAAAATCGTTCGAGGGCCGGATGCCGAAGACTCAGTACCGGCTCACCGCGTCAGGACGGCGCGCCCTCGAACGGTATCTCGATCACATGGAAGCCCTGATCAGGGCCACCCGCGACCGCTAGCCGACGACCTCCACCTCATGAGCACGAACGAACCGGGCGGCATCCACGTCGCGATAATCATGGACGGTAACGGCCGCTGGGCAACGGCGCGCGGACAACTCAGGACCGCGGGCCATATCGCCGGCGCGCGAACGGTGAGAAAGATCGTCGAGGCAGCGCCGGACTGCGGCGTCGGGATTCTCACCCTCTATGCATTCTCGGCCGACAACTGGCGAAGGCCTTCGCGCGAAGTCGCGCTGCTGATGAGGCTTTTCAGGCGCTATCTCGTCTCGGAAGTCGCGAGATGCGTCACCAACGGCGTGCGGATGAAGATAATCGGCCGCCGCGACCGCATCCCGGCGGAGCTGCTCAGGGCGATTTGCAATGCCGAGAGTGCGACCCGGGACGGCAGGACTCTCGAGCTGCGGATCGCCGTCGATTACTCATCGCGGGACGCGATCCTCCGCGCGGCACACCACATCGCTCATGAGCCGGCCCGCGACACAGGCAAGGACCGCGAGTCGTTCGCCCGGCTTCTCGCTCACGTCGACAATGGAATCGAGGAGTCACGCGACGTCGACCTCCTGATCCGCACGGGAGGCGAGCAGCGCCTTTCGGATTTCCTGCTCTGGGAATGCGCGTACGCCGAGCTTTATTTCACCCGTCGGATGTGGCCTGAGTTCTCGGCTGGCGACCTGGCCGAGGCGGTTGAGGAGTTTCGGGCGCGCGAGCGCCGGTTCGGTGCGGTGCCGGCTGCAGCCGCGGGCTAGGGTACGGGCGGTCCGCACAGGCTTCCAGAAAAAAGGTTCTTCTCGGAATACCGGGAACCAGGTGAGAGCAAAGAACTGATGCGCCATTCCGTGGCAATCGAGTGGGGCGACGGCTGACTAATCAGTGCTCCAGGTACTGAATTGTTTTCGCAGGCAGCAAATCGCCTTTTCCTACCGAGAAACCCCCGCGTGTCCCCGGAATAACATGGCTTACGCCAGCGCGGCGATGGACCCCTATTTCCTCGAATTCGTGCCGCGTTTCCCGGCATTCCGTGATGAACCCAATAAAAACCTCTTCATCTCGCCTAACATCGGGACGAAGCGCGCGTCTACCAGATGTCCACGCGCATGGTGCGCGGGGCAATAACCGATGTGGAGGTTGGATGTCGAAATTTCGCATGGCTGCCTTTGGCGCCGTTGTGTTTCTGGGTGTGGCTGTGAGCGCGGGAGCACAGACCCCGGTAACGACAGACAGCGCGCGTGGTGTAAAGGAAGGAGGCCCGCGGAGTGAGCGAGTCGAAGGCATGCGCAAGAAGCGCATGGAGCGGGGCATGCGCCATCCCGGCATGCGCCACCCCGGCATGCGGCAGGGAGCGATGCGGGAGCGCGGCATGCGCGGCCAAGGCCAGCGGGGCCGCAGGATGGGTGGAGACCATGTAATGGCTCAGCTCAATCTCACCGATGCGCAGAAGACGCAGGTCAGGGCGATTCACGAAAAGTATCAGCCCCAGTTCGGGACGCTTCGTGAAGAGGGAATGACCCAGATGAGATCTCTCCGCGCCGCACGCCAGGCGGGTGACACATCTGCCGCAGCGCGCCAGCGTTTCCAGCAGCAGCGCGAGCAGTTCCGGACGCGATCCGCAGCGATTCGCCAGCAGCAGCATAACGAGGTCCGCGCGATTCTGACGGCGGAGCAGCGCGCGAAGGTTGATGCCGCGCGCGAGTCACAGGCGAAACGAATGGAAGAGCGGGCAAGGCAGATGCAGGAGAGGGCGAAACAGCTTCGCTCGAAGTAGGCTTCGCTGGAGGTTGCGACTGGCTCGGCGGCGCTCCTGTCCGTACATTAGCGCGACAATCAACGGTCGATCACCTACCCGCGGGGTCACGGTATATGCCAATCAAGGACGGAAAGCGTTACTGCATCAACCATCCAAAGGTGCGGATGAATCGCACCGAGAGCTTCAAGGCCCTCATGAACGTCAAGGGCGGCGCCACCGACGGCTCGATCAGCACCACTGCAGGCCTCGTCATCATGACCTTCGTATGTGAGGAGTGCGGATACCTCGAGCTTTACGTCGCGGACAGAACGCAGCACGAGTAGCAGCCGGTGGCTGCTGAAGTAGTTCAACTGCGGCGGCGCGGGTGGGGGGAGACCGCGCGCCGCGATGCATGGTGGATCCAGCCCGCCGTGGTCTTCCTCATTCTCTCCGCGTTTCTCGCCTACGCGACATGGGCGGCCTTCCAGAACGCACACTACGAATACGGTGGCTATCTCTCGCCGTTCTACTCCCCTTTGATCTGGGGTGATTCGGCGTCAGCGTGGTTCGGCCCGAAACCGGGCTGGTGGCCGGCCCTTCTTCCGTTCTCGCCGGCGCTGATAATCCTGCCCTTCCCGGCAGGGTTCAGGTTTACCTGCTACTACTATCGTGGCGCATACTACAAGGCGTTCTGGTCCGACCCCCCGTCATGCACGGTGGGAGAGCCGCGGAAAGGATACAGGGGCGAGAGCTCATTCCCTCTCGTGATCCAGAACGTCCACCGGTATTTCCTCTACTTCGCGCTCCTGTTCCTTGTCTTTCTATCGCACGATGCCTGGAAGGCGATGTGGTTCACCGACCCCGCGACGGGCGCTACGGGTTTCGGCATCGGCGTCGGCACAATCCTTCTCACTGCGAATGTGGTGCTCCTCGGCGGCTACACACTCGGATGCCACTCGCTGAGACATCTCGTGGGTGGCCGTCTCGACAGGCTTTCCGGGAAACCTGTCAGGAAGACGGCCTACGACTGCGCAAGCTGCCTCAACCGCGGACACATGCGCTGGGCATGGGCCAGCCTTTTCATGGTCGCATTCTGCGACATCTACGTCCGCCTGATCTCGATGGGCGTGTGGACGGACTGGAGACTTCTCTAGGTGGCGGAATTCGAGACGTACACCCATGACGTCCTCGTTGTCGGAGCGGGCGGCGCGGGACTTCGCGCCGCTATCGAAGCCGCCGGCAAGGGTGCCCGCGTCGGGCTCGTCTGCAAGTCGCTGCTCGGCAAGGCGCACACGGTGATGGCTGAAGGCGGTATCGCCGCCGCACTGGCGAACGTCGACGATCGCGACAACTGGAAGGTCCATTTCGCCGACACGATGCGCGGCGGCCAGTACATGAACAACTGGAGGATGGCGGAGCTTCACGCGAAGGAAGCGCCGGATCGTGTGCGGGAGCTCGAGGCGTGGGGAGCCGTATTCGACCGGACCCCCGACGGAAGGATCATCCAGCGCAATTTTGGCGGGCACAAGTATCCGCGTCTCGCGCACGTCGGCGATCGCACCGGCCTCGAGATGATCCGCACCCTCCAGGACCACGCGATCCACCTCGGCATCGACGTGCACATGGAATGCACGGTGATCGATCTTTTCAAGGACGGCGACAGGGTCTCCGGTGCTCTGGCTTACGATCGCGAGCGCGGGCGCTTCAGGGTGTTCGAGGCGAAAGCGATCATACTCGCCACGGGCGGCATCGGCCGCGCATTCCATATCACCAGCAACAGCTGGGAGTACACCGGGGACGGCCATTCACTCGCCTACCGCGCAGGCGCCGCGCTCCAGGACATGGAGTTCGTGCAGTTCCATCCGACCGGAATGGTATGGCCGCCGAGCGTGCGCGGCATTCTCGTGACGGAGGGGGTGCGTGGAGAGGGAGGAATACTCGTCAACAGGGAAGGCCGGCGATTCATGTTCGACGATATCCCTGCTAACTACCGCTCCCAGACAGCCGACAACGAGGAGGAAGGGTGGCGCTATGTCCAGGGCGACAAGAATGCCCGGAGACCGCCCGAGCTTCTGACCCGTGATCACGTTGCGCGATGCATCATGCGCGAAGTCAGGGAAGGGCGCGGCAGCCCGCACGGCGGCGTGTTTCTCGACATATCATGGATCAAGTCGAAGATTCCGAACTCGGTCGAGCATATCAGGAAGAAACTTCCAAGCATGTATCACCAGTTCAAGCAGCTCGCGGACATCGACATAACGTCTGAACCGATGGAGGTTGGCCCCACCACTCACTACGTGATGGGGGGGATCCGCGTCGACGGCGATACGCAGATGTCAACGGTACCCGGACTCTTCGCAGCTGGCGAATCAGCAGCGGGCCTGCACGGCGCGAACCGCCTCGGCGGAAACTCGCTGTCTGATCTCGTTGTGTTCGGGAAGCGAGCGGGCGGGTATGCTGCGGAGTATGCCGCGAATGCACCACCGGTGAAGATCGACTCGGACCAGGTCGATTCCAGCGCGCGGGCCGCGCTCGAGCCGTTCGAGAGAGGAGGCGAGGCCTCGTCGGAGGGGGCATACCAGGTCCAGCACGCCCTTCAGGAGATGATGCAGGAGCTGGTGGGGATCGTGCGCCTCGAGGATGAGATGAAACGCGCGCTCAGTGGGCTCGAGGCATTGCGCGATCGTGCCGCGCGCGTCAGCGTCAAAGGGAACAGGGAATACAATCCCGGATGGCACACGGCGCTCGACCTGTCGAACCTTCTCACTGTCGCGGAGGCAGTGACCCGCTCAGCCATAGAGCGCAAGGAGAGCAGGGGAGGTCATTTTCGTGACGACCATCCTGATAAGGAATCAGCTTATGCGGGCTTCAACATTCTTGTCACCCGGCAGGCCGACGGCTCGATGTCGGTCGGTCGCGAGACGATTCCGGCAATGCGCGAGGATCTCATGCAGATCGTCGAGGATAACAAATAAATGACTGCCTCGGTTTCGCAGGGAATCGTTGAGAGCGGCCAGAGGGCAGCGGAGCGCAGCGACGCCAGCGCCGGCGGCGAGACGCGCACGGCGACATTCGATGTGTGGCGCGGTGATGCAGGTGGAGGGAAACTCGAGCGTTACACGACGGGAGTCTCGGAGGGAATGGTCGTTCTCGACGCGATTCACCAGATACAGTCGTAGAGCGCAATCGACCTCGCCGTCCGCTGGAACTGCAAAGCGGGCAAATGCGGGTCGTGCTCGGCCGAGGTGAACGGGATGCCGAAGCTGATGTGCATGACGCGGCTCAACGACCTCGATCTCGACAAGCCGGTGACAGTCGAGCCAATGCGCGCATTTCCGCCGGTGCGCGATCTCGTCACCGACGTATCGTGGAACTTCACGGTGAAGAAGCGGATTGCGAAGTTCAAGCCGCGCGCTCCGGACGCCGCCGACGGAACGTGGCGCATGTCGCAGACCGATGTCGATCGTGTCCAGGAATTCAGGAAGTGCATCGAATGCTTCCTGTGCCAGGATGTGTGCCACGTGCTGCGGGACCACCACAAGCACGATGAATTCATCGGTCCGCGGTTCCTTACGTACGTTGCGGCTTTGGAGATGCATCCCCTCGATACCGTCGATCGGACGGAGGAGCTCAAGGAGGCGCACGGGATCGGCTACTGCAACATCACCAAGTGCTGCACGAAAGTGTGTCCGGAGCACATCACGATCACCGATAATGCGATCATTCCGCTCAAGGAGCGCGTGGTCGACGAGCATTACGACCCGTTGCGCGCTCTCGTGCGCATATTCCGGCGAAAGTCCGGATAGGAAGGCACTATGTACGAGCTCAAACCGATCTCGCGTGACTCCATCCCCCGCGCCATCCAGAAGGCTGAGCGCTATCGCCTGCTCAATCAGTCGTGGGCGGCCGAAAGCATCTGCCTCGATGTTCTGGAAGTGGATCCGGACAACCAGCAGGTTCTCGTGATGCTGGTCCTCGCGCTGACTGACCTGCACAGCGGCGTCGCGGCCTCGGGGGTCAAACGCGCGAAGGAATATCTTGCGCGCATCACCGACGACTATCAGCGCTCGTATTACTCGGGCATGGTGGCCGAGCGTCGCGGCCAGGCGCTTCTTGCGCAGGGCGGGATGGGATCGGGCGGGATGGCGTATGACTCGCTCAGGGAAGCAATGGAGTGGTATGAGAAGGCGGAGGCAATCAGGCCGGCCGGCAATGACGATGCGCTCCTGCGGTGGAATACCTGCGCGCGCGTGCTTGACGGCAACAGCAACCTCGCGCCGGCGGGCGATGCTGGTTACGAGCCGGTGCTCGAGGACTGACCCGACGCCGGGGGTCCCCGGGGCCTCTGATCTGCATGACACTCGGACATGCGCCGCTCACAACTAATCGCCCTGGCCGCCGTCCTCGGATGCACTACCGGGGCGGCGCCTGAATCGCCGCCGGCTGGAACATCCTCGAGGGAACGGGTTGCTACAATTCAGCGAGCTGTGACAGGCAGGGTCTCGAGCTGCCGGCGCTCGAGTACGATCGCTCCGGAGGGGCGTGCGCGATCACCGGCGGCTTCGTGTATCGGGGGGCTGCGATCCCGGAGATCGCCGGACACTACTTCTACAGTGACTACTGTGCCGGGTTCGTGAAGAGCTTCCGCTACGTCAACGGCGGTGCCACGGATCAGAGGACGTGGAGCGTAGGCAATGTCGGCAACGTCACTTCGTTCGGAGAGGACGCGGCGGGCGAGCTCTACATCACGGCGGGTTCAAGGGTGTACCGGATTACAAGGGTCTCGTAGCGGAACTACGGGGGGGTGGGGAGACCGGTGAGAAACGTGAGACCGGTGAACTACGGGTAACTGATTTTACTAAACCTTTAGAACCCAGGTCACTTTTCAGCCCACCGTTCGCCCCGCGAAGTTGATTCCTCACTGGTCTCAGCTTTTCCTCACTGGTCTCCTCACCCCCCCCGCTTTTGGTTACAGGCACTATTATAGAAGCATGCGGTCGCGATTCGTCGTTCTCGCGCTGGCGGGAGTTGCTGCCACTGCCGATGCGCAGGATGCATCGAGCCGGGTTCGGCAGGGAAGCGTTCACTCTGTCACAGGGGTAGTGGTCGACAGCCTCCGGCGCCGTCCGCTGGCGGGGGCGGAGATAGTGATTGCGGGGACTGCCGTCGCCGCCGTTTCGGACTCGCTTGGGCGGTTCACCCTCGACTCGATCGCTCCGGGAAGGTACAGCGTTGCCTTCTTCCATCCCCTCCTCGACTCGATAAGCGTGGCCGCCGCGCCGCGCACGCTTTCGGTTCCGCTCGATGATGGAAAGGGAATTCTGCTCGCGATTCCGTCTGCTTCCACGCTCGTGCGCGGGATCTGCCAGGTCGATCAGGCGGCCGGCAGGTCGCTCCTGGTGGGTCGCATTACGGATCCCGATACGGGCGCGCCCGTCTCCGGGGCGAGCGTGTTCGTGACCTGGTCTGACTACGAGGTGTCGAAGAAGAAGGGGATCGACCGCACGCCGCGCGTTGTGCAGGGCGGCACCGACATGACCGGTTCCTACCGCGTGTGCGGTCTTCCGGTTGAGGTCGACGCCGTCGTGCACGCGACGCACGACCGCTCGTCGACATCTCCTGTCGCGATCTCCAGCAGGTCCGGCGGGCTCATTATCCGCGACCTGACGCTCGCAATTCCGGATGTGTCGGCTGAAAGGCGGGCGTCGATTGCCGGTACGGTAAAAACCGCCGACGGCACTCCGATCGCTGGTGCTACTGTCGCGATCCCCGACTTTGCCAGGACAGCGGTCACGGACTCCGGCGGCGCGTTCACATTCGCTGGAGCGCCCCTGGGAACGCGGAACGTCGTGGTCCGGCGGCTTGGCTTCGTGCCGGCCCGAATCCCCGTTGATCTTACTTCGCGTGGGACGCACCGTCTCGATGTCGTGCTGACCGAGCACGCTCTGGTGATTGACCCGATGTATGTGATCGCGCGGCGGGAACGGGCTCTGGCGCGGGTAGGGTTCACCTCACGTCGGGAGAGGGGAATCGGAGAATTCCGCACCCGGCAGGACTTCGAGCGACAGAATCCGACCTACCTCACTGACATAATCGGGACGATTCGCGGAGTGCGCATCGACTATACGGAAGGGAAGCGTGTCATCCGCGGCGCGGGCACCGGAGCCGAGTGCTCGCATCTCGTGGTCGACGGCGTTCACCGGGGGTCGCTCGTCGAAGGCGACATGGATGACGCGGTCGTTCCGCGGCACATCGCGGCAATCGAGGTCTACAGCGGAGCCGCGGTTCCGCCGCAGTTCGAAAATAGTCTGGCGCGGGGGTGCCTCACGATTGTAGTCTGGACACGTACGAGTGTGCAGGACCTAACGAAATAGACTACACGAGGTAGAAGTTGAAGAAAATGCTAGTAACGGCAGCGGCGCTGCTCACGCTGCTGCCGGCGTTCGACGCTGCCGCACAGCGGCCGGCGCGCGCGGAAGCGAGAGCGCTATGGGTCACGCGCTTTGATTACGATTCCGAGCCCAAGATCGCCCGGATCATGGAAGTCGCGGCAGCAGCGAACTTCAACATCATATACTTCCAGGTGCGCGCATCGAGTGACGCGTTCTATCGATCGTCAATCGAGCCCTGCGCGACACTGCTTTGCGGAAAGCTCGGAGGCACTCCAAAGTACGATCCGCTCGAGGTAGCGGTTCGGGAGGGGCGGAAGCGCGGACTTCAGGTTCACGCATACCTCAACGCCCTCACCGGTCGGGCGGCAGGGATCGAGGGACAGTGCAGACCAATGCCTGAACCTGACCCGGGTAACCCCCGCCACATTCTGCTGACGAATCCGGAGTGGGTGATGTCCGACAAGTGGGGAAAGCGGCTTCCCTGTCCCAACAGCGAAGAGTACGTCTGGGTTTCCCCATCGTTTCCGGGAGTGCGGACGCAGATGGCGCGTGTCGCCGCCGATATCGTCCGGCGATATGACGTGGACGGAATCCATCTCGACCGCATCCGCTATCCCGGCAACGCCTGGTCATGGGACCCGGTGAGCCGCGCCGGGTTCGGGAAGAATCCCGATGCGTATCCCGCGGAGTGGAAGGCCTACAGGACCGGGCTTGTCAACATGATGGTGAAAGAGACCCACGACAGCATAACAGCGGTGAAGCCCGGAGTCGTGTATTCCGCGGCAGTGTGGGGGATCTACTTCGACAAGTGGCCATGGAAGACACTGGCCGGCTCGACTGACCTGATGCAGGACTACAGGGCATGGGCGCGGGCGGGCTACATGGACATCCTTGTCCCGATGACCTACTCGAGGATCAAGGAGCCATGCGCGCGAATTGACTGGGGGTGCATGCTCGACGAGCAGATGAAGGGATCGGAGCGGGAGACTGGCCGCCACATGTACATCGGAATCGACGCGAGCAAGGGCCCGCGCGAAGTGGTCAACCAGATCCGGATGGCCCGGGAGCGTGGAGCCACCGGGATGGCCGTCTTCTCGTACTCCGCCCTCGCCAACGCCGGCGGATTCAGGCTTCTCGGATCTACCGTCTTCTCGGAGCGCGCTGAAGTGCCCTCGATGCCCTGGAAAAACAGAGCAAGTCACTGATGCATGATCGCACCTGCGTCATCGTCAACCCGGCAGCGGGGCGAGGACGCGGGGCGAAGATGATTCCATCGCTCGCGGCGGCATTTGCTGAAATCGGCAGCCCCGAGATAAGGACGACGACTCACGCAGGAGACGAGCATCGCGTCGCGAACGAGGCGATATCGGCTGGCTACACCACGCTCGTCGTGGTGGGAGGCGACGGCACGATGTCGAACGTCGCGAACGCGATCCTGCACTCAGGCGAGGATGTGAGACTTGCCGTAATGCCCGCCGGCACCGGCAACGACTTCGCCAAGCTCCTTGGTACAGTTCGGGCCGACGCCCGAACTGTTGCGCGCCTTTGCGCGACCGCCCCGGAGCAGCGCGTGGATGCCGGGAAGATCGAGGAAAGATATTTCGTCAACTGCTGCGGATTCGGCTTCGACGTCGCGGTCCTGCAGGGGATCAGGAAGCACAAGCGGCTTCGCGGCAACGCCGTCTACGTTTACGCTGCGGTTGCCGAGCTGTTCGGCTATCGCGGGTCAACAATCGGCGTGAGGTCGGCGGCGTCGGTTCGCCCGCCCGAGATGCACCTGATGCTGGTCCTGGCGAATGCATCCTACTTCGGGGGGACATTCGAGATCGCGCCTGGCGCCGTAGCCACAGACGGGATGCTCGACGCCATGTCCATTCTCGACGTGCCGACTTGGAAGAGAGCGGCAGTGCTTGGAGCGGCGCTACTCGGAAAGCATGAGCGCTTCAGTGAATGCGTTCGTGAGCGCGCAGGTGAGTTCGAGGTATCGTTCGACTCGCCGCCCACGTATGATGCCGACGGCGAGTTGCACCGTGCCGGAAGCGCCGAAGTGAAGGTAAGTTCATGCCCGCGAGCGCTCCGCGTAGTATCGAAGAGGAGCCTCGCACCGGAAATCACCAGCTAAGAGGGAACGCCAGATGCGTATCAAAACAATCGCAGCAGCCACAGCGATGTTGCTTGCAGGTTCGGCTGCAGCACAGGTCCCGAATCCAGGCTCCGCTCCCTCCACGACAGCAATCAGGGCAGCTCGCATGATCACCATCGCGAGCCCGGCCATGGTATCTGACGCGGTGATCGTCGTGACGGGCGACAGAATCGTCGCCGCCGGTCCGTCCACCGGGATATCGATTCCGGCAGGCGCGACGGTCATCGACCTGGGCGACGTGACGCTCCTGCCCGGCTTCATCGATTCCCACGTCCACATCGGCGGCCGCACGCTGGGCGACCCGTTGAGGGACAATGCGTCAGTCAGGGATTTCGAGTCCTACGGCGCGATACTCGGTGTCGCGAACGCGTTGAAGACGCTGATGGCCGGCTTCACGTCGATCCGCGTGGTAGGATCCAGCAACTTCGACGACATGGCGCTGCGGGAGGCGATAAACGACGGGAATGTACCTGGCCCGCGCATGCAGAACGCGGGATACTCACTCGGGATCACTGGCGGGCACTGTGACTCGAACGGCTGGCGCCCCGGAGTCAATGAACGCGGCGTGATGGGAGGAATCGCCAACGGCCCGGAAGAGGTGCGGGCCGCAGTAAGGCATCAGATGAAGTATGGGGCCGAAGTGATAAAAACCTGTGCGACGGGCGGCGTGCTGTCCCAGGTAGCGGCAGTCGGCACGACGCAATACTCGTTCGAGGAATTGAAGGCGATGGTCGACGAGACACGCAACTTTGGACGCAAAGTCGCCGCGCACGCGCATGGCACGGAGGGGATAAAGATCGCGACGCGTGCGGGAGTTGCTTCAATCGAGCACGGATCGTTTCTCGACGAGGAAGGCGCCAAGCTGATGGCGCGACATGGCACTTACCTCGTCCCTACACTAATGGCGGGCGAGGCAGTCGAAATATTCGCGAAGGATGGAACACTTACGGGGCTTCGCGCCGAGAAGGCGCTGGCGGCGGCGGACGCGATGCGGCGGGCGATAAGGCTGGCTGTCGCGAACAAGGTTCCGATCGCGTTCGGTACCGATGCAGGAGTGATCCCGCACGGGACCAACGCGAGAGAGTTCAGGCTGATGGTCGAGTGGGGAGGCCTCTCGCCGATTGCAGTTCTCAACGCCGGCACCATCGACGCGGCGAAGCTGCTTGGCTGGGATGCGCGCGTTGGAACGCTTCAGGCTGGCAAGCTTGCTGACATAGTAGCCGTCCCGGGGAATCCGCTCGAGAACATCCACGTGACCGAGCAGGTCTCCTTCGTCATGAAGAACGGGGTCGTTTACAGGAGGCCGTAGCCGCGATCACTTCCGCTCCGCTGCCCCCGCTCCACTCGACGCGGGGCGCGACCGGGTAGCGCCAACACCTGGAAGAGCGACCGGTGCGGCGCCCACTACGCCATGCAGGGAGTTCTGTCCTTTGCGCGCTATGTCTATTGCGTGCCCGAGGACCCGTGCCGCCTCCTGCGGCGCGTGGAAGCCCATGGAGTTCTCGGCTTCGACGAAGTCGACGAGGAACTGGGAGTATCGCTGAGCTTTCCGCGCATCAGCGAGGCGAGGTGAGGTGCTGTCACTCGCCGCCGCCGCCCCGATGTTGCGCGTGAGCTCGAGCACAGCGTCGAGAGCGATGTTGCGAAGCTCGAACGTACGATCCTGGATCGTCTCAACCCGCGCGCGAAGCTCATCCTCGGGGAACTTGTGGCAGGTCTGGCAGGAGCGGTCGATGCTGAGGAGAGGGCTGCGCACGTGGTGCTCACTGATCTTCATGGCTCCCACCCGCTGATACGGCATGTGGCAGTCGGCGCACGCGACCCCGGAGCGCGCGTGCACTCCCTGGCTGTACATCTCGAACTCGGGATGCTGCGCCTTCAGCACCTGCGCGCCGCTTATGGCGTGCTTCCAGTCGTTGTGGCCGTCGACATCGTAGTACGCGAGAATGCTGTCGGCGGTGAGACCCTTGCTCCACGGATACGTGAGCCGCTTCTCGGGACCCTTGAAGTAGTACTCGACGTGACACTGGCCGCACACGAACGTGCGCATCTCCTGCCGCGTCGCATCGCGATTTACGTCGAAGTTCGGCACGCCCTGCGTTGCCTTTACCGCGCGAATTCCTTCCATGAATGCCGGACGCGTTATGCGAAGAGCCATCGTCTCGGGATTGTGGCAGTCGACGCATGACACGGAGTGAGTGACGTGCTGGCGCGCCTCCTGGTACGGCATCTTGTTTACCGCCTCGAAACCGCGGGTCAGGTCGCCGCCGCCGAGCCGCATGTATGTCGCGTACATCGATGCGTGACAGTTGAGACAAGTGCCTGGCTGCTGCGCGAACTGCTGACGCTGCGTGAATTCCTGGTCTGAGAGCATGTATGCGTGACCGCGCTCCTCGCGGAAGTCCTGACTGAATGCGTAGCCGGACCAGAAATCCCGAAGCCGGGGATCCTCTTCGAGCCGCGACTGCGCGACGATCGATCTTGGATCGGCGTTAGTCGGGGTGCGGGGAAGTGCCTCGCTTCCTCCGTACCGGGTGCGGACCTGGTCCACGGTGCGCAGGTACGCATCGTACTGCTGCGGGAAGTTCTTGCCCCAGATCGCAGGGTCGGTCGTGGTGTCGGTGAGCGTGACGACCCGGTAGAAAGGATTTCGCGCCTCCTGCCGGCGCTCCATGATGTTGGCAAGCAACGCGGCCCCGCCAATGGCAGCGACGAGTCCGAGGGCGGCGACGGCCGCTATGGTTTTGAAGCCGACCCTTGTCCCTCTCGAGGGTTCCTGCATTCCGTCGGGATGTGTCATCGAGAATCTCCGGAGTTTCCTGATTGAGTCAAAGGTCTGCCCATCACCTGACGAAGTGTCCGACGTACTTGTGGCATCTGATGCACGACATTGTGGCGTCGCCATGGGCGCCGGTATTGGCAAGCGCGAGGCTCATGCCCGCCTGCGCCACATCGGCTGGCTGGTCGCGATTCCCTGCGAGCTCCGGCTCTATCGCATCAACGATCGGCTGGTGGCAGTACCGGCAGGCTTCCTCGGTCACTCGCCGGTTGCGCTCGGTGATCCGGAGTGGGTCGGGGTACCGGCCTGTGGTGAAGTAGAAGGAATGCCAGAAGCCGTTCCGCGCCTTCACGACATACTTGCCGACAAAGTTATGGGGCGTGTGGCAGTCGTTGCAGGTCGCCGCCTGGTGGCTGCCCTTCTGCCACGCGGCAAAGTGCTCGCTCATGATGTGGCAATTGGCGCACGCGGCGGGGTCATTTGTCAGGTACGATGCCCCTTTGGCGTAGCCGAAGGTGAAAACTCCCAGGCCCGCAGCAAGGCCGACAGCGAGCGCTGCGGCGATCGATGCGCGCTGAAGCCTGGTCAACGGCAATTAACTACGTGAGGGTTCGCTGAAATTGCAGGCATCCGTGGAGTGGGGAGCAAGTTCTGGCCCCAAGAGTCCCTTCCGCGGAGGCTTTTCGCAAGGTGGAAGCCCCTCGCGCCGCGAGGGTTCAATAATCAGGTGCGTCTCCGAACGGCTGAACGATAGACCCAGGCGATGAGGAGCGGCTGAAGCGGCAGTCGCAGAAATAGCAGCGCCTGATAGGCTGCCGGTGCACCGCCCGTCACGGCAGTCGACAGCATCTGAATGTTCGCGGGGAACACAGCTATCAACAGGGCTATCAGCCCGATCCCCGCAGCCCTCCGCGTGGCCGGGAATAGAAGCCCCAACCCGCCTGCGATCTCTGCCAGACCGCTGATGTAAACCATCTCGAGCCGGTAAGGCACCCAGTGCGGGGTGACCGCGACGTAAGCTGCGGGAATCCAGAAGTGAAGGAATCCCGAGACTACAAACAGGGCGCAAAGAAAAAGAAGGTTCCGCGGTATTTGCATACTAGAGGGCGCAGAGTTTTTAACCATAGGGCGCAGAGTCTTAAACCAGAGGGCGGTAGCACAGAGAACCAAGGGCAGGAAAAGAAAAAGGGCAACGACTGTGTAAGGCGTTGCCCTTTAATTACTTGTAGAGCTCCCGAGGAGGGACTTGAACCCCCGACCCGGTGATTAACAGTCACCTGCTCTACCACCTGAGCTACTCGGGAATGGTCTCTGAAAGTTAGACAAACGAGAGAGGCAAATCAACCGTGCTTCCGATCGGCGTCCGCTGCCTGGCGGAGAGCGATCAAGCCCGTTCTTGCGCGGATCGGGCGAATCTGGGCGGATTGGGCGGATCGGGGACTGACACTGTAATAGCAGCTCGGCACGTTCCTTATGGTTCTCCAAAGTGGCACGATGACAATATCGGTTCCCGACAACGACGGGGTGGCCGTGGGCTGTTCTCTTGAGAACTCACAGCGGAGCGAGCAGCTCTTCCACCCGGACAGGTGCCCTATATCAGCCAGATCCGCTCAATCCGCGAAATGTAAGATTGCTGTTGCCGTGACACTTTTCGCATTGCCGCCGTGAGTCGAGAGGTGTATCAAACTGACCCCGCTTCTTAAATTTCCGAAGATGAAACGCGAAAAACTCACCGTGCTCATCACCGGTGGCTCAAGAGGCATCGGGCTCGAGCTGGCAAAGCAGTTCGCCGCGCACGGCCACGATCTCATCCTCGTAGCCCGCACCCGCGACGCCCTCGAAGCCGCAGCGGGTATCCTCGAAGGCAAACACGGTATCAAGGTCACGGTTCTCGTCTACGACCTCGCCGATCAGCAGTCGCCACAACGGCTCTTCGATGCGGTGACCGCTGAGGGAATGCAGGTAGACGTCCTGGTGAACAACGCAGGCTTCGGCCTCGGCGGAGAGTTCGCCGAGACAGATCTCTCCCGCGAGCTCGACATGATCCAGGTGAACGTCGCATCGCTCGTTCACCTCACGAAGCTCTTCATGCAGCCGATGATCCTGCGCCGCCGCGGGCGCATTCTGAATGTCGGCTCCATAGCCGGCTTCCAGCCGGGACCACTAATGTCGATATACTACGCCACGAAGGCGTTCATCCTCAGCTTCTCGCAGGCGATAGACGAGGAGCTGCGCAACACCGGCGTCACCGTCACGTGTCTCTGCCCCGGCGCGACGGCGACAAACTTCGCCGAGCGTGCCGGCATTTCGAACTCCGTCGTCTTCAGCCTCACCGGTCTTGCCGACGCGGAAGATGTCGCCCGTTACGGATATGCGGCAACGATGCGCGGGCAGCGGCTCGCAATTCCCGGCATCAAGAACAAGGCGACGGTCCAGGCGCAGCGGCTCATACCGCGCGCGATCGTAACGCGACTCGCGCGGAAGGTGCAGGAGAACCGGTAGCGCCTGCGAGCAGCGGGGCAAGCCATTCACCGGTGTGCGACCCGGACGCCGCCGCGATGTCTTCAGGCCTGCCCATCGCGACAAGGGTTCCGCCGCCGGATCCACCCTCCGGCCCGAGGTCGACGATCCAGTCAGCGAGCTTTATGACATCGAGATTGTGCTCGATCAGCACCAGCGTGTGACCCTGCTCGACCAGCCGGTCGAGAACATCGACGAGCTTGCGGATGTCGTCTAGATGAAGGCCGGTCGTCGGCTCGTCGAGTATATAGAGCTTCCTGCCCTTCTTCTTCGTTGAAGCGATCAGCTCGCGCGCGATCTTGATCCGCTGCGCCTCGCCGCCTGAAAGCGTCGTCGCCGGCTGTCCAAGCCGAAGGTAACCAAGACCTACCTGCTGAAGCTGCCACAGCGCCTGGCCCAGCTTCTCCTCGCGGGGGAAGAACCTTATCGCCTGGTCGACAGTCAGCTCGAGCACGCCCGCGATGCTCTTGCCGTTGACCTTCGCGTCGAGAACTTCCGGCTTGAACCGCTTGCCTCCGCAGGCGTCGCAGGGAACGTGGATGTCTGCCATGAACACCATCTCGACCTCGATCGATCCGGCGCCCTCACACTCATCGCACCTGCCACCCTCCACGTTGAAGCTGAAAGTGCTCGGCGTATACTTCCGCTGGCGCGCAACCGGCGAGTCGGCGAATATCGCGCGGATCTGGTCGAACGCCTTGATGTAGGTGACAGGGTTCGACCGCGGTGATTTTCCGATAGGCGACTGGTCGATCATCACGACTTCGTCGATCGCCTCGCAGCCGGTCAGCGAGTCGTAGGCGCCGACTGCCTCGCCAAGATGGCGCTTCGCCGAGTTCTCGCCTTCCAGCCGGGTTTCGAGCGCGCGGTATAA
>JBBQZF010000025.1:0-21213 GCA_038208015.1 Gemmatimonadales bacterium
GCGGTGAACCACGAGAACCTTGGGCGGGAGGTTGTTAACGCGCGCG
Source organism: Gemmatimonadales bacterium (assembly GCA_038208015.1). Lineage (GTDB taxonomy): Bacteria > Gemmatimonadota > Gemmatimonadetes > Gemmatimonadales > Gemmatimonadaceae > UBA4720. The sequence continues at coordinate 47 of JBBQZF010000025.1, forward strand.
AGGTTCGACAGGTAGTTCACAGTCCAGTTTATGTCGGCGGCGCTCATCGTTCCGATCTTCGAACCCGGGCGCTCTCCCCCCTTCATCGAGAACTCGGGATCGAGACCGAGGTGCACATTCGGCCGCTTGAGGAACTGCTCGAGTCTCGGCACCTCTGTCATCACGTCGCTGAGCCCCACCTGAATGTCCAGGAACACGAGCGCATTTCTCGACTGTGCCCATGACGACACTCTCTCGATGAGCGAATCAGTCATTCGGAGGCGGTATTTGCCGTCCCGTCCCGGTGCGCCCTGCGCGACCACTGCCACAAGGTGGAGCGCCGGCACAACGGGAGTCGCGGGATCGGCGCGATTCCATGCTGTGACTTCCTTGTCGAGTCGCGCGAGCATCTGCTCGGGTGGGATCTCGCCGAGGATTCCCATTCGTTTCGAGAGAGGGTTGCCGTAATAGGCGACGATGCGCTTTGCCGGAAGGATCGAGCCCGGCAGCAGGGCAGGACCCTTTACCGGCCATCGCTTGTCGTTCAACCCGGCGCGGATAGCCGAAACCAGCGCGATGCTGTCGCGCCTGCTTCGCCCCGGCACAGACGGAACCGTGATCGGTGCTGGCTTCGCCGACTCGGGCGCTGCCGTGTCGACCGGACTCGTGGCGGGCGGTGCGAGTGTGGTGGAGTCGATCGCATCGACCTGAACCGGGGTGAGAGCGACCTCCGTTTGAGGGGTCGCGGCGGGCTCGGCTTCGCCCATCGCGCAAGCGGTGACAAGGGAAAGCGCTGCGAGTCCGATTGTGAGCCTGGGGATCATCATCATGCTGCTTCTTGGAAAGGGGATTGACTCAATGTAAACGGTAGGGGATACCCTCACATAGTGGGTGCGTTTCCCCTCGAAAAGATCGGGCACGCTCCGACAGAGCCCCAATGCGGGGGCTCCTACCTTCCCTTGCGTAACCCGAACCAGGTGAAGGAAAAGATGAAAAGCGTCATCAGGACATTCATTGCAGCCGGAGCCCTCGCCGGAATCGCTGTCGCTGCCTCCGCGCAGATGGCCCTGCCCAGAAACCTCAACCTCTCAAAAGAGAGCAAGCTGTGGATCAACGGAACATCGACGATGAAATCGTTCAGCTGCTCCGCCACGAAGATCGACGTGTCGGTCACCTCGGAGCCAGGCTCCGCGCCTGAAGACCTCGTCCAGTCAGCCTCGCTGGTGGTTCCGGTGGAGTCGCTGGACTGCAGGAACGGCACGATGAACTCGCACATGAGAAAAGCTCTCAAGGCCGAGAAGAATCCCCAGATCTTCTGGAAGATGAGCTCCTATTCCGTGAACGGCACCGACGTCACGATGAAGGGACGCCTTTCAATTGCCGGAAAGGAGAACCCGTTCGAGATGAAGGCCACTGGCAGTGCGGAGAGCGACGGCACGATCCGCATGAAGGGAAGCACGAAGTTCAAGATGTCCGAATACGGCGTCCAGCCGCCGAGCCTGATGCTGGGAAGCATGAAAGTCGGCGACCCGATTACGGTTTCGTTCGACCTGGTTCTCACCCCGTGATGAGCGGGCACAACCCAGCATCATCACATCCCGCAACATCGCACAGGAGCATCGAAATGAGATCCCGCGTAACATCATTGATCGCAGTTGCAGTAGCGGCTGCCATTCCAACCTTCGCCTCGGCCCAGGCCACTGAAGCCAGGCTCGCTGATTCAGGGACACCCAAAACCGAGGTTGCAGCAACCGATACGGCCAAGGTCACCATCGAGAAGAAGCAGGGGCCCAGCAAGTTCCTTGCAACCTCGCCGAGCATAGACATTCAGCATTTCCGCGCGACGGACATGCGCGGTCTCAACGTGTTCGAGCCGCCAAAGACCGATGAGACCCCCTACACCGGCTTCAAGCTCAACTGGGGAGCAGCTTTCACACAGCAGTTCCAGGGACTCGACCACAGCAATACAGCCGACCCCAGGATCGTGAACGGTGTGGACAGGAACAAGCTCGTGCAGATCGGCCACGGGTTCAACAACGCGAACGCCAACCTCTATCTCAACGCCCAGCTTGCAAAGGGCATTCGTGTAGCGCTGACGACATACCTGTCGACACGCCATCACAACGAGACGTGGGTAAAGGACGGCTACTTCCTCATCGACGCCTCGCCGATCGACTACAAGCCGCTCAACGACCTGATGAAGTACGTGACGCTTCGTCTCGGCCACTTCGAGGTGAACTACGGTGATGCGCACTTTCGCCGCACCGACGCCGGCAACGCCATGTACAATCCGCTCGTCGGCAACTACATCCTCGATGCCTTCACCACCGAGATTGGCGCTGAAGTGTACCTGAGGTCAAATGGCTTCATGGTGATGGGTGGCCTCACGAACGGCGAGATCCGCGGCCAGGTGAGACAGCCGAACGATCGCGCCCCGAGCTATCTGGCGAAGGCTGGTTTTGACAAGCAGCTGAACGACGACCTCCGGCTGCGCATGATGGGCTCGCTTTACACCACGAAAAAGTCGATGAACAACACAATTTTCACGGGCGACCGTGCCGGCTCCCGCTATTACAGCGTCATCGACAGCGCCGCAGCGACGGAAGTCGCCCAGGCGTGGTCAGGGTCGATCCAGCCCGGACTCCGCAGCAAGGTGACTGCGATGCAGTTCAACCCGTTCGTGAAGTTCAACGGCCTCGAGCTCTTCGGTGTCGTCGAACAGGCGAAGGGCAAGGCAGCGAACGAAGCGACCGAGCGCGAGTGGAACCAGTATGCAGGTGACATCGTCTACCGCTTCCTCGCCGACGAGAGGGTGTTCGTCGCGGGCCGCTACAACACGGTCAAGGGCGAGCTTGCCGGAATCACCGACAAGGTCAGCGTCAATCGCTACCAGCTCGGTGGCGGCTGGTTCATAACCCCGAACGTCATGTTGAAGGGCGAGTGGGTGAACCAGAAGTACAACGATTTCCCGACGAGAGACATCCGCAGCGGCGGAAAGTTCAAGGGTTACGTTGTGGAAGGTGTGGTCGCCTTCTGATCACGAAGCCTGACGGAAAGAGCCGGTCCGAAAGGGCCGGCTCTTTTCTTAATCCGTATCCTTCGCCAGAGGCAGGCTGAAATAGAAAGTCGACCCGGCATCCGGAACGCTCTCCGCCCAGATCCTGCCGCCGTGCGCGTCGATTATCCCCTTCGTTATCGCGAGGCCCAGGCCGGCGCCCTGGCGATCTGTCCTGCTCGACTGCCAGAACCTGTCGAAGGCGTGCCCGAGCTGCTCCGGTGTCATGCCGCGGCCACGGTCGGCCACCGAGAAAACCATCTCATCCTCGAGCACCCTTACCGTCACGACGATCTCTGAGCCGGGCGATGAAAACTTCACGGCGTTGCCGATGAGGTTCGACAGGGCTTGATCGATACGCCCCTTGTCGGCCATCACCGCAGGCATGTCGTCAGGCGCGTCGAGCCGCAGCTTCAGTGATCTGGCTCCGGCAACGGGCGCAAGAGTGCGCAATGCGTCGCTCAGAAGCTCTTCTGTATCCGCGGGATTTGCGTCGACTTTCAGGCGTCCCGCCTCGACCCGGGTCACGTCGAGCAGATCCCTGATAAGTGCGTCCATCTGCTCGGCGGCCTGCCGGATTATCGTTGCGTACTCGACCATCTCGGAGGAGAGCGGCTCCTCCCGCTCCCGGTCGAGCATCACGCCCGTGAGCATCTTCACCGCATTGACCGGGTTTCGCAGGTCGTGCGAAACGATTCCGATCATGTCGTCGCGTGCTCTGATACCCGTGTGCACCAGGTCATGCAGCCGGGCGTTGTCCATCGCAAGCGCTGCCCTGCGCGCGATTTCCTCCGCCAGGAAGGCATCGGTCGCGTCATACGAGGATGTCTCCCTGTACAGTCCGATGACCCCGAGAAGCTGGTCGCGGGCGACGAGCGGCACTACCATCCCTGCCGACGGCATCGAGCCGAAGATGTCGACAAGGTCGGGGAGCGGCGCGTGAGATTCCGGTCCGCCCAGTACGATGCTCCTGCCAGTTCGTATGACTTCCGCAACAGGATGCTCGCCTGCAAGGTCTATCGGCAGCTCGAGGCGCCGTTTTTCCAGCTCGATCGCCCGGGCTGGGTCGAGGTGAGAGGCGGCGACTCCGCGTAACTCTCCACCCTGATAGACGTTCACTATGCAGGCGTCCGCGAGATGCGGGACGGTAAGCCGAGTCACGTTTCGCAGGGTTGCGTCGAAACCGAGCGATGAGGCAAGGATCTCACCCGCTTCCGCAAGGAACCGCTGGGTCTCGTGCGCCCGCCGCCGCTCGGTTATGTCACGCAGGACAACCGCGTAAACGTTCCCCGCTGGCCCCCTGAGGTGTGATATCGCCGCCTCGGCGGGAAATTCCTCTCCATTCTTCCGGAGACCGGATATCCTGCCCCGCTCTCCCATCCTTCTGGCGCGGGTGCCGGACTCGCCGAACTGGCGCACATGACCGGCATGGGTCGCCCTGAACCGATCGGGTATCAGCATCTCAAGAGAGTTGCCAAGGATTTCGGCGGCCTCCCAGCCAAAAATCGACTCGGCACCCTCGTTGAAGAAGATGATTCGCTGCTCCTCGTCAACGCAGACGACCGCGTCCGCCGAGATCGTTACGATGCCCGCGAGGATCGCATCGTTTATCGCTGCCGCCGCTGCGGGGGGAGTTGCCTGCTGCATTGGAGCGGAATTTATGGGCCGCCACGCATTTTGGCGCCTGTTCCATCAGGGATTTCCCTACACACGCTCCACGCTCCGCCCGACAGAGTGAAAAATCACCTGCCGGTAGGTTGTGCTATCGGTCACGCCGATCACACGAAACCGCCTGGAGAACAAGAACCGATGAGCGATAAACCGATTTCCCCTGAAGCCACCGACTTTCTATATGGTATCGCTTCCCGCCGCTCCTTCCTGAAAAGCGCGGCGGCAGTGGCCGTAGCCGGGGGGGCGCTTGCCGCGTGCAATGTCTCTGACGCGCAGAAGGCGAACCTGACGGCAAAGGACGCCAGCGGAGGGACCACTGCGCCGCATCCCTCGACGCATGCCGCGGGAGCCACGACTCTGTCGTCGGCCGAACAGATGGATGCGATGCACGAGGCAGGGATAAAGGCCTTTCCCGCGAAGACCGAAGGGAAGGGAAACCAGATGTTCGCCCCGAAAATCGAGAAGGGCGTCAAGGTATTCGAGCTGACCGCCGAGAAGATCCAGTGGGAGACGGAGGTCGGGAAGAAGGTCGAGGCGTGGGCGTACAATGGTCAGGTTCCCGGTCCCCAGATGCGTGTCAAGGAGGGCGACAGGGTTCGCGTCATCCTCCACAACAAGCTCGATGAATCGACGTCGATCCACTTCCACGGCGTAGAGCTTCCGAATGACATGGACGGTGTGCCGTTCATCACTCAGCCGCCGGTAAAGCCGGGAACTTCGTTCACCTACGAGTTCACCGCGCCGGCCGGCAACCAGGGCTCGCACATGTACCACTCGCACCACAATGCCGCAAAGCAGGTCGGCCTTGGGCTGCTGGGGGCGTTCATCATCGAACCGAAGCGTCCGCGGAAGATCGAGCAGGTGGACGTCGACTATGTGATGATCCTCAATGACGGAATGCACGGTTACACGATCAACGGAAAGGGATTCCCGGCCACCGAGCCGATCACGGCGAAGCGCGGGCAGAAGGTCCGGGTCAGGTTCATGAACGAAGGGATGATGATTCACCCGATGCATCTCCACGGCATGCACATGACGGTGATCGACAAGGACGGATGGGCGCAGCCGGCGCCGTGGAAGTGCGACACCCTTAACATCGCGCCGGGCGAGAGATGGGACGTCATAGTGAACTGCAACAACCCCGGAGTATGGGCGTTTCACTGCCACGTCCTTCCGCACGCCGAGTCGGAGCATGGAATGTTCGGCATGGTCACCGCACTCATCGTCACGTAAGGGGCAGCGCCAATGGGCAGCACGACAAGAAAGATCGGCCTCATGCAGCGACTGAGCCGGCGTGTTCTCGGCGTGCCGCTGGTCGCGAAGCTCATTGGCGCGAACGTCGTAATCGTTGCGGCAGCGGTGGTTGCCCACTCGCTCGTCGCGAGCGGCAGCGGCAGGTTCGACATGGTCACTGTGGTTGTCGCTCTCGCTGTGGGATCTGTCGTGAACTTCTTTCTGGTCAGGGTCGCCCTGCGCCCAATCGATGATCTCGAAGACCTCGCCGAGCGCGTATCAGTGGGCGATTTTTCAGCGCGAGGGATTCCATCTCCGTTCGCGGATGCGGCGTTGCTCCGTCTCGGCAACACAGTAAACGGCCTTCTCGATTCGCTTGCTGCCGAGCGAAGACGGATCCAGGACCTCGGCGCGGAAGTGGTCTATGCCCAGGATGCCGAGCGTGCGCGGGTGTCGCGCGAGCTCCACGATTCGATCGCGCAGACGCTGGCGGCCGCTCGCTTTCAGCTTACCGCCGCCGGCACCGAGGCTCAGGGTGAGCTGAGGAACCGTCTGGCAGCGGCAAGCAGTCTCGTAGGGGCAGCACTGGAGGAAGTGAAGAACGTGTCGTACTCGCTCCATCCGCGGGTCGCTGAGGATCTCGGGCTGGAGGCGGCGCTCGAGACTCTCGCCCGACAGGTCGAGGACCGCAGCGGCATCGAGGTCCAGGTCACGTCGATGGTGGCCGGTGCGCCGATCCCGGTTAACATTGCTGCAACGCTGTTCAGGGTGGCTCAGGAGGCATTGAGGAACATCGAGGCGCACTCACATGCGAAATTGGCTACCGTTGACGTGATGTCCCATAACGGGAGCATCAGGGTCGAGGTGGCCGATGACGGCTGCGGATTCGACCCCGCATCCGTGCGGTTTCCCGCTGCACGCTCAGCGCTTGCATCGGTAAAGGACAGAGTTACTCTTGCAGGTGGAATCCTGAATATCGTGAGCGCACCAAACGGGGGAACGCGCGTGACTGCCGAACTGAATACGATGCGAGCTGCCTCATGACCGCTGATATCATCAAGGTGATTCTTGCCGACGACCACGCGGTCGTGCGGGCCGGGGTCAAGGCCGTACTCGGCTCGGCAAAGGACATTCAGGTGATAGGTGAAGTGTCGAACGGGCGTGAGGCAGTATCGCTGGCGGAGCGGGTCGACCCGGACGTGATAGTGATGGACCTCTCGATGGGCGAGATGGACGGAATCGCGGCCACTCAGGAGATGGTCGCGAAAAGTATCCGCGGGAAGATACTGATCCTTACCATGCACGCCGAGGATGCGTATCTGGTAAAGGCGCTCGAGGCCGGTGCCAGCGGGTATCTCGTCAAGAGCGCTGCTGACAGGGAACTTGTCGATGCTGTGCGCGCGCTCGCGCACGGAGACATGTACATGCAGCCGACGGCCGCGCGTGCGCTGGCGAAGGGCATAAAGCGCAAGGGCGAGCATGCAGACGAGCGCGAGAAATACGAGAAGCTCACCGAGCGCGAGCGCGATGTCCTGCGTTACGTCGCCAGCGGATTCAGCGCTCCCGAGATAGGGGAGAAGCTGTTCATCAGCCCCAAGACCGTTGATACTTACAAGCAGCGCATCAACGAGAAGCTCGGGCTTGCCCACCGGTCCGACTACGTGGCTCTTGCGCTGAAGCTTGGACTATTGAGCCAGTAACGGCAGGGCAATAGAAGCAGCCATCAGGAGCAGGACGCTCCCCGCAACCAGGCGGAATTTCGCGGTTCCCATCGCTGCGGAGATTCCGAGCTTCACGAGCGTGTTTGCGAGAATGCCGGCGGCGATTGCCCGGGCCGCGATGACCGGGAGGAGTTCCGTCGACGGCGAACTCATCGCGACGGTCAGCACATCGGCGTTTGTAAGACCCATGAGGACAGCGGTTCCATAGAGGCCTTCGACCGTCCACATGTCGCGGATCAGCGCAATCGTGCTGATGGCCATCTGAAAAACGACGGCGAGCTTGATTGCCGTCCATAGCCGGAGCGGGTTTTTCTCGTCGATTGCCATGAGGGGTGCGGGTGCCGCCTCGTCGCTTGTCGTGTTCAGCCTGCCCGGGTAACGCCATGCAAAGGCGAGTACGGCGAGGCCGATCAGCCCCGCCGGTGCGATGAGAGGGACGAGCCTTGCAGCGACCTGCGGATTCAGCGCTGTGCTTATGACGAGGACGCGAGGGACGAGCACCGTGCATGCGGCGATGACGCCCGATGCAAGCGATGTCGCTACCTCTGAATGTTTCCTGCTGTACCGGGCGAGTCCGAAGGTTACGGCGGTCGAGGATATCACGCCGCCGAGAAGGCCGGTCAGGAGGTAGCCCCTTCTTTCACCCGCGTTCCGTTTCGCCAGGTATGCCGCGAAGTTCATGGCGCAGAAGAGCAGCACCACTATCCACAGCATCTGCGGTCTTACCGCGGCCCAGCCGAAGAACGGTCCTTCGGGAAGGATTGGAAGGATTACGAGAGCCAGTACGGCGAACTGGAGTCCCGCGCGGAACTCACCTTCGCCGAGCTGGCGAATCGCTCCATGCAGCCGCTTTTTCTCGTTGAGCGCGAGAACAACGAAGGAGCCTGCGCCCGCAGCGATGAGAAGAGAGACGGCTCCCGCGACAATGCCCAGTGCCAGCACGACGATTGCGGCTACCTCGGTCGTACCGTCGCGCTCAGCTCCGGTCTGCCTGACGACCATGATGTAGGCGGCGATGGCGAGTCCGGAGCCCCCGGCGACTATCGCTGCCGCGACAAGATCGTGACCGGCGTGAACCAGCAGCCCCGCGATTCCACCGAGCAGTCCCAGCAGGAAAAACGTGCGCAGCCCGGCGAAGCGCGCGAGCGGTCCCGACGCGTGCCCCGACCATTCCCGCTCGAGGCCAACGCCGAGCCCGATGAGGGCGGCTATCGCCAGCCGGATTGCGGCGGCTAGCTGGGCATCGCCGATTTCCATGGGCTCATCCTACGTGTCGCCGGGCACCGGCGCCATTGCTTCAGACCCCCAGCTCCGCCACCTGTCGGGCATCCTCGGGTCTTATGGCATCGGCGGGAGGGTTGATCACCAGGGTCGAAACCGTCGACTCACGCATGACGAGGTCCGAAACACTTCCGGCTGTCGCGCGACGTATCGCCCCGCGGCCGCGGGTGGCAAGTGCCACGACGTCAGCTTCATGGTCAGTCGCGACCTGCAGGATTGTCGATGCGATGTCACTCGATATCATCACCCGGCGGGTGACGCGGATCGAACGGTCCTCCGGCTCCGAAAGAAGAGAATCGAGGTAGCGCTGCGCCTCCGAGACTTCATTCGCACCTGCGGGCCCAAGCGACGACTCGAGCTCGCCGGGCTCGCGGTGCTTCCACGCCGTGACGATTCGCAAGAGGGTGATGCTCGCGTCGTCTATTCGTGCAAGTGAAACCGCGGGGGCGAGGGCCTGTTCAGCGATCGCAGAGCCATCCAGCGGGACGAGAATGCGCTGATGGTGAAATCCGCTCTTGAGCGCCGTTGCGACCGAAGGTGGGCGTACCACGAGGACGGGGATTCCACTCTCTCGAATCAACCCGTCCGCAACGCTGCCGAACCAGACGCGGGCGAGGCCACGGCGCGCATGACTCCGCATCACGATGAGATCCACATCGTGGCGTCTCGCGTACCCGATCAGGGCGTCGACGGTCGGGCCGCGCTCCAGGGCTGCGGTCACGGTCAGCGTCGAATGTGCCCGGCATTCGGCCGCCAGGGCGTAGAGATTCGACAGTTCAACCGAATGAAGGTCGCCAAGGCTCGATGCTCCAGGAGCGATCCCTTCATGCGGGCTGAGGAATACGGGCGAGACCGTCACCTGAACCAGGTGAAGCGTCGCGCCGGACTGCGACGCTATGCGAAGAGCGTGCAGGACCGCCTCTCGGGCGAATGACGAGCCGTCCACGGGAACCATGATGTTGCGGTACATACTGGCCTCCATATTCGTTAGTGTCGGCCCCGCCAGCTCGTTCAAGCCGTGGAGCTCGCGCGTCCCGTGGCCGAATCGATCGTGATCCCGAAGATCGCCGACCGGAATGGAACGGGGTCGTTGCTTGTGAAAGTGTCCGGCGCGACCTCGCGGATGGCGCGAAGCGCGCGTCTGTAAAGCCGCACATCGTGGACGTTGCCTTCCGGAGAGAGACGGTAGAAGGTTCCGCGGACCACGACGCTCTTCCAGTCGAGCGGCCCCGAGATCTCGTCGACCTCGAACGCAACCCACTGGTTGTGACGAAGAGTCACGAGCTTGTCGCCGTCAGACGTGCGGCCGAACAGCCATCCCTTCCGCCACACGTAGTGAATCGGGCGGATGTCGACAGAATCGCGAAAGGAAAAGGCGAGACGACCGACATTGTTCCGCCGGAGCATCTGCTCGATTTCTCTTTTCGACAACTCGATGAACTCGGGCTCGCGTAAACGGGTCATGACGATGGCTCCTCCATCAGGTTGAGCACTCTCAGAATCGCTGATTCCGGCACCGCCAGCAGTCGGCTGGTGGATGAAGAATTGTGGTGGTATCGCCTACAGATTGCCCACGGCGGCCCCACAGATGTTCCGGCATCGGCTGACTTCGGACGACGCGATGGTGGATCAGATTCCCTGCGTAGATGCCCGCGTTCCACCATTGCAGACACCCACGAGTAACGGAAGAGGTTCACATGACAGGCTTCACGATTCCCTTGAGCAGGACCAAGCACCAGAGCTGGGAATTCGAAGCTCCGATTCCCTGCGGATTAGTCATCGGGGTGGACGGTTCGCCAGAGTCCGTAGCCGCCCTGAATACCGGTGCGGCAATTGCGAAAGCCCGCCGCTGCCCCCTTCATGTCGTGAGCGTGCTTCCCCCGTTCGCCTCGTACCACATAGAACCGGGGAAGGAGGAGAGCAAATCGAATAAAGATGAGCTGCGCATCCAGCTTCGCGGCTCCGCAATCCGGGACATGATGACTGCCGCCGGCGCAGACGTCGAGTGGACATATGAGGTGGTGATGGGGAGGCCCGCGAAAATCATCGCCACGATCGCCGAGGACAGGGGCGCCGACCTGATAATCGTCGGAAGGCGTGAGCATGGGATCATGGACCGGATAGTCGGTGGCGAGACCACCCTTCAGGTGATGCGCCTCTCCCCCGTCCCTGTGCTCGCTGTTTCGACTGACTGCGACAGTCTTCAGAGCGTAGTCGTCGCGACTGATTTCTCGGTGGCAAGCACTCGTGCCGCGAAGGTTGCGCTCGATCTGCTCGGGAAATCAGGTACGCTCTATGTGGTTCATGTCGAGCCGCCGGTGGAGCTGCTGCCCGGCGGGTTCGCGCTGGTCGGCGATGCGCGGTACCCGGGTGACGTGGTTGTCTGGTTCCGCAGGTTCATCGAGTCAATCAAGCCCCGGCCGGGCATCATCGTCGAGACGACGGTGCTCAACGGAAAGCCCGTTCCGGCGATTCTCGAGTTCGCAGAACGTGTTGGAGCGAGCATGATCGCGGCCGGAGTTCACTCGCATACCCGGATGGAGCGCTTCCTCCTCGGCAGCGTTTCAACGGGGCTCGTACGAAACGCGAAGTGCCCGGTCCTTGTGGCTCCGGCTGGCGAGTAGACCTGTCTTAACGATGAGTGAAAAACCCAGAAGGAAACAGATTACGCGGATATTGCGGATTTTTCGGATACGAAATCCCGAGGGATAGATGCTGGCGCCGAACCGGACGCGCTTGCCGTGACATAGTCCTCTATTCTGTAGTTAACCCCAGAAAGGCAGAACCTGCACGCAAGCAAATGTGTCCACTCCTGCAACGCTCCCGGCTGCCGAGAGCCTTATCCGTAAAATCCGCCCAAATCCGCCAGATCCGTTCCCCTCTGGGTTAAGGTTTTCGCAGTCCTCGTTATTGGCCGTGCCGTCGGGGTTGGTTGTACCTTTTCCCCACGCCAACTCCTGAGGATCACGATGACGGAACCTGTTCAGCCGACGACTCCGCCCGCCGCAGGACTGTGGGAAGACTTCATCGACATCCTCCATCAGCCGTCTGAGGTCTTCGACCGGCGGCGCGATGGCCAGTTCGGACTGGCTCTCCTCATTCTCGTCGTCATCTCCGCCCTCCTCTATTTCGCCCTCCAGAACGGGATCGCCCCTGTCATGGACGCCGAGATCTCCCGCCAGATGGCGGAGGCGGCGAGGTCGAACCCGCAGCTCACCGAGGAGCAGCTAGCGGGCTCGCGCGGCATGATGGAGAAGTTCGCGCTGTTCGGCGCGATAATATTTCTGCCCATCGGAGTCCTGATCGGCGGGCTTCTGCTGTGGCTGGCCTCTAAGATCGTCGACGCCCGGATCGCTTTCGCCGCGGCGATGATGATCGTGACGTACTCGCAGGTTCCCCGGATCATCGATCTTGTGCTCACCGCGCTCCAGGGGCTGTTTCTCGCTCCCGAGTCGATCACGTCCCGCTACAGCGTCACCCTTGGTCCCGGGCGTTTCATGGATCCCGACTCGAACCCTGTGTTGCTCGCGGTCCTCGGGAGTCTCGACATCATCACAATCTGGACACTTGTCCTTGTCGCAATCGGCCTGTCGGTTGTCGCAAGGGTGACACTGAAACAGGGCGCGATTGCGGCCGCGATGGTGTGGGCAGTCGGGGTGCTTCCGGGCCTGTTCCAGGCGCTGCGCCAGGGGTAGTAGCGATCAGGCAAACCCCTACAGAAGTTCCAGTTTTCTCCCATGCAAGTGCGAAATCATCGGGCGGTACGTTGAAGTCGACCAGTCACTCCGGCTGTCGGCATCACGGTGTGGCTGGGATCGATGACCCGACCCAACCCCCCCCGAGGTATTCCCATGCAATCCGCATTTCGCAGGATGTTGCAAGCGACAGTCGTTATCGGCGCTGTTGCGACGCTCGCAATATCGTGCTCGCGCTCAGGCAGTGACAAGAGTGTCCTGACCGGTGACGCTGCTTCGCGCGTCTACGTGGCTCCAGGAGATCACGACGAGCTCTACGCCTTCCTCTCCGGCGGCTTCAGCGGACAGGTAGCCATCTACGGACTGCCGTCAGGCAGGCTTCTGAAGGTGATACCGGTCTTCTCGCAGAATCCGGAGAACGGCTGGGGCTACAATGAAGAGACGAAGGGAATGCTCGAGACGACCTTCGGCTTCATTCCCTGGGACGACACTCACCACACCGAGTTGTCGATGACCGACGGGGTTCCCGACGGCCGCTGGCTCTTCATTAACGGCAACAACACGCCGCGCGTTGCGCGTATCGACCTGACCCGCATGGAGACCGACGAGATTCTCCAGATCCCCAACGCAGCAGGAGGTCACGCATCTCCGTTCGTGACCCCTGACGGGAAATACGTGGTGTCGGCGACGCGGTTCAGCGTGCCCGTGCCCAATGCCGACGTTCCGATCGACACATACAAGCAGAACTTCAAGGGCACGCTCTCGTTCATCACGGCGAACGAGCCGGGGAAGATGGACATCGCCTTCCAGATCCTCATGCCCGGGTTCAACTATGACCTCGGTCATGCGGGCAAGGGCCCGTCCGACGGCTGGTTCTTCTTCACGTCATACAACTCCGAGCAGGCATACACCAAGCTCGAGGCGAACGCATCGCAGAATGACAAGGACTACATCGCGGCCGTCCACTACGCCAAGGCCGAGCAGTGCGTGGCGGAAGGCAAGGCCACGAAGCAGCCCGCCCGGTACATGCACAACTACATGGACGAGAAAACCCGTTCGGCCAGAGTCCAGACGAGAACGAGCGTGACAATGCTGGATCCCGCCAACTGCCCGGGCACCGTCTACTTCCTGCCGACTCCGAAGTCACCGCATGGCGTGGACGTCGATCCCAGCGGCGAGTACATCGTTGCCGGCGGAAAGCTTGCCAGCGTGATCCCCGTTCATTCCTTCTCGAAGATGACGAAGGCGATCGCGGACAGGAGATTCGACGGCGATTTCGCCGGAATACCGATCCTCAACTACGACGCCATACTCGCCGGCGAAGTCCAGAAGCCCGGCCTTGGCCCTCTGCACACGGAGTTCGACGGGAAGGGCAATGCTTACACCTCGATGTTCATCTCGTCGGAAGTCGTGAAGTGGAAGCTGGGCACCTGGGAAGTTCTCGACCGCATCCCGACATACTATTCGCTCGGCCACCTGATGATTCCGGGCGGCGACTCGAAGAAACCGTACGGCAAGTATCTGGTCGCCATGAACAAGATCACAAAGGACCGCTACCTCCCGACGGGCCCGGAGATGTTCCAGTCGGCGCAGCTGATAGACATCAGCGGCGACAAGATGAAGCTGCTTCTCGACTTCCCGACGATCGGCGAGCCGCACTACGCGCAGGCGATTCCTGCCGCGCTGATCAAGGACAAGCAGGTGAAGTTCTTCAGTCTGGCCGAGAACGGGCATCCGCAGGCTACCAAGTCGGCGACCGATGGTGGAATAACGCGGCAGGGAAAGAACGTCCGCGTGAAGATGATCGCGGTCCGCAGCCACTTCGCCCCCGACAACATCGAGGGTGTGCAAGTGGGGGACACTGTGTACTTCCACGTCACGAACATCGAACAGGACTGGGATATCCTGCACGGCTTCGCAGTACTTGGCGCGGAGAATTCCGAGCTCATCCTGAACCCGGGTGAGACAAGGACGATGAAGTGGGTGCCGAAGACCCCGGGCATCTATCCGTTCTACTGCACTGACTTCTGCTCCGCGCTCCACCAGGAGATGTCAGGCTACATCCGGGTGTCCGCGGCAGGGTCGAACGTGCCACTGACTGCGAACATCAGTCCAAGGTCCGCTCAGCAGGTGGGCCGGTTGAAGAACTACGAAGCAACCGCTGCAGGCCAGCGGTAGGTACGATCGTTCACGGTGAGCAGAAGCGAGGAATTCTGACATGACGAAAATGTCGCGATTGATGCTGGCGCTTTCCTCGGTTCTGCTTGCCGTGGCGTTCGTTTTCCCGATCTGGCGCATCGACCTTATCGCGCCTCAGTATCCCGAGGGCCTGGGAATGCTGATCAAGGTCAACACGATCATCGGCATCAAGCCCAACGACCTCAATAACATCAACGGCCTGAATCACTACATCGGCATGAAGGCGATCGAGCCGGACAAGATCCCGGTGCTCGACATAATGCCGGTTGGCCTGGCGGTGCTGGTGGTGACGGGGCTGGCAGTCGCTGCATTCGGGCGACGGTGGGCAGCATGGACATGGCTTGCGGGTTTTGCCACGGCCGGCGCGCTCTCGCTCTACGAATTCTGGCGATGGTCATACGACTACGGCCACAATCTCGACCCCAAGGCGATAATCCAGGTGCCGGGGATGACGTACCAGCCCCCGATCATAGGCAGCAAGCAGTTGCTGAACTTCACTGCAACCTCGTGGCCCGATATCGGCGGGGTTGCGGCTGCTGTCGCCTTCGCGATCGCGCTCGCGGCGATGCTGATCTGGCGCCGCAAGCCGGCTGCAGCCCGGTCGGGCGCCGCCCGTCCCGTGCATGCGATGGTCGCCGCTTCACTGATCCTCATGATCCCGGCCGTGAGTCAGGGGCAGCGGAGCCATCAGGTGACCGTCTCGCCCACGGGTCCGGTGAAGACGATCGCAAAGGGGTTGACCATGGTGCGCGACGGGGGCCGGCTCGTTGTCACGGCGGGAGTGTACCGTGAACACGGCATCAGGGTATCCCGGCCTGTCGAGATAATCGGTGAGGGGTTTCCACTGCTGGATGGGGAAGGCAGGGGCGAGCTGCTGCTCATCACCGCGAACGACGTGAAAGTGAGAGGCATGCGCTTCACGGGAACGGGTGTCAGCCACGTGGAGGACAGGGCAGCAATCCGGGTGACCGACGCCACCGGATGCGACATCTCCGGAAACCGCATCGAGGAGGCGCTCTACGGGATCTATCTGGCGAAGGTGAACGACTGCCGGATCGCGAAGAACGAGCTCTTCGCGAGCGGAAAGACAGAGTCGAGCTCGGGCAACGGAATCCACGTCTGGTCCGCACGGCGGATTCTCATCAGCGACAACCTGATACACGGCTACCGGGACGGCATCTACTTCGAGTTCGTCCACGACACCGATGTGGTCCGGAACGTCAGCGAGAACAACCTGCGATACGGTCTTCACTTCATGTATTCCGACGACTGCACCTACGCGTCGAACACCTTCAGTAAAAACGGCTCGGGCGTCGCGGTGATGTACACGAATCGCGTTCACATGGTCGCAAACAGGTTCGAGAACAGCTGGGGCAGCGCCGCCTACGGCCTTCTGCTGAAGGAGATCGCGGACAGCCGGCTCGAGAAGAACCTTTTTTCGCGCAACACGATCGGGCTGATAGCCGATGGCGCAAACCGCGTCCAGGCGGTCGGCAATACGTTCGCCGGCAATGGCTGGGCAGTGAAGGTGGAGGGAAGCACGGTGGACGGCCGGTTCACCGCGAATTCCTTCATCGGAAATACGTTCGATGTTACGACGAATACCCGCCGTCCCTCATCAGTGTTCGAGGGCAACTACTGGAGCGAGTACGCGGGATACGACATCGACCGCGACGGCATAGGTGACGTTCCCCACGCTCCTGTACGGCTCTTCGCGGTGATCCTGGAGCGTAACCCGCAGGCGATCGTGCTCCTCCGGAGTGTGCTCGTCGGGCTGATCGATGCTGCCGAGCGTGCGATGCCGTCGCTGACCCCGCGCCTTTTTGTCGACTCGAAGCCGCTGATGAGGAAACCGACATGATCACTATCTCCGGACTGATGAAGGGATTCGGCGCGCTCGAGGTCCTGAAGGGCATAGATGCCCGTATCACCGCAGGGCATGTCACGGGCATCGTGGGTCCGAATGCCGCCGGCAAGACCACCCTGATCAAGTCAATCCTCGGACTCACGCGCCCGGATTCGGGCGAGATCCTCGTGAACGGAACGCGTGTAAACGGAGACGAGTCGTACCGGCGGCATATCGGCTACATGCCGCAGATCGCGCGCTTTCCCTCAAATCTCACAGGCGAAGAGCTTCTTGCCATGCTCCGCGACCTCAGGCCGGACGTACCCGACATCGATGACGATCTCATCGGCCGGTTCGCACTCGACGGCGAGCTGAAGAAGAAGCTGAACGTTCTTTCGGGCGGCACGAAGCAGAAGATCACCGCCGTGACAGCATTTCTCTTCAGGCCCGACCTGCTGATCCTCGACGAGCCGACCGCCGGCCTCGACCCGCGCTCCTCGGCCGTCCTCAAGGACAAGATCCTGGAGGAGCGGCGTGAGGGGAGGACATTTATTATCACTTCGCACATAATGTCCGAGCTAGAGGAGCTCGCTGACGAAGTGATCTTCGTCAACGAAGGCCGGGTGAGGTTCACGGGCTCGATCAATGGAATGATGGAGCTCACCTCCCAGGCGAATCTCGAGCGCGCAGTGGCGGAGTTGATGGACAGGGGGGTGGCAGCGTGAGCACTCTCTTCAAGGTGGCGAAGCCGCAGTTTCGCAACGTCGTCAGAAGCAGGTGGCTCATCTGCTACTTCGCATTCTTTCTTCTTGCGACAGAGGGACTCCTGCGATTTACGGGAGGAGACGCGAGAACACTGCTGAGCCTCGCGAACGTTGTGCTGTTCGTCGTTCCGCTCGTCACGCTGGTATACGGAACGATCTATCTGTACAACAGCCGTGAGTTCATAGAGCTCCTCCTGGCTCAGCCGTTGAAGC
The DNA here is from genome assembly GCA_038208015.1 of Gemmatimonadales bacterium. Taxonomy (GTDB): domain Bacteria; phylum Gemmatimonadota; class Gemmatimonadetes; order Gemmatimonadales; family Gemmatimonadaceae; genus UBA4720. Next base: position 17,704 of record JBBQZF010000025.1, read on the forward strand.
GACGGACGCTGTTCGGAGGACTCTTCGCGGGACTTTCGATGCCGCTCGTCGCTGCTCTCGTCGCCGGCGTCTCGATCCCGTTCGTATATCACGGCTTCGCGGAGGGCCAGCGGCTGGCCCTCTGGATTCTCCTCTCCGGTGGTGCCGCGCTCACGCTGATCTTCACCGGAATCTCGTTCTGCGTAGCCCTGAAATTCGAGGATCGCCTTACCGGGCTCGGCGCCGGGCTGGGTATCTGGCTCCTGCTGGCGCTGGTCTACGATGGCGCGCTGTTGTTCATTGTCGCTGTCACTGACCAGCCGCTCGAGCGACTTCTGCTCGGTGCGACCCTCGCGAATCCGATTGACCTTTTGCGGATTGCCCTGCTGATGCAGTTCGATAACGCAGCACTGATGGGTTATACAGGTGCCGTCTTCAATCGGTTCTTCACAACCGCCGTGGGCGCCGCGGTGATCGCCGCCGCACTTGCGGCATGGATATCGGTTCCGCTCTACGGCGGATTCCTGGCGTTCAAGCGCAAGGATTTCTGACAGGTAAACCCTTCAGGTTGAGGATTGATTCGGCCTCCCTCGACTTGTAATCGTCGGCCGACAGGCGGAAGCTGCATGTAGTGGAGATTCCCCGGGTTTTCAGGAGACCAGGTTCCTATCCGATCCCCGTTGCGACGTTATTTGCCATCGCGGCGGGGGCTCTCGTCGCGCTCGCCCCGGGCGGCGCGCAGCTGCGGCATGCGGTCTGGACCGTGGGACTGGTGCTCTGCGGAGCACCGGTCGTCTGGAAAACCCTTCGGGGGCTGATCCGCGGCCGCTTTGCCGCGGATGTCGTCGCAGCGCTTGCCGTCGTCACTGCCTTTGTCCTTGGGGAACCGTTCGTCGGCCTGGTGATTGTTCTGATGCAGTCGGGCGGCGAGGCCCTGGAAAGGCTTGCCGAGGGTAGAGCTACCGATGCCCTGCGCGCGCTTCAGGATATGGTGCCACGGCGAGTCCACCGTGTTCGTGACGGCGAAGTAGAGGACGTCGCGCCCGACGACGCCGGCGTCGGTGAAACAATCCTCGTTCGACCGGGTGAGGTTGTGCCATGCGATGGTGAGGTAATATCAGGACGCTCCCACCTCGACACATCCCGGATCACTGGCGAGCCGGTTCCGGTGACTGTTGGCGCGGGGAGCAGCGTGATGAGCGGGACCGTGAACCAGGACGGCCCCCTCATGGTCAGGGTTACCGCGCTGGCGCGAGAGAGCCAGTACGCCCGCATCGTTCAGCTCGTGCGCGAAGCGCAGGCAAGCAAGACTCCGCTTCAGAGAATTGCTGACCGCTATGCTGTCTGGTTCACGCCACTCACGATAATCGTCTGCGGAATCGCGTACGCCATATCGGGAGAGTGGAGCCGGGTGCTCGCAGTCCTCGCGGTCGCAACGCCGTGCCCTCTCATACTGGCCACGCCTGTCGCCGTGCTCGGAGGAATGAACAGGGCAGCTCGCCGTCAGGTGCTCGTCCGGAATGGAGGGGCCCTCGAGGCCCTTGGCGGGGTGACCGCTGTTGTCTTCGACAAGACGGGCACGATAACAATCGGGAGGCCGAAGGTCTCGCGCATAATCACCAGCGGTGGCGATGAGCGAATACTCCGGCTCGCGGCCGGCGTCGAGCAGGTATCAGGGCACCTGCTTGCCCGCACGGTTGTCGAGGAAGCGATTTCCCGCGGTCTCACGCTCTCCCCGGCCACCGGTGTAACCGAAACGCCCGGCCGCGGAGTCGAGGGAGAGGTAGAGGACAATCACGTCATCGTCGGTGCGCGGTCTTTCGTCATTGAGAGGCTTCCGGAGGCATCTGCCGCAATAGAGGCGATGGAATCCGCGGAGGGCGATGGCTCCGCCCTTCGTGCATATGTCGCTGTCAACGGAAAATTCGAGGCGATTCTCGAGTACGCGGACATGATCCGTCCGGGGATGCGAGGCCTCATCGCCGAGCTCGAGTCGATTGGCATCGGGCGAACGATGCTCCTGTCCGGCGACAGAAAGGAGAACGTCGACGAGGTAGCGCGGCTCATTGGAATTGACAGCGCCCGCGGCGACATGCTGCCCCAGGACAAGGTAGATGCTGTGCGGAGGATTCAGGAAAGTGGTGAATCAGTCCTCATGCTCGGAGACGGGACAAACGATGCTCCGGCGCTTAGCGCAGCGAATGTCGGAGTTGCTCTCGCATCCCAGGGCCGCGGGATCGCCACTGAATCCGCCGGAGTGATCCTGCTTGCCGACGAGCCGGCCCGCGTCATCGATGCAATTCTCATCAGCCGCCGGACCATGAGGATCGCGCGACAGTCGATCGTTGTCGGGCTCGGGTTGAGCGGAATCGGAATGGTTGGGGCCGCGGCCGGGCTGATACCGCCGGTGGCCGGGGCTCTTCTCCAGGAGGGGATCGACCTTGCCGTCATCCTCAATGCGCTGAGGGCCAGCGGCGCCGGACAGAGCGGCGAGCGGCCTGTCCGGGAAATCCCGGTGGATGTTCAACTTCTCCCTGACATACCTCTCCTTGCTGACGCACTACCCTTCGATCAAGAGCCCGGCCAGCACCGCTCTTGACCGGGTAAACCGCAGGAGGTGCCCAGATGACAGTCGCTGAAATGCTTTCCACTGAAACAGAGGCGATCGAGTCGCCTTCGGTAAAGAAGCAGGGAATCACGATCGTTGTTGCAACAGACGGATCAGAGGCTGCAGATGCCGCTCTCGCAGCCGCCGAACTGATCGGCAGGAAAGCCGATTGCCGCATATACCTGCTTTCGGTACTCGAGTCGATACCGGCTTTCATTCCTCTCCCCGAAGCGATGGGCGTTCCCGCCGATTTCGATACTCAGCGCACCGCGTCGATGCGGGAAGCGATCGACCTGCGCGCGAGGCGGTTCGACCCGGAGGGATTGTGGAGCACGGAACTGCGAATCGGACAGCCCGCCGTGGAGATTGCGAACTTCGTTCGCCAGCACGATGCCAGCCTCGTCATAGTCGGCGCCAGCAAGCACACAATGCTCGGCCGGATTCTCGGAGAGGAAACGGCTATGGCCATCGCCCGGATGGTCGACGTTCCCCTCCTCGTCGCGTCCCACGATATGCGGCGCCTGCCGGAGCGGATTCTCATCGCGATGGACATCAAGCCATTCGGAATGGAGGCGCTGCCCTCGGTACTGCCGCTCATCTCAGACACGCAAACTGTCTCATGTCTCCATGTGAAGCCGCGCGATGAATTCATCGGAATCGACTGGGCTGAGTTCGACGGCGAGTACGAAGTGGCGATGCGGGAGCGCTTCGCGAATGTCGAGAAGATGCTTGGCAAGGCTGGTATCAGGCCCGACCTGATCGTGAGGCATGGCGAGGTGACGCGCGAGCTCTCGCAGTTCGCCGATCATTCCAGGGCCGAGCTTGTGGTTGTTGGAATCATGAGGCGGCGAGGAAAGGACCGCGCTGTCTCGGGACGCCTTGCCGGCAGAATGATGCGGCACCTCGACACCAGCCTGCTGATA
>JBBQZF010000026.1:0-21173 GCA_038208015.1 Gemmatimonadales bacterium
GGGGACGAGGTTCTGAAGCAGTTCGCCGAGGTCCTCAAGAACGAGGCACGGGAGATCGACCGGGTCGGTCGCTACGGGGGAGAGGAATTTCTGCTGCTTCTCCCGGGGACGGTGCTCGATTCTGCTGTCACCTTCGCCGAAAGGCTGCGACAAAGGGTCGACGATCATACATTTTCGTTCGAGGGCGGAACGCTCAAGCGAACGATGAGCTGCGGTGTTGCCTCGTGGCCGCATCCGAAGATCGCGGGACGCGAGGGGATGCTCAAGGCGGCCGACGACGCCCTCTACGTCGCGAAGGATCTGGGTCGCAATCGCGTCGTTCGCTTCGACTCGGCCGAATTCAACGAACACACGGAAGCGGAAGACGACGCGGATGCCGAGAAAGCAGAGTCCGGGAGCAGGGGCAGGTCAGGCGGCGCGCGCGTCGGAATTGAGGGAAATCCTTAACCGCGCATCGCACCAGTACTACGTCCTCGACGCGCCTGTCATCTCCGACAGGGAGTATGACCAGCTATTCCGGGAGCTCCAGGAACTCGAGGCCGGGAACCCCGACCTGAAAACACCCGACTCCCCAACTGTAAGAGTCGGTGCACCCCCTCAGAGCGCGCTTGTAAAGCATCAGCACCTTGTGACAATGCTGTCGCTTGGCAACGCATTCGATGATGCTGAGCTCGCCGCATGGCAGGAACGCCTGACCAGGATCGCGGGGAGCGACGTCGAGAGCTCCGGCTACACTGTCGAGCTGAAGATCGACGGAGCCGCGGTGAGCCTCACTTACGACGACGGTGTCTTCGTCACCGGGACGACTCGCGGCAACGGCAGCATCGGGGAGGTCGTAACAGAGAACCTCCGCACGGTTCGCGATGTTCCACTCAGGCTTTCAGGCGACGTTCCCGAAGGACGGATAGAGATTCGCGGCGAGATCTACATGCCCTTCGACCGGTTCGAGAAGATGAACGAAGCAAGAGTACAGGCCGGCGAGCCCGTCTTTGCAAATCCGCGCAATGCCGCGGCCGGGGCGCTCCGCCAGCTCGACCCTGCCGTGACGGCTCGGCGGCCGCTGAGGTTCTTCGGCTACTCCGTCGCGGGAGAGGATCCCTCTCTTCTTCCGTTCAGGACCCAGTGGGAGCTGCTCGAGCAGCTCGGGAAATGGGGAGTACCCGTCGCTCCGAATCGCGAGAGGTGCAGGACACTCGACGAGGTTTTTGCATGGGCGCACCGCGTCGAAAACACTGTGAGGGGCAGCCTCAACTTCGCGATCGACGGCGGTGTCGTGAAGGTCGACAGCCTTGCGCTCCAGGACGAGCTTGGTATCGTCGGCGGACGCGAGCCGCGCTGGGCAATCGCGCGGAAATTCGCGCCTGACATCGCCGAGACGAAGCTGCTCGACATCCGGGTGAACGTTGGAAGGACCGGTGCGCTCAACCCGTACGCCATGCTCGAGCCGGTGGAGATCGGCGGCGTCACGGTCAAGCTCGCGACGCTTCACAACGAAGAGCTCATACAGCGAAAGGACCTGCGCATCGGGGACATCGTGCAGGTGAAGCGCGCGGGGGAAGTGATTCCGCAGATCATTGCGTCGGTTCCCGAGAAAAGCGAGCCGCGTGGCAAGCCGTGGAGAATGCCGAAGCATTGCCCCTCGTGCGGCACCGCGGTCGAGAAGGACGAGGAGGAGGTCGCGATCTACTGCCCGAACGTGGCGTGCCCCGGGCGGCAGCTGGAGGGCCTCGTGCATTTTGCGTCACGGGGCGCACTGGATATTCGTGGCCTTTCGTATTCGAGAATCGACCAGCTGATGGCGGGAGGCCTCGTGCACGATGCGGCGGATATCTTCACGCTGTCCCGTGATAAGCTTCTTGGCCTTGAGGGATATGCGGAAAAAGGGACTGACGCTCTTCTCGCCGCAATCGAGGCGTCGAAGTCCCAGCCGCTTTCGCGCCTCCTCGGCGCGCTTGGAATACCTCATGTCGGCTCGATCGCAGCGCAGCTTCTCGCCCGTCATTTCGGGACCGTCGACGCCCTCGCGGCGGCGGCCGAGGAAGAGGTCGGCGCGGTACGGGGAATTGGCCCGATCATCGCGCAGGGTGTAGTCGCGTTCTTCCGGGAGCCATCGGCGCGCCGGCTGGTGGAAAAGCTTCGGCGCGCCGGCGTGAACTTGGTGGAACCCCGCCAGATCGCCCAGGGCGGTGCCCTCGAGGGAAAGACGGTCGTCATTACCGGCACCCTCCCGACACTCGCGCGCACAAAGGCTACCGAGCTCGTCGAGCAGGCTGGCGGCCGCGTGACGAGCTCGGTGTCGAAAGCGACGAGCTTTTTAGTCGCCGGCGAGGAAGCCGGGAGCAAGCTCGAGAAGGCGAAGTCGCTGGGCATCGAAATCATAGATGAGGCAGCCCTTCTCCGGCGGATCGGGGAAGCCGAATAGCCGGATTCCTGTTAATCTTCGCATATGGATTCTTCGACAACTCACCTCGTCGGCGTCGCGATCCCTACGTTGATAGAGCTTCGGTCAGCCGTGCTCGCGTCGGCGGAGCCCGAGGCCGCGGTTTATGCGCTGCGCGAGGCAGGGTTCGCGGGCGGTGCTTCGATCTACGCTGCGTTCGAACAATGGATGGAGGAGACCGGCGGGGCGTCCGCCGGCACCGCCGACCTGCCGCTAACCGAGTTTGGCGACCGCACCGCCGAGTTTTTCCGGGACGCTGGCTGGGGTGACGTCACCTTTTCGCAGGATGAGCCTGAGGGTGTCGCGATAGTCGACATCGCGGGTTGCTGGGAAGGTAGCGCGGATCCTTCACCAGGCTGCCAGGTGACAACGGGAGTGCTGGCGTCATTTTTCGGGACGATCGCGGGGTATCCGGTAGCCGTCCTCGAGACTGAATGCTGCGCCGGAGAGGCGGCCCGCTGCCGGTTCCTGATGGGGACGGCGGAGATGATGGAGTGGCATTGGGAGAGGACGCAGCAGCAGGTTGACTGACTGCGGACTGCGGACGTACTGCGGACACTCACTACGGACTACTGCGGACTCCGTCCCCAGTCCGCAGTAGTCTCAGTCGCAGTCCGCAGTACGTCCGCACTCCGCAGTCAGTGAAATTTCCTCACCGCGAAGCCTGTATGGCCTCGCTATACGCCGGGTTCTCAACCAGCTCTCCATCCACGATTATCTCCCGGTCCCATGGGAGGATTATCGTGCTCTGCGTCGCCAGGGAGTGAAAGTCCGGCTCGTAGTCTCCGGTCTTGAAGCCGACAGCCGTGCGAACCTCGCCGGCGCCGGCGTTGACGATCGCGGCGACCGCGAGCCTCATCGTTTCTCCCGAGTCGCAGGTTTCGTCTACGATCAGGACTCTCTGGCCGCGCACCTCGGCCGGAGCTGCGCCAAAAATCGCCGGCGTCTGCCTCGTCTCCTCAGCCCGGAAATGGCGGCTGATCACGATCGAATGGAACTCACGCCCGAGCATCGCGGCGATGACGGCACCGGGCACCACTCCCGCGGTCGCGATTCCGATAACTACATCGGGATCGTACGCGCGCGAAACCTTCAGCGCGAGCGCGCGCGAGAGCTCGCCGAAGAGCGGCCACTCGACTTGAAGAACTCCCTGCGCAGGATCGACGGTTTGTCGGCGTGGTGACATGGCATTCAGAACCTAGCTCTAAGGGTTGTTCGACGGTAGATTCGCTCCAATGTCTTTCTGGAGTCGCTTCAGCGGGGGAAAGCCCAAGAACGAGCAGAAGCGCCTCGATTACCTGAGCGAGGGCCTCGCGCTCGAGCGACAGGGTGACTACGAGGCCGCACTCACGTCATACGCGCTGGCGCTGCGAGACCAGCCGACCAACTACAAGGTTCTCCAGAACATGGCGATCGCGTTCTCGAGAACCGGCCGCCAGAGCGAGGCAATCCGCTGCTACCGGCGTGCACTGGAGATCCAGCCAAAACTCTCCGGCGCCCACTACGGCCTGGCTTTCCTCCTCCTTCGACGCGGCGAGACGAGTAACGCGGCCTTTCACCTTGAGTCGTTTCTCATGGATCCTCCCGCCCCGAGCGCGGAGGCGGATCGCTGGATCAGGCACGCGAGAGAAACCCTCGAGCGGATAAGGACTACCGACGAGCCCCCCCCACCCGACGAGCTCGCCAGCGGCGAGTATCCCGAGGTCTCCGACATAGATGGGTGACGTCCTCGCCATCGTCAGTCAGAAGGGCGGTGTCGGCAAGACTACCACGGCGGTAAACCTTGCGGCTGCCTTTGCGCGCCGCGGCCTCAAGACCCTGATCATAGACGTCGACCCGCAGGGCTCAGTCCGCTACGGAGTCGGGCTCAAGCGCGATCACGAGAGCGCCGGCTTCGCTGACTATCTCAACGGCCAGAAATCGCTCCGGGAGATAATCCTCCCCACTGCCCTTCCCTGGCTCAGGGTCATCCTCGCAGGTTCCGTGTCGGATGAAGCCGATCACGCGATCTACCAGCAGCTCATCAGCGAGACGGACATCCTGCCGGACCTGCTCGAGACAGCCCGCGCACGGTGCCACGTAGTGGTTGTAGATGCACCGCCGGGCCTCGGCCCGATCACGCGGAAGGTCCTGTCGGCGAGCCAGCACGTGATAGTTCCACTCCAGTGCGAGCCGCTGGCTCTCCAGACAACCCCGCAGATTCTGCGGGGTATTCAGGACATGGCATCGATGAACGAGCAGCTCACGCTCGACGGTATCCTGATGACGATGTTCGAGCCGGGGAATCCGGCCAGCGAGCGGGTCGTCGATTACGTGCGCCGGCATCTGCCGTCGAACATAGTGTTCCCGATTGTCATCCCGCGGACAATCGCGACGGCCGACGCGTTCGCCGCCGGCCAGCCGGTTGTGCTGCGGAGTCCCGCCGATCCGGCGTCGCAGGCGTACATCAACCTCGCGACCCACCTGGCCGACCGGTTCCTGTGAGCCGCGGCGCTCCGGCCCTCGGCATCGCGCTCGTCGCCGGCGCAATTTTTCTGGCCTGCGTGGACATCCCGACCGGCGCCGATGACCTCCTGTCGTTCAGCATTGATCCGCTCGCTTCACCGTCGGTTGTGGCAGGCGACACTCTTCGCGATTCCGCGGGCGTAGCGACTCCGCTGTCGGTGAGGGCGTTCAACTACAGCGGGCAGGAAGTGGAGAGCATCCAGGCGCGCTTCAGGGCACTCGACGCACGGGTGAGAGTAGACAGTGTCGCCGGGTGGGTGGTCGGGGACAGTGTAAGCACGACTTCGTCGAGAGTGCTGGTGGCTGTCGACGGTTTCACGGGGTTCATCACGATCCCGGTCGTGCTGCGGCCGGACACGATCGTCGGCGTCAACGAGAGCGACTCACTGTTCTATTCGCTGACCGACTCGGCAGCCAATGTATCTGACCCCATTGGAGTGCGGGTGCTCCATGGCCTGACGACGACCGACAGCGCGGTTCGTTCATACAGGGTGACATTCGACCTCGCTGCGCAGCAAACGCCGGAGCTGGCGCGGCTCGTAACCGACGCGGGACGGCCGTCATCAGCCGACACCACTGATGCAACCGGCGTGGCGACAAGACGACTCCGTGTCGACGTGTCGCGGCTCACGTCGCTTACCGACTCGGTGATCGTGTCGGCGATCGTGAAGTATCGCGGCGAGCACGTCCGTGGAAGCCCCCTGCGACTCGTTCTCTACCTCAGGCCACAATGATGACGACATCAGCTGAAACCGAAGGCCTCACGGCGAGCGGCGGACCGGCACCCGAGCCGGGCACGCTCAACGAAATATTTTTCGAGGCGATAGAGCGATTCGACAAGCCTGACGCTCTTCAATTCAAGCGGGGGTCGCACTACGAGAAACTCTCGCACCGCGAGATACTCCTGAGAGTCCGGCATTGCGCGCTGGGCCTGGGGACGCTTGGCCTCAAGCGCAGCGACCGCGTCGGCATTCTCGCCGAGAACCGTCCGGAGTGGGCGATCGCTGATTACGCTTGCCTCACGATCGGGATTACCGACGTGCCTCTGTACCCCACGCTGCCGGCCGACCAGATCGCCTACATCCTGAACGACGCCGGCGCATCCGCGATCTTCGTGTCGACGGCCGAACAGACCGCCAAGATAGCGTCGATAAGGTCGCAGGTACCCTCGCTGACCCATGTCATAAGCTTCGATCCTGTCGGCCCCGGGGCGGACATGACTCTCGAGGAGCTCGAGCAGAGAGGCGCCGCCGCCGAAACGCCGCAGACGCTGGCCGATTACCGGGCGACCGCCGACAGCGTCGAGCCCGACGATCTCGCCACGCTCATCTACACGTCGGGAACGACAGGTAATCCCAAGGGCGTCATGCTGACGCACAACAATATCCGCTCAAACATCGAGGCGACGCGCTACAAGCTTCCGTTCGACGGAAACGACGTATCCCTGAGCTTCCTGCCGCTCTCGCACATATTCGAGCGAATGGGCGACTACCTGATGTTCGCCACCGGCACCTCGATCGCCTACGCAGAGAGTCTCGACACGGTTCCGGTGAACATGGTGGAAGTGCGGCCGACGATCGTTTTCTCGGTTCCCCGCCTCTACGAAAAGATGTACGCCCGGGTTCTCCAGAACGCTCTCTCCGGCGGATTCATCAAGAAGAGGATTTTCTTCTGGGCGAGAGACGTCGCCGAAAAGTGGGCGGACGTGAAGCTCGCGGGCGGTGAGCCAGGGGGAGTTCTTGCGCGCAAGTACGCTATCGCCCAGAAGCTCGTCTTCTCCAAGCTGAAGGCGAGAACGGGCGGCCGGCTCAGGTTCTTCGTCTCCGGCGGAGCACCCCTCGCGCCGGAAATCAACAAGTTCTTCTACGCCGCGGGCCTGATCATCCTCGAGGGATACGGCCTCACCGAGACGTCGCCGGTGATCGGCGTGAACACGCCGACCGAATTCCGGATTGGAACCGTCGGCCGGCCGGTCGCGGGAGTCGAAGTGAAGATCGCGCCCGACGGCGAGATCCTCACGAGGGGGCCCGGAGTGATGAAAGGCTACTACAACAATCCCGAGGCCACGGCGGAGACGATCGACGCAGACGGATGGTTCCACACCGGCGACATCGGCGAGCTGCGCGACGGCTTTCTCGCAATCACAGACCGCAAGAAGGACATCATCGTAACCGCGGGCGGCAAGAACATCGCGCCGCAGCCGGTGGAGAATCTCGTCAAGACCAACAAGTTCGTGAGTCAGGCCGTGATGCTCGGGGACAAGAGAAGATTCCCGTCGATGCTGATCGTGCCGAACTTCGAGCCACTCGAGACGTGGGCGAAGCGAAAGAACTTCATATGGACCGACCGCGCACAGCTTATCCGCATGCCGGCCGTGCACGCGAAGATGGAGGAAGAGGTTCTCGGAATGCTCGGCGGACTCGCCCAGTACGAGAGACCGAAGAAGATCGCGCTGCTGGAGAACGATTTTTCTCTCGAGAAGGGAGAGATGACGCCTACGCAGAAAGTGAAGCGGCGGGTGGTCGATCGAAACTACAAGGACGTCATCGACTCAATGTACGGAAAAGAGGGCGCAGAGCCTGACCCTGGAGGGCGCAGAGCGTGACTAGCGCGGTGTCACCCTTCCGAGGGTGACGAGCGGCACTGCGATTTCACCGACGACATTTCTATCGTCGCGCGCTAGCTCGACGAACCGCCCGCCGGCCGTGGTTCCGGCGGGTGCGACGATTCGCCCGCCGGGTCTGACAACCCGCAGCGCCTCGCTGATCGCCTGATCTGATGACGTCTCGACGACAATTCCGTCGAGTGAGCCCGCGGCAACCGGCAACCGGCTGGCTGTCGTGACGACTCCGACGCGCTCACCCTCACCTGTAGGCACGGGCGAATTCGCCACGATAATGCGCGCTCCTGTCATCTCGGCGATCGAAGCAGCGTTAACGCCAGCTGAGCCATGGACCACGGCGACCGACCCCGGCCGGATCAAGCCGAGCATCGCAGCGAATCTCTCGGCCTCGTCAGCGCCGGCGACGGGCCGCATTCCCTTGCTCCAGGCCGGTGCACCAGCGAACTCCGCGACTCCCGCCCTTATCTGATATGTCGCCGAGCAGACGGGGCAGCCGAGCTGCCCCTCGATGACGAAGCGCTGGTCCATCTGCGTGAACGCGGCAACGAGCCAGCTTTCCTCGTGATCGACCGGGCACCGCAGGAGGTCGATGAGTTCGATGAACATTCAGCCCATCAACCGCGGCCGTTGTGAGCGAGATGGAGGAATTCGTCCCGCGTCTTTGGATCGTCGCGGAACACGCCCCGAAGCGCCGATGTGATTGTCTTCGAGTTCTGCTTCTGCACGCCGCGCATCATCATGCAGAGGTGGTACGCCTCGATCACCACCCCTACGCCCAGGGGCTCGAGAACTTCGCTTAGCGCTTCGGCGACCTGCTCGGTAAGCCTCTCCTGGACTTGAAGGCGCTGCGCGAATACATCGACGACGCGCGGCAGCTTGGACAACCCCACGATGCGGCCATCAGGGATGTAGGCGATGTGCGCCTTCCCGTAGAAAGGCAGCATGTGATGCTCGCACATCGAGTAGAGCTCGATGTCACGCACCATGACCATGTTCGCATGGGATTCCTCGTACAGCGCATCACCTATCACCTGCCGCGCGTCACGTTCGTATCCCCGCGTCAGCCACTTGAGCGATGCGGCGACCCGCGCAGGCGTCTTGAGAAGGCCCTCGCGGTCCGGATCCTCACCTATCAGCTCGAGCTGCCTGCGAACGAGCTCCTCGAGATCTTCTCTAGCTTCATCTTCGCCTGGCATCTGACTCCCGGTACTCAAGTCATTCTCCGCTGTACTCGACGTAGTTGTTGTCTGTTTCCCAGAGCACGAGGCGCTCCAGCCTTGCCGGCTTCACTGCCGGATCGAGAACGTCCCAGAATGCGACAATGATGTTCTCCGACGTCGGTATCACTCCCTGCATGAACGGTACGTCGAGATTGAAGTTGCGGTGATCGACCGCATCGATCAGCTCCCTGTTCACGACATCGCGCAGGTATCCCAGGTCGATGACGTATCCGGTCCTCGCATCGATCTCGCCCTCGACGGAAACATCGAGGATGTAGTTGTGACCGTGCCAGTTCGGGTTGTTGCACTTCCCGAACGTCGCCGCATTCTCCTCGTCGGAAAGCGAAGGATTGTAAACGCGGTGGGCCGCGTTGAATTTCATCCGTCTGGTGACTGTGACTGTCGGCATGGCGACCCTTGGGAAAGAAAAAAGCCCCGCCGTCACACAAAACGGCGACGGCGGAGCTGAACTACAGGAACGAAGAGGGTTTTTGAAGCCCTGTCGAATGTATGAGGCCCTCACCGCTGCCTACTGCCTTCCCCGCACTGGGGCATGACATCAGCACGACTTGTCGGACCCACCCGGAGGACTTATCGGCTCAAAAAGTGAATCTCTCCGTCCCGCGAAGATGCAACATCGCATCTCCAGACCGACTATAATTTACGGACGGGCAAACTTACCGTCAACGAAATTGAAATGGACCTCGGAATCGTCGCAGCAGTAATCATGCTTGGAGTATGGGCGGTGCTGACATTCACCACCGAAGCACCGGGATATGTACACCTTCTGCTGACGATTGGTTTCTTCGTCCTCTTCTGGCGGATATCGGCCAGGGACAAGAGCCGCAGGCCGGGTCGCAGGAGCAAGCCGTAGCGAACGGAGCGCAATGACTCAACCCTCCGGATATTCGGCACCATCCTTCGAAAGTGACGGGGCCGCTGTCGCTGTTGCGGAACAACCTTTTCCGGTTGCCTCGCTCCGCGAGAGGCCGGTCGTAGTCACCGGCGCCTCAGGACTTGTCGGCACACATCTCTGCGAACAGCTCTCCCGGCAGGGATGGAAAGTCAGGGCGATCGTCCGAGACACCGGCAAGGCCGCCCAGCGACTTGGACACCTCCCCCTCGAGATCAGAACCGGTGATATCCGGAACGTTGCCGACATGCGGAGCGCCCTCTCTGGCGCGGGGTCTCTCGTACACCTGGCTGCCATCGCGATCGAGAAGCCCGGCCAGACATACCACGACGTAAACACCGACGCCACCCGGGTGCTGATCGACAGCGCGAAGGCTGAAGGCGTCGAGCGGCTCGTCTACATGTCCCAGAACGGAGCCGACAGCGCCTCCCCCTACTCGTTTCTCCGCAGCAAGGGCGTCGCGCAGGACATGGTGCAGGAGAGCAGCCTCGCGTGGACGGTGCTGCGCCCCTCCGTCATCTTCGGTCCGAAGGATGAGTTCGTCAACGTTCTCGCGCGACTCGTGAGGCTCTCCCCGCTGATATTCCCTCTTCCCGGCGGAGGCACCGCGCTGTTTCAGCCGGTCGCGGTCACCGATGTCGCGCGGGCGGTCGTGAAGGTGCTCGGCGATGACTCGACTGTCAGGCACAATTACGGCATAGGCGGCCCCGCGCCGCTGACCCTCAGGCAGATGACAGAGCGAATTCTGATCGCGATGGGCGCATCACGATCCCTCGTGGGAGTTCCGGTCCAGGCCATCCGGCCACTCGTCGCGCTGGCCGAGAAGATCCTTCCCAATCCGCCGGTCACGACCGGGCTTCTCGACCTTCTCGAGATCGACAACGTGATAGAGCCGAACGATCTCAGGGAGCGGCTCGGTATCGATCCCGTCCCCTTCGCGCCCGAAGAGCTGACGTACCTCCGCAACATTACCGCGGCGGCAGCGATCGGATCGCTCTTCCGCAAAGCCTGACGGCCGGCTCAGATCTCCCAGTTCGAGAGAACTATCCCCTTTTCAGGCCCCGGCTCGTGATAGCCGTCGAGCGTCATCCTCAGGTCTGACCATCTCACGCGCGCGCCGCGCCGGATGAGTCGACGGAACGCGGCAGGATACTGTCCCTGAACCCTTATCGCGACGCGCCTCGTTCCGCTGCGCCGCGCATGATCCGAGAGCATCGTGAGCATGACGTCGAAGTCGTCTTCGCTCCTGACGACGAGCTTCAGCACCCGCAGCTCCTCGCGGACCCGGCCCTCGACCAGAGGAACCGAGTGGCAGAGCGCGAACCCCGCAATCGAGTCCCCGTCCATCAACATCAGTGTGTCCCCGAGTGCGAGCTCCTCGGTGAGGTGTATCTCCCGGGTGAAGTCGTAGCCGTCCAGAATCGAGCCGGTCACCTCGCGGCATTCCCTTACCGCTCTATCCAGTTCATCCGCCGGCAGCGTGCCAAGCCTCAGTGACGACGTCCTTCCGGTCATGGGCGCAGCGAAGGCACCGTCGAGAGTGAGAGTGAGCGTGAGGTAGCCCGGATTCAGGCCCAGTGACGAATAGAACCCGATGTTGTCCATCGTGCGCGGCATCGTCTCGAGGCCTATCACTTTCGCGCCGCGCTCCCGCAGCGACTCGACGCCGGTGCTGACAACCGCCTTTCCGAGACCACGACCCTGATGGTCCGGATGAACAGCGAGCGGCCCCATCCATGCCTCGGTTCCCGACATGTGCGCGACATTGAACGCGATCACCTTCCCGCGGTCATCCCGCCACAGCTTCGCGCCTTCGCCCGCGTCCGCGATCGCGAATCGCCATACTGGCGGATTGAGCTGCGGGACACGCACTCCGGCCAGCCCGTCGCGACGATATCTGTCGGTAAACGCTTCGCTGAACACCTCGTTAAGCTCGGGTATGTCGGACTCCTCTATCTGCTGCGCCCCGCCAGGCTTGCGGTGCTGTCTCCACGTGCGGGCAGCCGGCATCAGCCTGCTCTCCTGATCTCGAGCTCAAGCTCGCCCTCTCCTGCACTTACTTCAGTATCGGTCCCCGCCGAGAACGCCGTTCCTGTCCCTGATGCCTGCTGAACGACCGAGGCAGCGAGCGACGGATCGTAGCGCACCGTTATCACCTGATCGAGACCTTCACGCACCGCCTCGATATGCGTGATGAGAATGACCTGCTCGAACCTGTCGCCCAGGGCGCGGAGCAGCTCGACGACATTGAACCGCCGCGTCTCATCGAGCGAGCCGAACACCTCGTCGAGGATGAGGAGCGAAAACGACTGCCCTGACCGTTCCGCGATCATCTGTGAAACAGCAAGCCGCAGCACGAGATTCGCGAGATCCTCTTCACCTCCCGAGAGCACCGGCTTGGCGACGCCGTCCTCGAGGACGATGATGTTGTACTTCTCATCGAGCTCGATCTCCGCAGTGCGCGAATCGAGAAGCTCGCGCAGGAACGTCGTCGCGAGCTCCGAGAGCTCCGGCCTGAGCTGCGCGTTGAGCTGCGCCCGCATCTCGTTGAATGCGCGATCGAGCTCCTCGTGCAGGCGCCGCTCCTCCTCGCGCTTTGCCACCGTCGCCTGACGGACCCGGGATTCCTCGCTGGCAGCGAGCGCACTTTCGAGTGACTCGCGCGCATTGCGGAGATTCCCCGCCGCCGTATTCGCATCGAGCTCCGCCGCTCGCGCCTCAGCGTAGCATCTCTCGTAGTCTGCCTTGAGCCGCTCGAAGTCCGCCGACGCAAACGACATCTGCCGGTGCCTCACCCTCAGCGTTCCCAGAAGCGACTGAACGAGGCCGGCAGCGGTGACGTGTTCCTTCTGCTGCTCGAGCAGCAGGGGCTCACGGTCGAGAAGCGCGCCGAGACGGGCAGCGCGGGATTCCAGCGGGACGAGCTTCGCA
This sequence comes from Gemmatimonadales bacterium, assembly GCA_038208015.1. Classification (GTDB taxonomy): domain Bacteria; phylum Gemmatimonadota; class Gemmatimonadetes; order Gemmatimonadales; family Gemmatimonadaceae; genus UBA4720. The sequence goes on from JBBQZF010000026.1 coordinate 12,633, forward strand.
ATCTCGGTCTTTACAAAATCGTACCTGCCTGCGTCAAACCCCCGCGCTATCACCTCGATATCGCGGTGCATCTGCTCCATTCGCCGCTCCTTCGCGGTGGTGTCGCGGACGAGTCCGCCAAGCTCCTGCACCGCAAGCTGCACGCGTGCCAGCTTCCGCTCGAGCGAGGCAGTTGCGGCTGTAAGCGCTCTCCGGCGCTCGTCGAGCTCCTGCACGTTCGCCGGCATTTCGGAGAGCTGTTCGAACCGCTTGTTGTAGTAGGCCCCGTCGACGCGAAGCGTGTCGAGGGTTTCAGTAAGGTGTTCGACGACCTTCTCCAGATTCTCCCCGAGCGTGCGGCTGCAGGTCGGGCACGCGCCGTCGGCGCCGAGGCTGATAACGCGCTCGCGCTGATCCTGGACTTCGACGAACTGCTTTCTCAGGTCACGAAGCTTGGTGTCCGCATCCTGGCGGTCGCGGACCCACTCGGTCCTGCGCGCCTCGAGCTCGCCCTGCGCATCTTCGAGCTCGCTCCGCTTTTTCTCCAGCTCGAGAGTAACCTCCTCCTCCTGGGCGGGAGCAGACTCAATCTCCTTGTGCCGCGCCTTGAGGCGGTCGATCTCCTCACGGAGGGCATTCTCCGCTTCGACGAGAGTCTTGCGCCGGCCCTCCTCGCGATACATCTCGTCGAGAATCGCGAGCTCCTCACGCAGGTCGCCAAGCGGCTCGAGCGATGCCTGCAGCCGCCCGAGCTCGGCGCGTGATTCGGCGATCATAGCCAGCTCGGCGCCGACCCGCTCGACGTTCCGCGCAAGCGATGCCTCCTCGCGCTCATTCGATGCGATCTCGACTGCTATCGCCTGCGCCTTGTCCCGATTTGCCTGCGCGAGCTCCCACTTCGGCGCGATAGTCTTGAGATTGCGCCCGGACAGCGCGTAGCGGTGCTCGGCAGTCTGGGATGCCGCGGTCGCACCGTTCACACGCTCACGCGCTTCCGAAAGGCTGCGCTCAACCGCCTCCGGATCGGGCATGCCGGCCCGAAGTCCGTTTATCTCGGCCATCAGCGTTCTCCGCTTCTCGCCGATCATGTCCTGGGCCAGGCGAAGCTTCTCGTATCCGAGCACCTTCGAGAGAAACCGCGCTCGCTCCGAGGAAACCATCGCCGCCATCAGCGCGAGCTCTTTCTGCCCGGTGAAATAGGTGCGAAAGAATTCCTCGCGCGACATCCCGAGCAGGCGCTGGAGCCGCTCCGATACGGCGCTGGGCGAGTTGGCGATCGGTGCTTCTTCACCATCGAGAAAGAGCTCCGCAGCGGTCCTCGAGCGCACTACCCTGTAGCGATGGCGTCCCAGCTCGAACTCGAGCTCCACCTTCATCTGCTGGCGCCCCGTTGCCGCGATCGACAGCATCTGATCGCGGCTGGACCGGCCCCAGGCATAGAGCGCGAACGCTATGGATTCGAGGATCGTCGTCTTGCCCGCGCCGTTAGGGCCGATGATCCCTGTCAGTCCCGAGCTGAAGCCGATCTCGGTCGAGACGTGCTGGCGGAAGTTGGTCAGCTTCAGTGAGAGAAGCTTCACGCTTCGTCTCCCGACGAGGCAGGCGCGAGACGATCTACCTCGTTCAGGTAGTGCAGTCCAAGATCGACCAGCGACTTGCGATCGATTCCCGGAGTGACTGTTCGCGTCTCGAGCATCTGCCTCACAGTCTCGGCGAGAGATGCCCTTTTCCCGGCAGCTCCGCCGGCGGACTCGAGCCGCACCGGCCCAGGGCGCCGAGCATCGAGCAGGAAATTGAGCGCGCGGCGCTTGAACTCCCGGAGCTTTCGATGGTCGAGATCCCTGAGGATGTGCCGCGGTACGTCGCGCACGATCAGCCTGACGATCCTGTCGTCGATGCCTCCCTCGCATCCGTCGACCGCGGCGCAGATCGCCTCGCTCATCTCGGCGGCAGTCATCCCCGCGCCTTCGATCTGCCGGATGTCGACCACGCGGCGCGCGAGTGGAAGCACGTGGAACTTGTGGGCGCCCGTCGCAAGATCGTGCTCGATAAAGCCCTTTCCTGCGACGCCGCGCCGGTGCTCCTCGTCGACCTCACCCCAGATGTTGCTGCTCGTGTACTCGAGGGAACCTGAATAGTAGGCGTTCGGGGCAAGCCTTTCGTAGACGTGATAGTGCCCCATGGCCACGTAGTCCCACTTTTCCGGCCCGAGCGCCGACAACGAAAGATTCCGCGGCGACACCGCATGCGGTCCGATCCTCTCCGCCATCTCGTTGAGCAGATTGTGCATCAGGAGAACCTTGTACCGGGCACTGTCGTCGGGGACCAGATTCCGCGGATCTATTTCCGAAAAGCTTGGAACCGCGAGAACCGAGAGGTCGTCGAACCGCAGGTGCTTTGGCTCCTCCTCCACGACAGTGATTCCCAGCGAGCTGAAGAGGCGGAGTATCCATCCTGTCTCGGTCGTCCGCGGCGTGTCGTGATTCCCCGCCACCATTACGATCACCGCATCGGGGAGAGACTCCACGAGACGGGCAAACTGCGTGTATGCGTGAAGAATCGCCGGGTTGGTGGGACGCACTGCGTGGAACACGTCGCCGCCGATGAGAATCACATCGGGTTTTAGCTCGATTATCCGCTCGATCGCCTTCTGAAAGGCCTTGGCGACATCCGCCTCGCGCTGATTCAGCCCGCGGTCGGTCTGACGCTGGTACTGCCTGAAGCCGAGGTGGAGGTCGGAGAGGTGAACGAGCTTCATCTGAGCGGATTCGACCTGAGAGCCTGCGTTATCCTCGTGCGCACCCGCATCGGATCACCGCCGGTGGTCGGCCTGACTATCGATTCGGCGTCGATGACTGCGCTCGTTTCGGTTATCCAGGCCAGTCGCCGGTCGAGCTGCATGGTGCCGGTCAGCCATCCCTCGAGCTCCGAATCGCTCCCGTCACTATGATCGTGTGAGAGAGTTCCCTTCATCGAGATGTACGCAATGTCGCCGTTCCGGCCCAGCGAGTCGAGGCGGAACGTGGCGCTGACGAGGCTCGTCGCGCCCGCCTCTCTCGAGATTGGAATGCGCATCTGGCGCACCCACGTCTCCCCCACTGCGACAGGCTTGCGCGAAAAGGTCGGTGGCATCTGGCCGAAAACCGCGCGAAGCTCGTCGCTCGCATCCGCGTCCGAGACCTCCGCGGCCCCGTCAGTCGCAACGATCATCTCGATGCCGGCGCTGCTCGATCTCACTTTTCTGGGAGGCGCGGCTGGACCGCTCCCGCTAGTGAGCGACGACCGCACGGAGTCGGTGACCGCGAGCATCAGTACGCCGTTCCCCGTAACGCGGGACACGATCGCCTTGCTGAAGACCTGCGTCACGCTCGTCATCTGGCGCGTCGAGTCAGTGCAGTCGCGCCGCGGCCTGACGGGCTTCTCCCCCCGCCTGGCACCCGCATAACCGGTCGCGCAGCCTGCAGGCACACCGGTCATCTCGACCTTCTGCTCCATCCGGACGGCAAGAGTGTCGCCGGTGCGCGGGCGTATCTGGAGCAGCACTGACTGCGCTGACGCGACGCCGGGCGGGAATGCCGAGAGAACGAGCGCCGACGCGAGAACGCGGCGGCTAATCGCCATAGGGATCGCCGATTGGAATCGGGCGCAGAGGTTTGGCAGCAGGGCGGCCCTGAGCCGCAACCGGCTCCGGCGGAACGATGGTTCGCAGACGCGACTGGAAGAAGGCACGCACGTTCGCAGGCCTTGCAAGCAGGGTGGCGTTCCGGGCCCTGACGAGATCTTCCTCGTCGTAGAGAGCGGTGTGCTGCTGCACCCACGCCATCGTGATATCCGGATCAAGTCCGCGGAGCGACCTGTAGAGCGCATTCTCCAATGTCACGTCAGTCGCCTGCGGATAACGCTCGGCGCCGTCCCTGCCAAGCATTACTGCCGGTCGCGGGAAGCGGACGAATATCGGCTGCGTGAAATGCGGGTGACGAACCATCAGCTGTCCTTTTTCCAGCGTCGCGAGCTTTGTCCGGGTCGCCGGACTCAGCACCGAATATCCCGGCGTCGCAAGCTCGTCGGAGTCCATCCTGCCATACAGCGCGGTGCCGGAATTTCCAACGACGCGGCGGTGAACCTGCGAGCGGAACTGCTGGGCGCTGAAGAGCACGAGCCCGAGGTACCTGCCCCGCTCCGCAATGTCGAGAAGCATCTTGCGGACATACGTGTCATGCCCGTCACCCGGCGCGTACTTGTTAAGCTCGTCGACGAAAACGATGAGATGCTTGACGCCAAGGTCGCGGCGCTCGAGATGCTCGCGGAGCTTCGAGACGATCCGCGCGAATATCAGGTCCTGAGCATCTTCCTCGAGCGATGCGACATCGACTACGTACACCGAACGGTCTTCGAAGCTCCCGAATGGAAGGTCGCTTACGTCTCCGGTGTCGGTGACGAGTCCCGCGCATCGCGTTGAGATGTTTGAAAGCCGGTTGCGAACCTTCCGTATCGTCGCGATATGGTGAGTGCGCCACGACTCGGCGTTAGATCTCTCCATCCCCTGGAGAAGGTCCCTGAACCAGGCCTCGAGATCGCCGAATGACTGCACAGTGTGATCGCGCGAGAGGGGCCCTTCCTTCTCCATCCGCCGGTCAACAACACGCTCGGTGATGAAATCGATCAGCGCATCGGCCTTGGCGTCGATGTCGTCCTTGTTGAGAAGAACTTCCGCATACTGCAGAACTTCGCGCAGGCCCCACGTCAACGGAGTGACGTTGTGCAGAAGGGCCTCGTTCGAGCGAAGAGTGTTGAGCGCGTAGCCCTTCGCTGTATAGGGCGCGAAATAGCGGACGTTCTGGAACGGCTCCGGCTTCACTCCCATCTTTTCATAAAGGACGCGGTCTGACTCCTCGAGCCGGTCGGCGGGCTGGTCCAGGTAACAGAGATCAGGGCCTTTTACGTTGAAGCATACCGCGGCGATCGATCCCTTCTCGGCCGGGAAATGCGCGAAGACCGACGAGAGCAGCCATTCGACAGCGCTCGTTTTTGTTGCCAGTCCCGACATTCCGGAGATGTTCAGGTGCGCCGCCTCGGGCCCCAGCAGAAAATCCGCGTCGAGATAGACGACGGAATCCGTCGCGCCCGCGCGGTACACGCCGACGGGAATCCCGGTGTTCGCGCCCTCGCGAAGGTACCCGTCCATCCGCAGCGCAGCCGCGACATCAGCTTCCTCAGCGAGAAACACCTCGCCCATCGGGACTGGCTGAAGGGGCTCTTCCGGAATCTGCCTCAGGACCGCCGCGGTGTAGAGGCGTATTTCGGCGCGCTCAGTAACCGAAAATCCGGCGTTGGCCGGTGAGCCGTCATGGCCAAGCACGTCGTGCATCGGGGACTGCAGGTCGGTATAGCTGAATCCCTCGACCACAATCCCGTAGATGTGAGGTATCTGGCCCTGAACAGCATGCGCTCCGTCAACACGCACTATCGTCCCGATCCCGACAACAGACTCCAGCGACGTCCAGAAATGAAACTCGTGTGGCGTATTGGGCTTCCGCTCAGTCGCGACCACCCGTCCGAGTGGCGCCGTCATGAGACCGCCCGGAGAAATTCTTCGGTGTTACGGATTCCATAGGCCATCTTGTCCCATCTCCCGTCCGGCAGCGCGAGCGGTGAACCCTCGGCGATCAGCCAGCACGATATCTCGTCGGCGCGCGAAGCGATGTCTTCCGTGAGGGAAGCCTCCACCCTTATGAGCCCGAAAAGCGCGTCACGACCCGCAGCCGAGCGGATTCGAACGTACCAGCTCGCGACTGCGCTCCGGGAGCGGGACGACACCTTGAAGATCGAAGTCCGGTAGCCGGCCTCGAGCCTTACGAGGATCCTGAACGCGTCGCCTGTCGCGTAGATCCGGCGATGACTCTTGACGACGCCCACGACCAGGCGCGAGGCCGAGACCGCTTCGCTCCCGGCTATTCCGCCGTCAACATACAGAACGCGATCCTCGCTCGAGCACCACGCCTCCGCCAGTTCTCTCTCAAGGTCGTCCCGGTCGCGCTGAACCCGCTTCACCGCTGCCTCGAGCAGCGCCGCGGGATGCGGCGATGGAAAATTACCGGACGAATCTGCGACAGCAGCAGTATCAACGACCCGCGAATCGTTCCGCAGCTCCCCGCTCATTCCCTCGACATACCTGAATGGTATGTAATAGCGGCGGCTGACAAGCGGCGCCCTGCCCTGCCACGAAACAAGCCGCCGGTCGATGCGTTCGCGAACGGTCGCCGATACCGTGGCCCAGACAATGGGAATTCCATTCGCCTGGTTCACGACTCTCACGTCCTGCGATCCGTCGAGAAATGCAGCGAAACCCGAAACCCCCCTGGCGGAGACCGGGTCGCAGACGGGCAAGGCAGCGAGACTGTCGCCCTCGATAACCTCCGGAGCCAGCAGGACAGCTGGCTCATCCTGGCGTGCAATCCGGCCGGCATCGGTCGGCGCGCCATCGAGGGGCGTGCTGTCGCGAAGGCGATCGAGAATGAACCGCGTCGCCTCGTGGGTCGAAACGGGCCAGTCCCGCTCGTTTCCGCCTGTTACGGGATCCGGCGTCACTCCAGCCCGATGTCCCACGCCTGCTCGAGGTCCTTCTTCGAGTACGCCCTGAAGGCCGTAAGCGTCTGCGTGCTGCGGATGCCGGGAACCGTCGTGATGTGCTCCGTGACGACCGTGGCAACCCCTTCGTAGTCAGTCACCTCGACGATCGCCACAAGATCCCACTCGCCGGAGACCGAATAGACGTGCGCAACCCCCTCGATGCCGGCCAGCCTTGTCCCGCATTCCTGGATTGACCTCGGCTCGGCTTTGATGAGGACGATTGCGGTTATCATCGGCTCTTGGGAAGGGGTCGGCAGCGTGCAGTCGCGCCCGGCGATACGGCGTCGATTCTGCTATCTTTCAGGTAGGCGGACACTCCCGCTACCTCACGGATTATAACAGTATCGGCGCGGCGGAAGCTGCGCCATTGCGCATTCAGGAGCACCAACGGTGGAACCGGAAGAGAGAGAAGAGCGCGGCTCTGGACGCAGCCAGAATGTGGTTCATACACTGCCGCGATCGATGGCGTCGGTGCCCCGTTTTCTCACGGGTCCTCTGGAACGGGTCGATCCGGCCGCGGGCGCAACCCAGCTCCTCGTCCTGACATCGGACCCTGAAAGCTCCGTGGCGATCGCGGAAGCCGTCCTCGAGCTTACCGGGCCCGCTGGCATCGAGCTCCTCCCTGTCACGAGCCCGAGAAGGGCGAGCAGGCTCATCGCCGGCCGTCCCGTTCTCGCCGTTGCTGGAGCGCCGCGCGACATCAGGGACCTCGTTCGCGGAAGCCACCTCAAGCTCGACAGCGTCAAGTCGGTCGTGCTTGCCTGGGCCGACGAGATACTTGCGGGCAATCCGGATGATATAGAAGCGCTCGAGGCAGTCATGAGCGAGCTTCCAAAGGATGCGGCGCGCATTGTCGTAACGAGCCGTTCGGAGGGCCGGGTAAATGCATTCGCTGAACGTTACCTCCGCCGTGCCCACAGGGACGCCCCAGCAGAAGATGAAGCTGAGGGCACGCCGATTCCTTTGCAGTACGTGACAGTGACCCCGGGGACGCGCTTAACCGCACTGCGCCGGCTTTTCGACGACATGGATCCGCCGTCAGCCGTCGTCCTCGCCAACAGCGACGATGTCGCGGAGACGGTTAACACTTCGCTGCGGCTCCTTGGTTACCAGCCGGATTCGCCGTCGGTTCGGGTAAGCCGCGGTGACATCCCGGCATCGACGTACGCGGTCATCTTCTACGAAATGCCGGAATCGCGAGCGCAGCTTGCGGCTGCCGCGGGCGCGGGCGCCGTGACGATCGTCGCACTGGTCGAGCCACGCGATGTCGCCGCCCTGAGGCGCATGTCAGGTGGAGATGTAAAGCCGTTCACCCTTACCGCGCCGGGCAATGCGGCCCGCGAGCGTGAGGTGGCCATCCGGCGCGAGCTGAGCGGCGTAATTGAAACCGGGCTTGCGACCCGCGACGTGCTCGCGCTCGAGCCGCTTCTCGACCGGCACGACGGTATCGAGATCGCCGCCGCCGCTCTTCGCCTGCTCGAGAAGGAGCGCACCTTGAGAAAGGCAGCTGAGGCCGAGGCGCGGACACAGCAGGCGCCGCAGCCGCGGCCCCCTGCTCCGCGCGAAGCGTTCGATCGAGGCGCGGGCGGTTCGCGTGGCGGCCCGTCGCGGGAAAGGCGGCCGTCCTCGGGCGACAGGCGTCCGGCTGCGGGGGACAGGCGTCCCCCTTCGGGAGACAAACGTCCGCCAGGCGACAGGCCTCGCAGGGACGGGGGGGGCGCCGACAGGCGTCCGCCGCGAGATGGATTCACCCGTCCCCCCCGACGCGATACCTGATGAGCCAGTCGTTCCACCAGACCGGCGGATGGATCGAGGTGATTGCCGGCGTGATGTTCAGCGGAAAGAGCGAGGAGCTCATCAGGCGCGTGCGACGCTCGATCATCGCGCGTAAGAAAGTCCAGGTGTTCAAGTCGCACCTCGACGCGCGGTATG
>JBBQZF010000027.1:0-21108 GCA_038208015.1 Gemmatimonadales bacterium
TGGATGGGAGACGAAACGGCGACGCGGTCCGGGGCATGACTGGTCGATCGTGAGGCTCGCGCGGCGGGGAACGGTGCAGCGTGTCGAGGTCGACACTGATCATTTCAAGGGAAACGCACCAGGAAGCTGCATGCTCGAGTCGTGCGACAACGTTGACATCGGCGGGAAGTTCGACCCGGGCAAGGCCACGTGGACGCCGATGATCGCTGAATCCCCGCTCCAGCCGCATTCCCGTCACAGCTTCGATGTCGCTTCGCCGGGAATTGCGACGCACGTACGGCTCAACATCTACCCCGACGGCGGAGTTGCAAGACTCCGGCTGCTCGGAAGCGCCGAGTGACTCTCGACGAATTCAATGCGATGCCGGAGACACGTGCAGCGGATCTCTTCAGGGCCTGCTGCGGATCGAAAGTGTGGGTAGGCGAGATGGTGAGCAGGCGCCCTTACCGCTCACTCGATGAAATGCTCGCCGCGTCCGACAAAGCCTGGAGCCGGACGAACGAGAACGACTGGCACGAGGCGTTCGCCCATCATCCGCGGATCGGTGACCGACTCGCGACCGGATGGGCCGGTGGCGAGCAGTCGCGGGTTCTCGATGCAGCCGAGGTGGAGCAGGAGGCGCTGGCGGAGGTGAATCGTGCATATGAGGAGCGATTCGGGCACATCTATATAGTTTGCGCGAGCGGTAGAACAGCGGCCGAGATGCTCGCTGATGCACGCGAGCGGATGAAGAATGATTCCGCGACGGAGCTGCGGGTCGCAGCAGCGGAGCAGCACAAGATCACGCAGCTCAGACTGCGCAAGCTTCTGGGAGAGACAGCATGAGCACCATCAGCACTCACGTACTCGACACGTCGCTCGGCAAACCTGCTGAAGGTATCCGCGTGGCGCTCCATCGCGACGGTTCGGTGTTAGGCTCCGGCGTGACAGACCAGGACGGGCGTGTTCGCGACCTTCTGGCGGCTGGCTCCTCGCTGTCCGCCGGCGATTACCGGCTGACTTTCTCCGTCGCCGACTACTTCGGCGCGAAGAGGAAATCGTTTTACAACGAGATCGTCATACACTTTCACATCTCGTCCGGGGACGAGCATTACCACGTCCCGTTGCTCCTCAGCCCGTTCGGCTACTCGACGTATCGGGGGAGTTAGCCAGACCGCTGGCGCGCGAAGCGAGAGCACGGCTGGCGCCGGCCGCTAGTGCAGCGTTGTGATTCCGGGTGTCCCGGATTGGTCATTTACTGAAAGTATGATCCGGGTATGATAGGAGTATGAGGATCACGATTTCACTCCCCGGCGACATACTGAAATCTGCGGAAGACCTCGCCCGGTTACGGGGTGTGAGCCGAAGCGCCCTTTTCGTCACGGCGATGCGACAGCTGGTCGCAAGGGAATCCGAAACGAGGGCAAAACTCGATGCGATCTACGGGAATCCGCGGATATACCTTCCGTCCCCGTTTCGCAACGTGATGGCAAAGGCACTGCGCAAAGCGCGCGGCGGCTACGAGTGGTAGAGAGGGGTGAGGTGTGGTGGACTGATGTTGGGCGCCGACGGGGGTCCGATGAGCGGAGGTTCCGGCCTGTAATGGTGATTCAGGCGGACGATTTCAACCGCAGCTGGATCGGTACCGTGATATGTGTCCTGATCACAAGCGACCTTCGTTATATAAAGGCTCCGGGAAACGTCCTTGCGCCAGCGTCGGGGACCGGTCTTCCGAGAGATACGGTGATCAACGTAGCGCAGATTGTCACGCTCGATCGGCGCCAGCTCTCAGAGCGCGTTGGAGTTGCTTCGCCCCGCCTGGTGGACGAGGTAAGCTCGGGGCTGCTCAAGTCACTTGGCCTTTTGGACAGCCGGGATTACCAGCTACGCAAAAATGCTGAAGCAGGCGGCGTGATTCGTTCACCGATCGATCCCCCGCGCCAGCAGCGCATTGACTGACTCCACCGCGCGCCGCCAGCGTTCCTCCCACGACCCTTCGATCACGACATACGGCGCACCGGAGGCAACCACGGCGTCGAGAAACAACTCGTGCATCTCCTCTCTCCTGTCCCCCCTGTCACGAATTCCATCGGCGATCCATGGCACGTCGATATCCGGGAGCAGGTAAAGATCCGGCCGCCGCTCCTCGGCCAGGTCGGCAATCCATTGCGGGCAGGCCCCGAAATAATGATCGCAATAGACGACTGTGCTGAGAAGATCGGTGTCCTGCACGAGAATCCCGCGCCGGCTTGCGGCAATCGCTGCGTGGTGGTCCTCGAGTGCCATCTGTCCGCGCGCGATCGGGCCATGGTCGGCAAAGGTGAGGGGCGCACGCTTCGTTTCAGCGTATTCCCTGACGAACTCGGGGACCAGCTCCGCACGGTATTGAGCGGCAAGCGCCGCGGCCAGGCCCGATTTTCCGGTTGATTCCGACCCGGTGACGACGATGCGGATCAGGGAGCGGCCGGTGCCTGAAGTGATTTCTTCCAGGCGACGTATCCGAAAGCGGCTATGACCAGATAGACGCCGTAGTTGAACGCGGTGAGATAGAGGCCCTTGTAGATGAACATTCCAACGTAAACAACATCTACGCCAACCCACAGTAGCCAGTTCTCGAGGAGCTTTCGCGTCATCATCCACTGGGCGATCAGGCTGATTGTGGTCGTCGCCGAATCGAGATGAGGCAGGGAGGTGCCGGGGAGCCGTGACGTGATTGTCGATAGCACCAGCCATGTGACGATGCCGATCGCTGTCACCACCATCCATGTCTTCCTGGTGACCCGCGACACCTGAAGCTTCGTGTGCCCCGCGCCGCCGTAAAGCCACTGATACCAGCCGTAGACCGAAAGGATGAAATACACACCCTGAAGTCCCGTATCCGAGTAGAGGCCGGCCCGAAAGAACAGAACCGAGAAAAGGGAGACGTTCACGATCGCCGTCGGCCAGCTCAGGATGTTCTGCCGGGTGCTGAGATAAACGCTCACGATGCCAAACGTGACCGCAACGAGCTCGAGACAACTCGACCCATGAGACTCGAGCCATGCGCATATCATCATTTCGCTTATTCCTGGTCGACTGTGGCGCCTGAGGTGACCCAGCGGTCGAGCAGCGCTCTCTCGGACTCGGTGATGTGCGTGAGGTTGCCCGGCGGCATTGTCCGCGATATCGCCGCGCGCTCACGAATGCGCTGGGCGTGCATCATTATCTGCTGGGGTGTGTCGAAAATGATGCCCGCAGGAGTCGGCCCGAATGAGAGATCGGTTGGCCGGACGGAATGACAAACGCCGCACCGCCTGTCGATGACATGTCGCACTTCCTCGAACCTCACCGGCGCTTCGGGACTGACGATCGCGGCAGTCGATCGGCGCCCCGCCGTGAGCAGGCCAAGCATAACGATCACCGTGGCACCAATTGTCGCAGCGAGCGCGGGCTTCCACGCTGAGTACGTCCACCGGACGTTCAGCACGTGACGAACGGCTGCACCCGCCGCAATGAGAACGAGCATCAGCAGCCAGTTCCAGCGATGCCCGTAGACAGCCGGATAATGGCTGGCAAGCATCAGGACTATGACCGGAAACGTGAAGTAGTTGTTGTGAATCGAAACACGCTTTGCGCGATCAGAGAATTCCTGATTCGCGCCGCGCCCTTCAGTGACCGAGGCGACGAGCTCCTTCTGCGAAGGAACAATCGTCGAACCAACGTTGCCGGCCATGATCGTCCCGAGCATCGCGCCAACGTGAAGAAACGCCGCGCGGCCGCTCAGAAGCTGTGTCAGCGCGAGTGCGATTCCGGTCAGGGCAGCCACCCATATCGCCGCGGCGAGCAAAGGCCGGCTTCGCGCAAGGCTCCCCTGCATGGCATCGTACACGACCTTCCCGAGCACGAGCGCACCGATTCCAACGAGCACGGCCTGCCAGTGGGTCAGATTCGCGATAGTGGGATCCCCGAGCGCCGCGCGACCGCCCGCGTAGTAGACGATGACGAGCAGGAGCGCGCCGCTGATCCAGGTCGTATATGCCTGCCACATGAACCAATGGATGCGGGCGGGCATCTTCTCGTCGTGAAGGAGCGTCTTCTCCACGTAATAGAAGCCGCCGCTGTGGAGTAGCCAGATAGTTCCGGCCGGTCTTTTAGTCTGAGCGGTACCGGCGGGATCGACGAGGCTCCTGTCGAGCCAGTTGAACAGAAGGGAATTGCCCACCCACATGATTCCGGCGATTACATGGATCCAGCGGGCTACAAGATCGAGCAGTTCCCAGGAGCCGCTCACTTCCTTCCCTTCATGATCTTCACGAAACTGCGACCCCTGAACTCGTCGGCGGTGAGGCCCGTCATGCGCAGGGCTTCATCTTCGGTTATCGCGGCCGAGTTGATGCCCCGCAGAAAAAAGTTGAGCAGCCCCTGTCCCGTCGCCGCATCGTCGAACACGTCACCGACGAGAGTAGCCTGCGCGGCCTTGCCGACAAAGTTGCTGAGCCGAACCCCCGCCGCATCGATTCCCTCGAGGAAGAAACTGTAGAGAGCGGCGTAACGTGTGACGAGCTGCGCTGGATGGAGATCCCAGCCCTGGTAGAACCCGCCGGCAAGCGAGTGCCGGATGTCGTCGAAGTGAAGCTTCCACGCGGCGTGAACGCTCGCGGTGTTCTCCCTCACCTGCTCCTCGCTCAGCGAATCTCCGCGGTGAATCGCAACCGGCATCACGGTAGTCGATCCGTCGGAAAGCCAGACATCGGTCCCGGCGAAGGAAACCTGCATGAAGTGCTTGGCGAAATCGCAGGCGAGGTGCTGCATTCGCTGGTGAGCAGCGGTGATGTTTATCCCCGCGGTATAGTCGTAGGTGCCGAAATGCGCCCCGCGCAGCCGGCCGTCTGACGCATCGAGAACACGCGGGAGAAGCGAGGTGCCATCGCGCGACAGAATTATCTGCGGAGTCTCGACCATGAGCTCGAAACGCAGCGTCCCGTCGGCGAGCCCGAGCTTCTTCTCGAGCGACCGCAGCACGGCAACGGTGTAATCGACCTGCTCTATGATCGTGACCTTGGGTATGGTGACGACCCAGTTGTCAGGAATACCGCCGCCTTCCACCATTGCCGTCATCACGAGGTCGAGGGTGCGAACGCTGCGCGCCCTCATCTCCTCATTCAGCGGCTTGACTCGCAGGCCGATGAATGGAGAGAGAGTCCCATTTTTCATCCCCTCGAGAACCTGCGCAGCCACAACCCCCGCATGCCCATCCTCCTCGGCGTCGGAACGGTTGCCATAACCATCTTCGAAGTCGATCCTGAAATCCTCTATCGCCTCGCGGGACAGCTTCTCGCGCACACGCGTCGCTATCGTTTCGAGCGCAGGATGGTCAGAGATGCCGAGCGCGGCGCCAAGCTGCGCAGGTTCAACCGCGTACTGGCCGAGCGCTCGAAGTGCGATCGAGCCGAGCTTCGGAACCGAGTCGGAAGAAAAAAGCTGCGCGCCACCGTAAACCGTGTGCACCGGCTGCCGGCCAGGGCCTTCACCCGGATGGCCCTTCGAGAACCGGAGATTCGCCTCGCGAAGTGCCGCCTCGGCGTCAGCAAGGATGGGGTCTGTCGTCATGCGGGAGAAGCTTGCAACTCCCGCGGCGCGCGCGAAAGGCCGCCCGCGCGGTCAGGCTGGGGTCAGGCTGGTATTAAGCCGGCCTCAGGCTAAAGTCAGCTCCGGCTGCGGAATCTCCCGGCTTATGCTGACGCTGGATCCCATGCTGAGCGTGTTGTGGGCCGGACACGCGTGAATCACATGCTCGATCATTGGGAGATACTTGTGGGGGATTTCCGGCGGCAGCATCACCCGGACGAGAAATTCCTCCACCCGGGGCGGGTTCGCCCCCTTGTTCTGCACCACCTCCACCCGCAGACCCTCTGCCGGAAGCTCGCGCGTCTTGAGGAACTGGCGGACGTAATACGCGATGCAGCTTCCGAGCGCGGCCCCGAGCAGCTCGATCGGCGTCGGTGCCGTGTCTTCACCGCCGCCACGAAGGGTCTGGTCGACCATTATTTCGTGCGACCTGATCTGGATCGTGAATTTCTGCCCCCCTGCGTGGGTAACGACGGTCGGCTGCGGTACGGTTGGAGGAAGCATTGAATGATCCGGTGGATTGTCTGATCCATGCTACAGCCCGCCGACACCTACCGAAGTCGGGAAAACTCACCGATCTCTGTAATGCTTTCCTCCACACCGCGTCACGCGTTGTAGATCTTCCCTTTCCTTGCCCGGTAGAGCTCGAGGACCGCCCGGCCTTCGTCCCGAAGCACATCGCGCTTTATCGCGACGCCGCGCTCCTCGAGGTAGGCGTAAGATTCGGGAAACACCGGACCCTCATCGAAGTCGAGGCCGGTCGCGTCATCGCGCGCGGCTGAGCAGACCACCCGCCTCACTCCACTCCAGAGAACTGCGCCGAGGCACATCGCGCACGGCTCGCAGGAAGTGAAGAGCTCGTGTGCCGGCTGTCCCGGCAGGTTGAGGGTAAACGTGCCGAGCCGCTGCTGTGCCATCATGAACGCCACCATCTCACCGTGCAGGGTGCAGTTGTTGTAGCGCAGCACACTGTTGGTGCCCACCGCGACGAGCCGGCCCGATGCTTCGTAAATCGCCGCGCCGAAGGGCCCGCCCGTGCCGCGCTCGACATTCTCGGTGGCAAGCCTGATGGCGAGCCGCATCCGGTCTTCGTCAGTTACGTATGTCGCGTGCCAGTCCGCGACCGAATCGATCCAGTCGGGATACTCGACGTGAATTTCGGGGTGCTCCATGGCGTTGGTCATCGAGGGAAGGTTGCGCGTCCTGTGCCCACGGGGAAGTGGCTCATGGAATCACGGGCACGGTGATCGAGGCACCGTAACGAGCATCGGTAATTCGAACGAGCGTGCCGGCTTGCGTTTCCTCGACCCGGAAAAACGGGAGGCGGGCCCAGTCGAGGAATGGGCCTGCCGACGGATGCCGCATTGCCGCCGCCACCGCTACGTGCTCCGCCCCCTTGTCGAGTGTGCCGGGATTCACCGAGAGACGCATCGGGAGAACCGCAACCGAGCCCGTCGAGTAGCGCTCTCCGTCATCAGCGTGCACGCGCCATGCAAGCGGATTTCCCGGCGCCGCCGTAACAACGAGCTTCTGCCGATCGAGGCCTGTGCCGGCCAGCTCCCGCCTTGCAAAACTTTCGGCGTAATGCTGCAGCCCCAGCATCGCGACGATGTACGTGGACGCGACGCCGACTGCAATCCGTGCCGGCTTCCAGGGATTCGCCGAACCAGTTCGCTCGCGGCGCCTTGAAAACCATACGCCGGCTCCGAGCACCACCAGCAAATACGGATCGACGATGAAAAGGGAATCGCCGTAGAACCACGTTCCGTCGAATGGCATCAGCCACCGAAGGCCGTATGAGTTCATCCAGTCGAGCGTCGGATGAGTCAGGATTGAAAGGGCGGAAAGAAACAGCAACTGCTTCGGGACGGCCGGCTCACGGCCTCGGCGCGCGTACCGGTCCCACAACATCATGAGGCCGGCGAGGACGAAAGGGAGAACGACAAGGGCGAGAACGCCGTGAGTCCATCCGCGCCGGAACTCCGTTGCGCGACCGAAAGCCGAGGCGACGATGTCGATGTCGGGGAAGTTCGCGCCGATCATCATTGTCGCTGAGGAGAGAGCGGTGCGGTTTCGAAGCCCGGTGCGTGCGAGCGCGGCTCCGGCAAGCGTATGGCAGATGTTGTCCACGCGCGTATGTTGGTGCGGCGCCATGGCGGATGGAAGTGACGGCGCGCAGTTTTGCGGTCATCGCATCAGGGAGCATTCATGAAGGAAATGGTTTCATGGGCGAACGCCCTTTACTCGGAAGGAGTCGACAACAAGGATGCCGACGCCTTCGCCGCCGCATTCACGGAAGAGGCATGGCTGCGCTTCGCGAACAACGAGCCGATCGTCGGCCGTGACAACATTCGCGAGGCGATAGCGGGGTTTTTTACGATGTTCGCGTCACTTTCGCATGAGCCGATCGGGACGACCTGGTCGGACGGGACCCTCGTGCTCGAGGCGAACGTGACGTACACCCTTCACAAGGGCGGCACCGTTACGGTTCCAGCATGTACGATTTTCCGCATGTCGGAGCAGGGAGGCGGGAAACCGCTCGCCCGCCGCTGCCAGATATATGTCGATCTTTCGCCACTCTTCGCTGCTGTCCAGGCAGAGTCGGCTTGACATTACATGTTATAACACATATTATTAGAAATGTCGCCAGATCTCAGGCATGAGCTGAAGCAGGAAAAGCCTTTTCGGAGCCTTCACCAGGAGGCCCAGCTCAACCTTGTCAGGACTGCCAACCTGCTGGTAGACCAGTTCGAGCAGATGCTCAAGCCGTCCGGAATCACCGCGACGCAGTACAACGTGCTCCGGATTTTGAGGGGTGCCGAGCCTGCGGGGCTGTGCCGGCATGAGGTGAGTGCGCGGCTGCTCAACCGGATGCCTGACGCGACGCGGCTTCTCGACCGGATGGAGGATGCCGGGCTGGTGACGCGGGCTCGGGGAACGGAAGACCGGCGGATGGTGAAGACCCACATCACGGGGAAGGGGCTCGAGCTTGTCGACTCCCTGGACGAGACGGTCGAGGCGGAGCACCTGAAGCGGCTTGGCCATCTCTCCGGGGAGCAGCTGGCGACCCTGGTCGATCTCCTGACGTTGGTCAGAAGCGGGAAATGAGTTTTTTTGCCATAAAACGTGTTGAAGTCGAGTTTCCGCTTTCGGTTCTCGCCGGGTCGATTCTCCTGATGCTTGCAGGCGCGGGCAGGCAGAACCCCAGGGGGTTCTGGCCGAGGCGAGAAGGGGCTTATCGAACGGGGTCCGCCACGGTCGTGTAAGGGATTCCCCCACCTGAAGTGCCCGTTTCCACCATCTCATTTTCCGGTGAAGTCCGACAGTCCGAGAGCCCCCGTCAGGCGATTCTCATCTCTAGATGAGAAACCGTCACTTCACCGGAGACTGAACCGTGCTCTCTCAGACATCCGACTACGCTTTACGGGCCGTACTGGTGCTTGCCCGCGAATACGATCGGCGCTCTCTCAGAGCCGACGAAATCGCCAGGGCAACCGGCGCACCTGCCAACTACCTCTCGAAGACACTCAATGCGTTGGCCAAAGCCGGCGTGCTGAAAAGCGCCCGGGGTCCTCAGGGCGGTTTCTCGCTGGCCATACCGCCGGAATCGCTTTCACTCGCTCGCGTAATCGACTGCTTCGAGACGAGGAAGCCGCATACCCAGTGCATACTCGGCAGCGGAGCATGCAATCCCGCGAAAGCCTGCGCCGCGCATCACCGCTGGACAGCCATCAAAGATGCCCGCCGGGCCACGCTCACAGTGAGCGTTGCCTCCCTCATAGAAGGTTCAAACCTGGAAGTACTCGAATGAAACACCTCCCGACGATCTTCACGCGGCTTCTGCCCCCGGTAATGTGACGGATACGACAATTACGGGAGCGTGGGCCGTGAACGACACGATTCGCCGTTATCCCGAGTCAATAACAATCTTCAACCAGCTCGGAGTCGACACCTGCTGCGGCGGGGCGGCATCGCTCGCCGATTCCGCGCGTGGACTGGGAATCGAGGTGGACGAGCTTGTGTCGATGCTGAACTCCGCAATCGAAGGTGGAACCAGAGTGGCATCATGAAAGCGCTTGATCCCGCGACTGCCGCGCGTGCGGCAACGGCTGCCCATCCTGAGAAGCCCGCAACCGCTGTTCTTCACGACACCGACGACCTGCGCCTTGTCGTTTTTCGAATTGCGCCGGGGCAAAGTGTCCCGCCACACCGCAGCGTGTCGTCTGTGATGCTCACGGTGCTCGACGGTGAAGGGATCCTCTCGGGCGAGGAAGACGGGCAACCCGTAGAGCGGCGCTTCACCACCGGCGAAGCAGTGACATACCAGCCGGATGAGCTTCACTCGATGCGAGCCAATTCAGGCGAGCTCCTCCTCCTCGCGACAATTACCCCGAGGCCCGGGAGCCGCTGATGGAATGGTTCGTCAAGGCATTCGTCAAGGCGAGCCTCACATGGCTGGCACTCGGGGTCACGCTCGGCGTCGCGATGGCCGCGCATCCTGTCTGGACCGTGTACAGGCCGGCTCACATGCACATGGTGCTGCTCGGCTTCGTAACGATGATGATATTCGGCGTCGCATATCACGTAATTCCGCGATTCGCAGGTTTCCCGCTCCATAGCCGGCGCGCAGCCGGCGCCCAGTGGTGGGTTTCAAACGCCGGGCTCGCCATCATGGTGACTGGCTTTTTCGTGCGTCCTAACGGGTTCGAATCCGGCACCGTGATCCTTGCGACTGGCGGCATGCTCGCTGCCGGCGGGGCGTACACTTTCGTGTACAACCTCTGGCGAACTATCGATGGACCGCGCGCCAGGGTGGCAGCGGACCGGACTACACTACCGCTCGCGGGCCAGCGTTAGTGCATTCGCGGCCAACCGGATCCGGTTGACGACTGGTTCCAGCCCCCGGATGACGCCATTTTTCCATCGGTACTCACCCGTAACTACACGAGCTGAACAGATGACAGCCCCAGCCGCTCCCGCACCGACAACCATTGAAGAGTCCCGCGCCCGCATCAAGGACGCGCTGATGAATGCGACAAAGGTCGCCGTAGGCACTCATGCCGGCGAAGAAGTGCGCGTGAGAATGATGCATCCCGGCGCCTGGATTTCCGACGATGAGGATGCGCGCCCGCTCATCTACCTCGCCTCGATGAAGAACGACCCGAAGGTGCGCGAGATGACGACAAGGCCGGAGGTTGCGCTGCTGCTTCACGAGTCGCCGACCGGTGACGAGCATACCAGCTGGGAGATGGAAGTGACCGGCCGCGCCGAAGTCGTGCGTGATGCGTGGGAGCGTGATCGGGCGAAGCAGGCGACAATGCGCACTTCGTCGATCGTTCAGTATCTCGAGTCGATCGGCCAGATCGACATCCTTGCGTTCGTCAGGGTTACCCCGCGCTTCATGAAGCACAGGGTGTTCGGCGAGATAGTCGCAGGGCGGCCGCCTTCGATTCTCGATTTCGGTGACCAGTATGCCGATGCTGAGATGGATTCGAGCCTGCTCAGGAGAAAGCTCGGCGTGTGGAAGGAGACGATTCGCTGGGCGTCGCTGACGGCAAGCGCCGCGTCTGTCGCCGTGGGAATAGCCGCCGCATTCGCCGTTACCGGAAGCGTTCACTGGGGCTGGGCATTCCTGACTCTGATCGCCGCCGTTTCTCTGCAGGCATGCACGAACATCAAGAACGATCTCGACGACCAGGTTTCAGGCGCTGACGACAAGAACCGGACACCGGTGCTTGGTTTTACAGGTGGATCACGTGTTATGCAGCGCGGCCTTGCCACGCGCGGCGAGCTGCTCGTTGCCATGCTCGTGTTCGGGGTCCTGAGCACTGCGATCGGCATTTACTTCGCGCTCGCTGGCCGTCCGTGGGTTCTCCTTTTCGGGCTGGCCGGTCTCATCATCGGTTTTGTCTACACCGGCGCCCCGTTCAAGCTCGCCAATCGCGGGCTCGGTGAGGTCGCCGTTGCGGTCGCATTCGGCATTGGAATCGTCTGCGGAAGCGCGTACGTGCAGGCGGGCTTCGTGCCGCAGATGGCGCTGTGGGCTTCGATCCCGGTGTCAGTTCTCGTCTCGCTCGTTCTTTTCATTAACGGATTCCAGGACTCGGCGAGCGACGACGAGGTCGCCAAGCGCACCGCCGTCGTGCGGTTGGGAAATGAGCAGGCGAGCCGTGTTTATCCGTTGATTGCGGGTGGTGCGACGCTCGCCCTCGTGCTTTTCGTCGTGATCGGATACCTGCCGACGTTCGCGCTTCTTGGTCTCGCGGGGGTTCCGCTGTTCATCAAGGCGGCGAGTGTTGCGAGAAAGAGCTACAACGAGCCGATGGAGCTCGTTCCGGCAAATGCGTACACGGCGGTCGGCCACCTGGCGAGCGCGCTTGGCCTGGCGATCGGCCTGACATGGGCGGGAGTCGGTGGCGGAGTCAACGCCCCGCTGATTATCGTCGCGATCGCGGGCGTACTGGTGATCCTTTACTACAACCGGTCGATCGGTCGTCTCGCGAAGGCCTTCTACGGCGTGAAGGACGCGGTCGCGCGAACCTGAGTCTTGCGCACAGCAAACTCGCGGTGACTCGCAAAAGAGTTTTTTTATCTCTCGCCGTCATCTGCCTGATTGGCGGCGAGTCATCTGACCTGATGGCCCAGGAATCCCGCCCGCGCGCTCGTGATATCGGACTGACGGTCGGGATATTCCAGCCCGGCGCCCGGAATGCGATCACCGACGTAGCAGGTGTAAAGGTGGGGCAGGTGACGCTTCACTCCGGCGACTCGGTTCACACAGGCGTCACCGCGGTGATTCCCCACGGCGGCAACGTATTCGACGAGCGAGTGCCGGCTGCCCTATTTGTCGGCAACGGATACGGCAAGCTCACCGGAATCAGCCAGGTGCGGGAGCTCGGCGAGCTCGAGACTCCCATTGTTCTTACCTGCACGCTCTGCGTCTGGCGCGCTGCCGACGCGCTGGCGCAGTGGCTGATTGCGAAACCTGGAATGCAGGATGTCAGGTCGGTGAATCCGGTTGTCGGCGAAACTAACGACGGCTCCCTCAACGACATCCGTAATCCAGCGATAAACGCGTCGCACGTCGTTCGCGCGCTCGACAGCGCTACCGCGGGAGATGTCGCCGAGGGATCGGTGGGCGCGGGAGCGGGGACGATGGCGTTCGGATGGAAGGGTGGAATCGGAACGAGCTCGCGCGTTCTTCCGGCGAGCCTGGGCGGGTACAGCGTCGGCGTTTTGGTGCAGAGCAACTTCGGCGGCGTGCTGTCGATGAATGGGGCTCCGGTCGGCCGGGAGCTGGGGCGCTACTCTTTCCGCGATGCGGTGGAAGGTGGAGCGGCGCGCGACGACAACGGCGACGGCAGCATAATGATCATCGTCGCTACCGATGCCCCGCTTGACAGCCGCAATCTCGAGCGGCTTGCATCGAGGGCGATTGTCGGCCTTGGGAGAACCGGCAGCAACATGTCGAACGGCTCGGGCGATTACGTCATCGCGTTCTCGACCGCCGAATCCGTGCGGAGACGCAGGACGCCGCCGGTCCGGTCGAGTCAGGAGCTCGGCAGCGAAGGCATGTCGCCGCTCTTCCAGGCGGTGATCGAGGCGACAGAGGAAGCGATCTACAACTCTCTGCTGAAGGCGACGACGGTGAAGGGACATCGCGCAACCGCTGAGGCGCTCCCGCTCGACCGGACGATCGAAATTCTCTCGAGGTACAAGGCACTCGATGCAGCTCGGAATCTACACATTCGCTGAAACGACCCCTGATCCAGCAACCGGTCAGACCGTAAGCGCTGAACGACGCCTGAGCGATCTCCTGGAGGAGATCGAGCTTGCGGATCAGGTCGGCCTCGACGTTTTCGGAGTGGGTGAGCACCATCGCACTGACTTCTCCGTATCATCGCCAGCGGTAGTGCTCGCGGCGGCAGCAGCGCGCACAAAAAATATCCGGCTCACGAGCGCCGTCACGGTGCTCAGTTCCGACGATCCGGTGCGGGTCTTCCAGGATTTTGCCACGCTCGACCTCCTCTCAGGCGGTCGCGCTGAAATCATGGCAGGCCGCGGATCGTTCATCGAGTCATACCCGCTCTTCGGATACAGTCTCGACGACTATGACGAGCTTTTCGCCGAGAAACTGGCAATGCTTCTCGCGATAAGGTCGAGCGAGCGCGTCACGTGGATGGGGAAGCACACCCAGTCGCTCGACGACCTTGGAGTTTACCCGCGACCGATTCAGGATCCGCTGCCTGTCTGGATTGCTGTAGGTGGAACGCCGCAGTCGGTGATCCGTGCAGGAACACTCGGGCTTCCGCTCGCGATCGCGATAATCGGCGGAGCGCCCGAGAGATTCGTGCAGTTCGCTGAGCTCTACCGGGAGAGCGCACGGCGCGCCGGACATGATCCGTCGAAGCTGGAGCTGAGCATCAACTCACATGGCCTTATCGCCGAGTCGTCGCAGGAGGCCGCCGACGTTGCTTTCCCGGCGTACGCGATCACCATGGGACGGATCGGGCGCGAGCGCGGATGGCCCCCGCCGACGCGTCACCAGTTCGACGCCGAGCGATCCCCCCGCGGGTCGATGGTGCTCGGCAGCTCGCAGGAGGTGATCGACAAGATCCTCTACGAGCACGAGCTGTTCGGGATGACCCGGTTTCTCATTCAGTTCACCGTCGGGACGCTCCCGCACCCAGTAGTGATGAAGTCGATTGAGCTTTTTGGAATGCAGGTCGCTCCCGCTGTCCGCTCGGCATTATCAGCCCCGCGGACGGCGGGCTGACTGTATGCGCAGTCGCTGCTCCATGCTTGTAAACGAGCTCGCCGCCCGTATGACCGACGTAGGCCGCCCCTGCGATGAGGCCTGCGGCGCCGACTGTCGTGGTTACGCGGGCGATCCTGCCGGCAATTCCGGGAAGCATGCCGGCGGCAGCCACCAGCAGGACGACTCCGGATCCCAGGAGAAACGACTCAGCTGCTTCTTCGTGTGTTTCGAGAGGCTGATCCCCGACGACTCGCTCAACCTTGTCTTCGTCCGTCTCCCCTGTCTCGGTTGAAACCCAGGAACTCAAGGTGAGCGCGGCGGCCAGGGCAAGCGGAGCGAGCCAGGCGCGGGTTGCTCGCGAGCCACGGCGGATTGTCCAGATTGCCACAGCAGCGGAGATTGGAAGAAGGAACGCGAGTACTATCGGAAAATGGACGACGGCGGGATGAAGTGGATCGGGCAGCATTGCGACTCCTTGTCGAGGTTGCGAGTGCAAGCTGCGAAGGTCCGCATCGCGGATGTATCGGGCATTTGCCCGTCTGGCATCCGGCATTTGCCGGACAGCCCGCGTTAGCCCCTGAACGGGGCGGCTGACTCAGAGGCGGAAGGCACTCAATGGAAGATCGCGCGGGCGGGTCCGACAGGACATTGCGGCTGGTACTCGGTGGCGTTCTCCTCGCCGCGATGATCGGCGGCGCCGTGGATCTCTATCTCGACTCGCCTGAAACCCTCTGGTCGCCACACGTTATCTACGAAGTGATGCTGATTGTCGCTGCCATGGTCGGTTTCGTGTATCTCTGGCGCGGCTGGTGGGGGGCCAGATACGAGCTAAGAGTGACGCGGCAGCTCCTCGACGAGCAGGCGGCAGAGCGTGACGCCTGGAGGTCGAGTGCGGAGGTGGCGCTCGCGGGCCTCGGACAGGCAATCGATGAGCGGTTCACGGCGTGGGGACTGACCCCGGTTGAAAGCGAGATCGCGTTGCTCCTTCTGAAAGGGCGTAGTCACAAGGAAATCGCTTACACGACTTCGAGGAGCGAGCGGACGGTTCGGCAGCATGCCGTTTCGATTTATCAGAAATCGAAACTGGGAGGGCGCGCGGAGCTGGCAGCCTTCTTCCTCGACGGGCTCCTGCTGCCGGCGGCTGCTGCTGCGGGTCACGACTAAGCGGGCTTGGAAAATGCCTCTAGTCGGGCAGTCACAATTTTCTGGAGAACTGATGAAAGGTTATCTGACGAACATCGAGGAAGACACACTCACCAACGATGACTACAGGCGCGTCCTGTTCACGGGTGAGCACACGCAACTGGTTCTGATGACGATCCAGCCCGGTGACGAAATCGGCCGCGAGAAACACGAAGGTCACGACCAGTTCATTCGTATCGAGTCCGGGACCGGTGAGGTGCTGATGGATGGGAGGGTGCAGCCGATCTCGGATGGAAGCGCTTTCGTCATTCCGTCGGGCATCGAGCACAACGTGACGAACACATCGGCAGACGAGCCGCTGCGGCTGTATACGCTTTACAGTCCGCCTGAACATCCCGACGGGACGGTGCAGCGCACGAAGCAGGACGAAGGGTCCCCGAAATCCCAAGCTTGACGATATCCCTCCGGGCGGCGCAGACTCTGTAGCCGCCCGATGAAACGAAACGATATCCGCGCCCCCGCCCCCGCCGACAATCCGGGTCCCGACCCGGAGTATGCCTCGCCTATACCGTGGCGGGCGCGACTTCACGAGATCGTTTTCGAGGCGGACACACCCGAAGGCCGCTTCTTCGACATCGCGCTGATCGTCGTAATCATGGCGAGTGTCGCGACCGTGATGCTCGACAGCTCTCCCGGCACGGCGGCAAAGTACGGCACAATGCTGAGGAGGGCAGAGTGGGGATTCACGGCGGTTTTCACGGTGGAGTACATCATCCGGCTTCTCGCTGTGAAACGGCCGCTCAGATATGCGCTGAGCTTCTATGGGATTGTAGACCTGCTTGCCCTTCTGCCGTCGTACATAAGCCTGGTGCTTCCGACCGGCCGGTACCTGATGATCGTTCGGGTGCTGCGACTCCTCCGCATCTTTCGCGTTCTCAAGCTTGGCAAGTATCTCACTGAAGGCGCGATGCTCGGCCAGGCATTGCGTGCCAGCCGCCACAAGATCTCGATGTTTCTCGCCACTGTGCTCACGCTCGTCGTGCTGATAGGGGCAGTGATGTATGTGGTCGAGGGCGAGGCGCATGGCTTCACGAGCATTCCCGTCGGCATGTACTGGGCGATCGTGACGCTGACAACTGTCGGATACGGCGACGTGGCTCCGGAAACTCCGCTCGGCAAAGCACTGGCGAGTCTCGTGATGATAATCGGATACGGCATCATCGCTGTGCCTACCGGCATCGTGACGTCAGAGCTCGTTCAGGTCTCACGCGACAGTGCGTTGAATCCGCAATCGTGCCCATCCTGTGGCACCCGCGGTCATCTCGCCGATGGATCCTTCTGCCGTAAATGCGGCTCCCCTCTCTCTCCCTCCGCACAGACGTGATGCGACTCAATAAAACGATCCTCGTCCTGCTCGCCGCCGTCGCCTGCGCACCCGCAGCCACGGGGGTGAGGTCAGGATTCGCCGAGCCGCGTTGCTGCTCTGCTGAAGGTCATGCGGTGGCTGAGCGGCATCGTGTGACTGCCATCGGATCACGCCGCTTCACTCATGCGGAGCTCTGGTCGGCGCTCGAGCCTTCGCTCGGATCCTCCTCGCTCATCGTCAGGGAAGTCGGCCGCTCTGTTCACGACAGGCCGATCCAGTCGGTTGAGTTCGGCAGCGGGCCCGTAACCGTTCTGCTCTGGTCTCAGATGCACGGTGACGAGTCAACCGCGACGATGTCCCTGGCGGATCTCATCGCGTGGTTCGCAAGCCAGGCGCCCGCCGAGGGGCAGCTGAGGGAGCGGCTCGCATCGCAGCTGAGGATCGTGATGATCCCCATGCTCAACCCCGACGGTGCGGAGCTCTTTCAGCGGGAAAATGCGATTGGAATCGACGTGAATCGCGATGCGCGGAATCTCGTTACGCCGGAGGCACGGACGCTCAAGGCGGTCAGGGACTCGTTACGCCCGCAGTTCGGATTCAACCTCCACGACCAGAACGCGCGGATAACCGCGGGCAACAATGGCAATCAGGTTGCGATCGCGCTGCTCGCCCCGGCCGCCGATGAACAACGCAGTTATGGGCCTACGCGAAGCACGGCCCGGCTCGTCGCCGCCGTCATAGCGTCAGTGCTTCAGAAAGAGATCCCTGGTCGTCTTGCGAGATACAGCGATACATTCGAGCCCCGCGCCTTCGGTGACCTCATGCAGCAGTGGGGAACGAGCACGGTGCTGATAGAGAGCGGCGCGATGCCTGACGATCCGGAGAAGCAGAAGCTCCGGGCGCTAAACGTCGTCGCGATACTCTCGGCACTCGATGCGATGGCGACAGGTTCATGGCGCAATACCGACCCGGCGGCTTATGAGGGCGTGCCGACCAACTCCCGCTCGGCAGTCGATGTTCTGGTGCGCGGCGGAAGCCTCGTGCTTCCCGGCGGTCATCTGGTGCGCGCGGATATCGCGCTGAATCACGAGGAGCCAGTGGCCCGGCGAGGTCCGCGGGTAAGAGATGTGGGTGACCTTTCAGCTGTTATCGCAATCGACACTATCGATGTCAGCGGTCTTTTTCTTCATCCCGAGCCGTCGATGCTGACCCGGAGGCAGAACGCAACGTGGATCCGCTTCGATACAACTGCCATATTCGCGGTGCGGCGCGGACCATCCGCATCGAGCGACCTCGTGCGGATAATTGGAGAGAAATAGGATGAGCACTGCAAATCGCAGGCGGTTTCTGGGGACATCCGCAAGGCTCGCCGCGGCCGTGACAGGCGCGCTCGCGGTTCCATTTTCCGTAAGTGACGCTGATTCACTCGAACAATGGCTGGCATCAAACGGGTCATTGTCGCTGAGCGACCCGCGATCCGATGATGCAGTTGCTCGCGACGAGACGTACTGGGCGCGCGTTCGAGGCCTTTATTCACTCGACAAAGAGGTCCTGAATTTCGACCACGGCTGGACCAACCCGGCTCCGGCGTCGGCCGTCGAGGAGCTCACGCGAAGCGCTCGTTTGCTCGAGGCACTCCCGGCTGAGCGGCTGCCCGGTATGTGGGAAGGTGTCAGCACCACGAGGCTGCGAGCTGCGCTTGCTTCGGCGATGAAGGTGCCGTCTGGCGAGATTGCGTTGCTCCGGAATGCAACGGAAGCGCTCGACACAGTGCTGCTCGGCTTTCCTCTGGAGCCGGGCGACGAAATCGTCTGCTCGGTGCACGACTATTACGCAATGATCGATGCTCTCGAGCAGAGGCGTTTGCGGGATCGCGTCGTGCTCCGGGTTATCGAGCCGGCGATTCCGGCATCGCTCGAGTCGATCGAGACGATGTATGCCACCGCCATCGGCGAGCGCACGCGACTGGTGCTGTTGACTCATCCCAGCAACCTCACGGGACAGCTCCTGCCGGTTCATCGTATTACGACGAGAGCACATGCTGTCGGGGCGAAGGTTGTTGTCGACGGTGCGCAGTCGCTGGGGGTGCTTGACGATCCGGTGCTGTCTCTCGGATGCGATTTTTATGGCGCGAGCGTTCACAAGTGGCTGGGCGGACCAGTCGGGCTCGGTGTGCTGTGGATGAAGTCCGAGCTCGCGCAATCGGTCTGGCCTCTCATACCGGCGCCGGCGGCGGAGAAGGGAATGTCCCGTTTCGAATGGATAGGGACGGCGCCGGAGTACATAAACGTCGCATCGCTGCCTGCGCTCGCGGTGCACGCGGAGATCGGAGCGGAGAGGAAGGCCTCGCGACTTCGCTACCTGGCTTCGGTCCTGCGTGAGTCGCTTTCGAACAGCCTTTCCGGCGTAAGGTTTTACGCATCGTCGCCGGAGATGACGTTTGGCCTCACCACGTTCGAAATCGACGGAGTGGACTCGGCGAAGCTTCAGCAGGCACTGCGGAAGAAACGGAGCATTCTGGTCCAGGCGATGACGGGGATCAGGAGCGACCCGCGAATCAGGGGCATCCGCGTATCACCCAACGTTTATTCGACGCCGGCCGAGATAGACACGGTGGTAAGGGCGTTATCGATCGAGTCGCGGAGTCTTCGCGAGACCTGATTCAGCTTGACTCTCTCTCGAGACACTCCGGAGTGAGCTGGTCGATTCTCGAATGGCCGGAAAGGGCAAGAGTGAGATCAAGCTCGCCGAGCATGTTACGGATCACCTCGCTGACTCCCTCTTCTCCGGCGATTGCAAGGCCGTACGCATAAGGTCGTCCGATGCACACCGCCGTTGCGCCGAGTGCGAGGGCCTTGAAGATGTCTGCGCCGCCGCGGATACCGCTGTCGAAGAGAATGGGCATTCTGCCGCCGACAGCATCGACAACGCCGGGAAGCGCGTCGAGTGAGCCGATTGCCCCGTCGACCTGCCGCCCTCCGTGATTCGATACGATGATGCCGTCGAGTCCCCGGGTCACAGCTTCGCGCGCATCGTCAGGGTGCTGAATTCCCTTTACGAGAATCGGCAGGTTCGTGAGGTCCCGCAGTAACGAGAGGTTCTCCCATGTGAGGGAGGGGCGCGAAAACGTCGCAAAAAACCGCTGCACCGCGGCGCGAGGCGCGCCAGAGATCAGTTTGTCGCGCATGCTGCCAGGATAGCTGCGGATCATCCTGGCAGCTGCGCCAAGGGTGCTGAGGGTCAGCGCCGGCCGGGCTGCGGGCGGCTGGTCGAGCGGCTCTGAAAGCGAG
This sequence comes from Gemmatimonadales bacterium, assembly GCA_038208015.1. Taxonomy (GTDB): domain Bacteria; phylum Gemmatimonadota; class Gemmatimonadetes; order Gemmatimonadales; family Gemmatimonadaceae; genus UBA4720. The sequence continues at coordinate 20,144 of JBBQZF010000027.1, forward strand.
GCGCGGAACACAGGGTCGCTCGTGTATTGCGCGATCCCGAGTCCGCGAAGGAAAGGTAGATACGCAAGGTCGAGGTCGCGGGTTCGCCAGCCCAGGTACATCGTGTCAACTGTCACGACAATGGCCTCACACCCGCACGACTCCGCACGCGCGACGAAACTGCGCACGAGGTCGTCGCTCCGGTTCCAGTAGAGCTGGAACCAGCGTGGGCTCTTACCCATCGCGGCGGCACACTCCTCCATCGGTACCGACGCCTGGCTGGAGAAGATGAATGGAACTCCTTCAGCGGCGGCAGCTCGTGCGACGGCGAGGTCGGCCTTGCTGTGAGCAAGCTCCAGCACGCCGACCGGCGCTAGCAGCACCGGCGCCGGGAGCCTGCGCCCGAACAGGGTTACTGAAAGATCCCGATCCGAGATATCGCGGAGTATTCGCGGGACGATCCTCCACCCATCGAGTGCGCGGCGATTAGCGTCAACCGTGCCTTCACTTCCCGCGCCGCCGGCGAAGTACGCGAACGCCTCGGCTGACATCACCTCTTTCGCGCGCTCGAGCAATCGGGCTGGCTCGACCGGCACTGCGGGCCGCTTGCCGCCGAGACCGCGGGCGAAGATCGCCGCCTGACGCTGTCTTCCCCTGTCTTCCATGCTGGGGAATCTGGGCTTGAATGGTTGATACGTCAGGAAGGGTGGCGGAATTCCGGGTCATTCAACATATTCGCCTTAACGAATATGAAACAGATTGCTACAGCGGTACCCGGGATAGGCGGGAGATCAGCGCCGGTTACGGTCGTCGAGCTCGATGACCTTTTCAAGGGTTTCGCCGACCCGACTCGAATCCGGATTCTCAGCATTCTCGCAGCAGGCGAGCTCTGCGTGTGCGACATCGTCGAGCTTCTCGGTCTTCCCCAGCCCGCTGTGTCGCGGCACCTGGGCTATCTGCGCCGGTCAGGGCTGGTGGAAGTCACG
>JBBQZF010000028.1:0-21067 GCA_038208015.1 Gemmatimonadales bacterium
CATCGGGAAAGCTTTTCACCTCCACGCAGTTGGCGACCTGCGTCAGGTTATCAACCGACAGGCAACCAGGTCCGCCAGCGAACATTGCGAATAAATGTCCGCGCTGGTCTCCGGTGGAACTCTGCGCGGGGAGGAGAAATGCGCCGAGGTGCTCCCGCTGATACTCCCGGATTCCACCGATGGCCGGAATCACCGCGAGAATCCCGTTTTCCAGCGAGCCGGCTGGCAGACCCGGTGCAGCGTACCCGACATAAAAGAAGACTGTGTTAAGGTGCGAAAGAAAATTCGCTTCCTTCGTCCCCTTCTTCGGCTGGGCAACGTTTGCCGGATACTGTGCGCGAAGGTGACTGACGTAAGTCATGAGCTCGCTGTTGGCTGCGTCCGCATTCCCGCTGGAGCACGCGGACTTCACCGCGTTCCAGTTGGTCTGCGCAGTCGTCAGGTTAGTCCCTGAAAGCATGGCCTTCACTTCGCTCTCAACAGTGCGACTCACGCCTGCGTCGCAAGCGGCGGCAACCGGCTTGGCAAAACGAACGTCGAGCTCCGGATCCGTCGGCACGCTGGACGATGTATCGGCACACGCCAACGCAACAAGACCGGCAAAGCCTAGTGCGGCAGATCGGATTGTTCTCATTTCATGCTCCCCTTTCAGTTGGGTGGGCCCGCGGCCTTCGTTAATTCGCTGCGCTGCCCACTAGCCGGATAAATCTAGGGTCATTTTTCAGCCCCTGCCACCACCATGACTTGCTTTCCGCATAACCATGGCGATGCTGAGGATTGGCCGAGACGTACCTCGTCAGCACGGCGATGGCCTCCGAGGTGTCCTGTGGAGTGCCAAGCAGCGTCCAGAGAAACGCCTCGAACCCTGCCAGCTGCCCCTGAGGGTCCGTCCGCGAATCCGGCCGCGCAGCAAGAAGAAGCTTGCGGGCACTGTCGGGGTTTCCAGCGCGCCCGACGGTTGCGGCGACCACCATTTTCGCCTGAATCTGGTGGATCTCCGGTGCCGAGAGCTCCTCGAGTTTCGCCTCTTCCCGCCTCGCCGCGGCAACGTTGGGGTCGACCGCACGGGTCGTGAACATCAGCAGCTTGCAGCGCGCAAACGCCGGATGCTGCGGAAAACGGCGCGCTCCATCATTGCAGAACTTCGCTGCATCCGGCAGCTCGTTGAGGTCGTAGGATATGGCGAACAGGCGCCAGAGAATCCCTTCCGTCCCCGAAAGGAATGCGTCCGCCTCGTAAGCCCTCGTCGCGGCGATCTTCGATTCGTAGAACTTGTCCTTCTGCTGAAGCACCTCGCTCAGGACGTTCCACGCCTGTGCCTTCGCCGGAGCGATCGCTACGGCTCTCTCCAGGCTGGATTGCGCTGAATCGAGAAGGCCCGTTGCTTCACGCGGGCTCGTGGCGAGCGAAAACGCCCACTTGTGCCGGAGGAGAATCCCCACGAGCTCGAGCGCGTCAGCATTGCGCGGATCGCGCGAAAGAACGCGCCTCGCGTCAGCAAGGCCCTTCTCGATCGACGGCGCCGCTCTTATTGCATCCGGAGCAAGGCGGACCCGCGTCAGCGCGACAGCTGCCTGCTTCGTGATTGGTTCGAGCCAGTTGCCGTCCAGCGGCTCGGCCTGAGCGAGGAGTGTGTCCGCAGTCGCCAGACTGGTCCGGCTCGACGCCTCATTCCCTGCGGCAGCCTGGGCTTCCGCATCCTTTCTGAGCTTCTCCGCCCTCTGGACGAGCGTCCATGCGCTGACGTTTGACGTGCCGAGACGGGTTTGCCGAAGCCTGAGCTCCTGGCCGACTATCGGACGGAGAAACCGGGCGACTTCGGTGGCAACACTGTCCTGAATAGCCAGGACGTCTCCCTTCGGCTGCTGGAATGTCTTGCGCTCGATGTCAGTTCCGGTATTTCCGTCAACGAGACGCACTGAAACGTGAATGAGATCGCCCTCCTCGGCCACCGTACCGCGAACAATCGTCCCCGCGCTTAACTCGCGCGCGATGCTATCCATCGTCACGTTCCCGCCGCGGAACTTCACAACACCGCCGCTCGAGACTACGTCGAGCGCTTCAACCTGCGCGAGCTTCTCGATCAGGCTCTCCGTGATTCCGTCCGCCACATACCCCAGCTGCCCGCCGGCCGACGCATCCTCGAAATAGAGAACTGCAACCCTTGTCGGGCTGAGTCCGCCCGCTGCAATGCTCGCGTTCGCCGTCGCGCCGCGGCCTACCATCCACCATGTTGAGCCGGCGACGATGATCACGAGAGCGGCGACTGCCCCGAGGACCGCCGGCCTGCGCCACCAGGCCGCTTTCGGCTGGTCGGCGGACCTTCGCCCCGCAGGAACGCGCGCAGCCGTGCGCCTGTCAGTCACCGCCCGACGCGTTGTCGTGTGATAATCTATGACGCACTCCTGCAACTCGTCGGCGAACTCCTTCACGGTGGCGAATCGATCGGCCGGCGACTTCGCGAGTGCCCGCTGCACGACGTCCTCCACCTCATCAGGGATCGTCGCGCGCACGATCTGCATCGACGGCACCTCGGCCATCGAATGCTTCGCCATCACCGCCTGCGCGTTCGACCCGGTGAACGGAGGCTGCCCGGTGAGCATCTCGTAAAGGACGCAGGCGAGACTGTACATGTCGCTGCGCCCATCGATGTCCTTTTCGGCGAAGGACTGCTCGGGACTCATGTAGGTCGGAGTGCCGAGCGACATGCCGGTTTTCGTGAGCGCGCCGCCTCCGTCGTTCATCGTGCTCACCGCGCGCGCGATACCGAAGTCAGCGACGATCGCGTGACCGTCCTCGAGAAGAATGTTCTCGGGCTTTATGTCGCGGTGAACCACACCCTTGCGATGCGCGTAGTCGAGGGCGCTCGCAATTTCCTGCGTGATCTTGAGGGCCTGGTCGATCGGCAGCATCTTCTCGCGGTCGATTCGCTGCCTGAGCGACTCCCCCTCGATGAAGGGCATCACATAGAACAGCGAATCAGCGGCTTCGCCGGAATCGTAAAGCGTGAGGATGTGGGGATGCGTCAGGCTCGTCGCAATCTGGATCTCGCGACGGAAACGCTCGGCCCCGAGCGCGGCGCCAAGGTCCTCATGGAGAACCTTGACAGCAACTTTCCGCTCGTGACGTACGTCGCGAGCCAGGAAAACGGTTGCCATTCCGCCCTGTCCCAGCTCTCGCTCGACATCATATCGATCGCTGAGGGCAGCCTTCAGTTTCTCGAGCAGCTCGGTCAAATTCGGAGATCCATTGGCGGCCAGTGCCCAAGGATACAATAGAGCACACATTGCCGCCAGCGGGTTACCGGAGTCTCAAGCTGGGCTGATCCCGAAGATCTGGATGCGGAAGTCCACCGAGTTATGGGTTTCCAGCCCTCAGTTCACGGTTATCAGTCTCCGGGTACGAACCGGCTGATGGGTGAGCTTGAAACTGCTGACTGAACCACTGACAGACTGGAAACTCAGGACTCGCCTGAATTTCAATCTCCAGGTGGAGCCTACCACCCCGGCACCAGCTGGAACCCAAGTATCCAGTCCCTGTCCGGTCGCTGAAATGGTTTCGCGTAATAGACCTCGAATACCGCATAGCCGAACAGGTTTGCGCGCGCGCTGACTCCCGCGCTGAACACCGGAATCCGCTCCGACGACTCGCGCGAAAACTGTATCGACGGGGAATCTCCGCGAGACCACGCGAGAGCGCCGTCGATGAACGGTGCGATGTCGATGGGAAACAGCGGCGACCTTATCAATCCAAGCTTGTCGGAGCCGAACAGAGGAATCCGAAGCTCGAGGCCGGCGGCAACGAGACGGCTTCCGACCAGCCTGTCGAACTCCGGGCAGGATCGCGGGTCGGCCGGGTTGACGGTGCATTCGTCAGGACTGAAAGTGTCGGCCGAGTAGCCGCGAACTATCGTCGGGTCTCCTGCGAAGATGGGTGAGACGCTGCGACTCTCGGCATCCTTTCCGTACCGGCCGAAGTGAAGCCCGCGAACCGCGAACGTGAAGGGCCTCGCGAAGAAATAGCGTCGCATGTCGGCGAGCGCGCTCTGGAACTGGAGTGCTCCGAAGGTAGGCGCAACCTCGAACCTGTATCGCCAGCCGGTGATTGGCGCAGTGAACCCGAAGAACGAGTTGTCGCCGACGAATGCCGCAGCTGCCTGAGCGTAGTTCACGGACGGCGCGGATGTCGTGTCGAACTTGTTCCTGTCGACTACCTGGTTGTTCGCGACAACGATCTGCTCGACCTGAGTGTTGAACGACAGCCGGGTCACACTCATGTTCAGCTCGGCCCGCCTGATCGTCGAGAACGGATACTGGCTCAGCAGCGACGCTTGATCGACATACATGCGCTGTATGAACTGTTCGATGAGCTGTCCGTCGACAGCTTGCCCACCGCCGCCGCCCACAGTCACCGGTTGCACCCGCGCGAATCCGCTCACATACGGTATCCGCGCGAGCCCGGCTCCCCAGATGAGACGGCGCCCAAGATTGAAGTACTGAACCTCGCCGCCGATATCCTTGAACGTGCCGTTGGCCTGGATGCCAAGAGCAAGGTTGCGGTTGCCGAGCATGTCGGTGAAGTAGAGCGACGTGCCTCCACCGACCATCGTTCCTGATGTGCTTGCCGCTACACCTACCGTCGGCTGGCCGATAGCGGCGAGGCCGAGTGAAGCACTGTATGGCGACACGTTGAAGTTGCCGTCGGCCGGAAGCCCGCTCGAGGCGTCGGCCAGGTACTGCGCGACAACAGAGCTCGCAAAGGCGTCGGCCGGCGGCAGCATTCCTGCCGCGCCCGACGTTGCGCGCTCAACAGGAGTTCCGCGGCCGCGGTCAGTGGGAAGACTGTAAATGCCGAACCCCTGCTTCTCGAACACGGAGAAAACGAGCCGGCCGCTCGTGGCCGAGATCGAGAATGCCGGCGCAAGATGAGTGATCCCGCTTATGCCGGTGGCGACGTTGGTGACCTGGCTTATTGCGCCGGTTGCGAGAGTGAGCCGGTAGATATCGCTGACGCCGCTCTGGTCGGAGACGAAGTAGACGTCGGCGCCATCGCCGGAGAACTGCGGGTTGATGTGTTTGCCTCTCGTGAATGCGTCGAGCGGGCGGATCGCTGAAGTCGCAACATCGATGAGCGAGAGCCGCATCGAGCCGAACACAAGCCGGTCGAAGCTCGTCTCGGGTGTGCGGTCGGTCGAGAACACCAGAGACCTTCCGTCAGGCGACCACGACGGCTCTATGTCGGCGAACCGGTCGTCAGTGAGTCTCGTCGCGGTGCGCTGGTTGAGGTCATAGACGTAGAGGTCGCTGACACCGCCGACGTGCCCCGAGAACGCGATGCGGTTTCCGTCAGGCGACCACGCGGGATGCTGGATCGCTCCAACCCCGGGTACCGCGATTCGCCGTTCTACGTCCCGGCTCTCGACATCGAGAATCGCAATCTCCTGATCGCCTTCGGCGTAGACGATGAAGGCGAACTTGCGGCCGTCGGGAGACCATGTGCCTGCCGAACTGATGAAGCTGAGCGCGTCGAATTCTCCCGAGGTGCTCACGTTGGCGAGCCGCTTGATCGACCGGCCAGTCGCAGCGTCTGCCAGGTAAAGGTCGTAGCCGAAGAGGTCACGCGCGGCGAAGAATGCGACGTAGCGCCCGTCGGGACTTATTACCGGCGAGATACTCGATTCTCCCGCATCCTTTACTGGAAGCAGCGGCTCTCCAACCTGATCAGGCCTTGTGCGGGACGCGATGCTCGCTGAGTACGCGGCGCGGGTCGCCGCATGCCATTCTTTCGAGAGAGAGTCGGATGACAGCCGGAGCGTCCGCCTGATTCCCTGCTCGAACCCGTACCGGGCAGCCGCCTTGTACGTGTCGGCAACGGCGCGATCACCCCAGCGACCCCCGACGTAAGCCCAAACTGCCTCCCCGTAACGGTAGGGGAAGAATCGCGAGTCATTGGTGAGCTGCTTCAGCGTCGGCAGCTTGTTCTGGATCACCGCATCGCGCATCCACATAGCCGTATGCGGATCATCTCTCCCGAGCGCCAGATACTCCGCTACTCCTTCGACCACCCACAACGGCAGCCGGGACAGGCCTGCCGGGCCCCCCATCCTCGGATCGCTGGCGAGGTCGTACTGAAATACGTGCACGAGCTCGTGCCCGAGAATGCGGTCGTTGTCCTCGTAGACGCCGGTGAGCGGCATGATCAGCCGGTCGCGAAGGGATTCCGTGACGCCTCCGGTCCCTTCCGACAGCTGGGCCATCACCGCATTCGTCTGGTGGAAGTCAGGGTGATTCGCGTAGAGCAGAATCGGCTTCCGCTTAGTGAGCCGGCGGTCAAAGATCGCGCTCAGGCGGGTGTTCCAGCGTTCCGCCATCCGGGCCATGTCGCGGGCGGGTTCTTCCTTCTCGGGATAGAAATAGACCCTGAAGTGGGGAGTCTCGAGCACCCGGAAATCGAATTGCTCGTACTGGACCTTGTTACGCCCGAAATACTGGCCTTCGGCCGTACTCGAAAATGCCGGCACTACGAGCGCGGCGGCGCAAGCAAGAATTTTGAATCGGCGTCCCATCGTTCACTCGTCGGATTGATTGCCCCCAGACTTTTGCAGGAAGCACGCCGTACCTGGCCGATTCAGTCCGGGCCGGTCTCCTTGATTAGTGGAGATGCATCGCGGCCACCGGCGCCGGGCCGGTAGGTGACCTCCGGTCGGGCGAACGGGTGAATCACCGCTTTTACGTCGAGCGCGATGTTGCGGAACCTCGAGGCCGAATCTGCCGGAATCGGGCCCCGCGCAAAGATGACGACCGCGAAAAGCTCACCGTCCGGCAGCACACCTCCGAATCCGAGGACGGAGCGGATCCCATACCGCTCGACGAATTCCGCCTGAACCGGGATGTAGGGGCTCCCGAGGGCCTCGGGAACATGGAAAACGTTGTACGTCCTCCCGGCCCTCTCCGGAATGAGCGCAGGGTCTGGCGAAACCACGTCGGCTATATCCATTCCAAGCTCGCGGATCAGCTGGGCGATCATCGGCGCATTCTCGACCATACTCTCGCTCGGCAGAGGTATCGCCTGGTGATCCACAGACAGCCTTGGGTCGCACCATTCGGGCTCCTGCCCGGCGGTCGCAAGAAGCGTGAGACACCTCATGTCGGACTGGGCCTTGCCCGCGCCCATCTTCGACAAGGCGAAGGCCTTGAGCCGCGGCTCCAGTGAGCCGAACGGCTGGGTCTTGTAGAACCGCACGAGCGCCGGACGCTGAGCGGCGGCGCTTTCGCTCCGCAGCTCGCTGTAGAGATAGCCGACTATTCCCGACGCGGCCTCGTCGATCGACGCTGTATCCGCGGCGGCTGAGCGAATTCCTTTGCCGCACTGGAGCATGTCGAGAAGGGAGAAACGGGCGAGATCGAATGGCATGTTACAAAAGAAGATATCCCCGATGATTCACCAGCGGAGCACGATCTTGCCGAAGTTCATATTGGCCTCCATCTGCTCGTGCGCCTCGGCGACGCTGTCAAATGGCAGAACCCGGTCGACGACGGCCTTAAGCCTCCGCGATTCGAAGAAGCCAAGCATCGTATCCGAGAATTCTCTGGCCAGCGCGATCTTCTCCTCGAGAGCGCGAGCCCGCAGGACAGTTCCCTCAATCTTCAGGCGCTTGCGGAGCACCATCCTCATGTCGAGCTCGGCTCTCGCACCTGCCGTCACGCCGACGAGGACAATCCGGCCGCGGGGTCGCAATATCTCGAGATTTGACTGCAGGTAGCTAGCGCCTACGAGGTCGAGAATCGCGTGCACGCCGGATCCGCCTGTCAGCGCGAGAGTCCGGTCTTCCCATCCGCTGGAGGAAGCGTCTATTCCGTGGCCGAGACCCAGCGAGGCCGCACGCTCCAGCTTCTCCGGCGTGCGGGAAGTGCCGATCGTCGTGATGCCGCCCACAGACGCGAGTTGCACCGCCGCGGTCCCGACGCCGCTTCCGACTGCGTGGATGAGGAGCGTCTCACCGGCCCGCAGGTGGAGCCGGGAGAACATCGCATCGTACGCGGTAAGGAAAACTTCGGGAATCGCGGCGGCTTCCTCCCATGTGAGGTTGTCGGGTACGCGCATCGCCTCGCGCTCGTGGACACACAGCAGCTCTGCGTGTCCGCCGCCGCCGACGATACCCATCACCCGCTCTCCCTGCTTCCATAAACTCACGCCCTGACCGACGAGGTCGACTTCACCTGCATACTCCAACCCGGGTATGTCCGGCGGGAAGCCCGCGGGAGCGGGATATCGTCCGAGGCGTTGTGAGACGTCTGCGCGATTGAGAGCAGAGGCCACAACCCGGACGCGGATCTCGCCCGGTCCCGGCTCGGGGTCGGGTCGGACCTGAATCTCGAGATTCCCGGTTTCGCCCGGATCGGTGATCACTATGGCGCGCATATTCTCCGTCCAGGTTCAGGGTCGTCGCGGGCGGCAAATCTCGGTACCGGCCCTGCTAGCTCCGGGGTGATGAGGCAAATCCTCGCTGTTTGTCGTTACTAAGGTTAGTCCCCGGTCCGGGGCTGGCGCCCGCGTGTCTCCGGGTTCGACTTTCAGGAACTTCAACCGCACGCGGAGGTCAAGTGAAACGACTCACAATGTGGATCGTGGCAAGCTCATTCATGGCGTTGGGCTGCGATGGGTCCAATGTGCCATCGGCACCGGGGCAGCCGCCTCCGGCCGCGACCCCTCCCACCCCCGCGGGAATCGTCTCGGTGGCGTACATGCTCAAGGCCGTGAACGAAAAAACATTGCCTGTTGAATCACCCTACGGCGCGGGCGAATGGGACTACGACGCGGATGCCGGAACTTGGCAGGGAACGGCATGATATTGACGTTCGAGCCGTAAATACCCGGGACGAGACTCGAACTCGTAAGGCCGTGAGGCCGGGGGATTTTGAGTCCCCTGCGTCTACCGATTCCGCCACCCGGGCAAGGGTATCGCTATCTAAACCCGCCGGGCGCCTGTTACAAGCTTTTGCGGAGCGCGCCTACCGCCGGCGCATGTCCTGAGTCCGACGCCGGAGCTCCGTCTGGATTCCAAGCAGCTTCGCACGCTGGACCGGCGTGAGGAACTTCGCAAGTTCGCGCTGCTCAGCCTGGATCAGGTCGAGCCGCTGCCGCTCGAGCAGGAGGGTCTGGTCGAGGAGCTGGCCCACGCGCGACTGATTCGCCTGGTCATCGGCGGCCATCTCGCGGCGAAGCGACTGCCGCGCGTCGCGCTCCCTCGCGAACAGCGCCATTCGTTGCTCCTGGAACTGGCGGTTAGTCACCTGGAGCCGCCGCATCTGTTCCTCGTCCAGCCCGAGCCGGCGCTGAACCAGCTGTGCTGTGCGCTCGCTAAGCTGTCGCTCCAGCGCTTCACGCCGCGGACCGGGGGGGCCGTCCGGACGCTGGGCGACCGCTTCTCCCGTGACGGTGGCAAGCATTATCGCAGGCATCAACACGACGAGCGCGCGCAACTTCTTCATGACTCTTCCAGGTAGAGGACTGCCTGCTCCGGCTCCGCCGAAGGTATCGTCTCTATCCCGTCGAGCTCGATGAGCAGGCTTTCTATCTGATCGTCTGTCAGCTCATGAACTCCCGCAACCAGCGAGAGGGACTCGTCGTTTTCTCTCACCGGCGCCGGCTCGACCAGACTGCTGCCGCCATCGGTTCCCGCCGGCAAAGAAGACACGACGCGTGTGTTCGATGGAGCGTCGGCAACGACTCCCCGATCCTGAAGCAGCAGGCCACCTGAGATCGCTATCGCGATCGCCGCAGCGAATTTCCATACCGGCGAGCTTATGCGGGATACAACAGGTCTCCGCGGCGGCAAGACGACAGATCTCACCGGAAGCGCGGCTGTGATACGCTCGAGGTCCATCCGTGGTGCGAGGGGAGCAGACGCACGAATCTCACCCAGTAGTGCAAGCTCCGCCCGACACGCCGTACACGACTCAACGTGGGCAGTCAGCGTTGCCGTGTCGACTTCGCCGAGCCGGCCGTGAAGCAGGTCGGGCAGTGAGTCGCGAATTTCGGGATATGGGCACTCAGTCACTCGACAACTCCTTCACTACGCGCATCGCGTTGTGATAATGAACTCTCGCCGCGCCTTCAGTGGTTCCGGCGACTTCAGCGATCTCCCTGTACGACAGGCCCTGCTCAACCCTGAGAGTGAAAACTTCACGCTGCGTCGGCGACAGGGCGTCCACCGCTTTCCTGACTCTCGACTCGGCTTCCTGAGCGAGCAGAGCGTCGAGCGCCGTGTAATCCGTCGCTGCATCACCCGCCTGAACTTCCACCGTGACTTTCTGCCGCCTTTTCGAGCGCCGGCGATCCAGCATCAGCCTGCGCTCGATCGTAAAAAGCCAGGTTCGAAACGAGCTCTCGCCCCGAAAGGATTCGAGCGAGGCAAAAGCCCTGACGAATGTGTCCTGAACGAGCTCCTCGATCTCCTCACTCTCTCCCGAGCTGACGGCGAACCGCGCGAGAGCATCTGCGTGCCGCTCGACCAGGAGGGAAGCGGCACGCGAGTCTCCCGCCTTCCATCGGTCGATCAGCTCCCGATCCGATTCGGCGCCACTCAGGTCGAAGGGTGTCATTCTCATTCAATTCGATAAGTTAGACGCAACCAGGAGCCTTCCGTTAATGTATTCAGCGAAATCAGACCCGATTGCAATCTCTCACCGCGGACTTCATGCGGCGGTCCCGGAAAACTCGATCCCCGCGTTCGAGGCTGCCATCGGTGCGGGTGCGGATGGAATCGAGCTGGACGTCCACGCCAGCGCCGATGACGTGTTGTTCGTCCATCACGACCCGGCGCTGCTGGTCGGCGGATCCCAGGTTCCGTTCGCTGAGCTCGACAGCGCGGACATTTCCCGCCTGACACTCGATGGCAGAACGGGAATTCCGACGCTCGACGACGCGTTGTCGAAAATCGGCTCCCGCGCCCTCGTCTTCATCGAGATCAAGGCGACCGGAGCAGAGAATGCTGTCGTACGATGTCTCAGGCGGCACATTCACAACGCTGATCGATATGCCGTTCATGCTTTCGACCACCGCGTGGTGAAGCGGATGCTGGAGCTGATGCCATCTATACGCACCGGAATCCTGCAGGTGTCGTATCTCCTGGATTCGTGCTCCGTCATGAGGAAGACCGGCGCGACGGACTTGTGGCAGCATGCAGACTTCATCGACGCGAAGCTCGTCATCGACGTGCACTCCTGCGGGGGGAGAGTCATCGCATGGACACCGGATTCGGAAATCAGGTGGGCCGCGCTGGCTGCCCTTGGGGTCGACGGCATCTGCACCGATCGCATTGACGCATATGTCGCATGGAGAACTGACGGCCGCGGGACGTGATCATATCCTTACACCTCGCGCTCTCGCGGATGGGAGCCGGCGGGCTAAGTTATCCCGCGTTCCGCAACGGTAGTGAACCCAGGAGGAATCCCATCGCAATGAAAAGTCATTTCGCGCCCGTCGTCGTTCTCGCAGCTTTGTGCGCATGTGCCCCTGCGAGGACCAAGCAGGGAGCGCAGGTCTCGCCAAGGGACTCTGTCGCGCCGGCGATGCTCGGAGCTGTCTCCACGCCAAACGCTGATCCGTTCCCGAGCACGTATGTGCCGTTTCCGTCTGCGCCGGTCGTGATACGCAACGTCAATCTCATCACTGCGGCAGGTCCGACTATTCGGAACGGCATGATCTCGATCGCCGACGGCAAGATCGTCGCGGTCGGCGCGACCGTTGAAGTTCCTGCAGGTGCGACGGTGATCGACGGCAACGGCAAGTACGTGACGCCAGGGCTCATCGACACTCATTCGCACATCGGCGTGTACGCGGCGCCGGGCGGGCAGGCGCTCAGTGACGGCAACGAAGCCACGAATCCCGTCACCGCGCACGTCTGGGCGGAGCACTCGGTGTGGCCGCAGGATCCGCAGTTTCCCCGCGACCTCCAGGGCGGCGTCACGACGATGCAGGTGCTGCCCGGATCGGCGAACCTGATTGGGGGTCGAAGCGTTGTCCTCAAGTCGGTCCCGTCGAGGACCGTCCAGGGAATGAAGTTCCCGGGAGCGAAATACGGCCTCAAGATGGCGTGCGGCGAGAACCCCAAGCGCGTATACGCGAGCCGCGGACCCTCGACGCGGATGGGCAACGTCGCCGGGTATCGCGCGGCGTGGATCCAGGCCGAGGCGTACAGGCGCCGCTGGGACAAGTGGAACCAGGATCGGAAGGGAGACCCGCCAACTCGCGACCTCGGCCAGGAGACACTTGCCGAGGTGCTGCGGGGAAACATTCTCGTTCACAACCACTGTTATCGCGCCGACGAGATGGCGCAGATGATAGACATTGCGAAGGAGTTCGGATACAGGATCCGCGCGTTCCATCACGGCGTCGAGGCTTACAAGGTTGCCGACATACTCGCGCGTGACAGTATCGGTGGATCGCTGTGGGCCGACTGGGGCTCGTTCAAGATGGAAGCGCTGGATGGCATCAAGGCCAATATCGCGCTGGTCGAGAAGGCGGGTGCAAACGCAGTTGTGCACTCCGATGATGCCTCGGGCTCGCAGCGCCTGAACCAGGAGGCGGCGAAAGCGATGGCGGCAGGCAACTCCGCCGGCATTCCCGTCTCGGAGGACGTAGCGATCAAGTGGATAACGCTTAACGCAGCGTGGCAGCTCGGGCTTGAGGACAGGATCGGCTCACTCGAAGCGGGAAAGAATGCCGACATCGTGTTATGGTCGGCAAACCCGTTCAGCGTTTACGCGCGCCCTGAAAAGGTGTGGGTTGACGGCGCGATGTTATACGACAGAACCGACCCCCGGCAGCAGTGGCGCACAGACTTCGAGCTCGGCTACGTACGCACGCCGGCAGGGTTCAACCGATGAGGCACATGACTTCCAAGACAATCCGCGGCGCAACCGCGGGCGTGGTGCTGGCGATCGGCGCCGGTTCCCTGCCGGCCCAGACGATCGCGATCACCGGTGCGAGGGTGTATCCAGTGTCGAGCTCGCCGATCGAGAATGCGACAGTTCTCATCCGGGACGGGAAGATCGTCGCGGTGGGTGCGGGTATCACGATCCCAGCTGATGCCCGGCGCATCGATGCCTCGGGCAAGTGGGTTACGCCGGGTCTCGTCAACGCTGCAACGCAGCTTGGTCTCTCCGAGGTCGGGCAGGTTGCCGAGACCCGCGATGACGTGGCGCGCGGGCGCGATAACATCGCCGCGTCCTTCACGGCCTGGGAAGGCCTCAACAGCTATTCGGCTCTCATCGCGCCTGCGCGGAGGGAGGGTGTGACGAGTGTCGCGGTAGTGCCGGCCGGGAGTCATCTCATCTCGGGTCAGGCAGCGATGATCAATCTCGTCGACGGAATGCCAAGCGACATGGTGATTCGCGCCCCGATCGCCATGATCGCGCAGATGCGCTCGATGGGCGGCGCCGGTGTTGGAGCACGGGGCGAGCTTCTCGTGAGACTTCGCGAGCTCATCGAGGACACCCGGGCATTCGCGCGCAATCGGGCCGCATTCGAGCGGGCCGAGACGCGCGACTACGCCGCGAGGCGGCTCGACCTGATCGCGATGATACCTGTCGTCGAGGGCCGGCTTCCGCTCGTTGTGGCAGCCGACCGTGCGACCGACATAGACGCCGCCCTCACGCTCGGGCGGCAAAACAATATCCGCATCATCATCGGCGGCGGTGCCGAAGCGTGGATGCTTGCCGACAAGATCGCCGCTGCGCGCGTTCCGGTTCTCACGGGATCAATGAACAATATCCCGGCCAATTTCGGCGCACTGAACCAGATACAGGAAAATGAAGCGTTGCTGCGGCGAGCCGGCGTTCAGGTGGTGACAATAGGAAATGGCGGGAGCAGCGATGAAGAGACATTCAACGTCCGGAACATCAGGCAGCAGGCAGGTAACGCGGTTGCCTACGGCCTGTCCTGGGACGACGCGCTAAGGTCAGTCACGCTCACGCCGGCCGAGGTGTTCGGTGTGTCCGAGAGGATTGGCTCGCTTCAAGCCGGCCGCGACGCCAATGTCGTGATCTGGAGCGGTGATCCTTTCGAGTTCTCGACGGTGGCAGAAAGGGTTTTTGTTGGCGGGAGGGAATTCACGGAAATGGACAGGCAGGAACTGCTTACTGAGAGATACAAGCAGCTTCCGCCGAAGCAGAGCATGCCAGTCAGGTAAGCTCCCTCCGGGAAGGACATCGGACTGAGGACTTGCGGCCTCCGGACCGGGAGCCACCGAGGATCGGCGATTAAGCTAGGACTGAGGAGCGGAGCGCTGAGCGTTCCGAACGGCCATTACCCGATAGCGAAAGGGCCCGGCGGTGCCGGGCCCTTTCTGTTCGGGCACTGCGAAAAACTCAGCCGCTGACGCCCTGATCAGGCGATGCGGACGGGTTTGAGTATGGGGACGATGATGTAGCGCCTGCCCCGGCACCGGACTCCGCGCCACCGGGAGCTGAACTATCCCCCGCGGCGGCGGTATCGGCGGGCGCGCCTGCCCCGCGGCGCTTCTGTTCGACTTCCTGCTCGTAGCGTGCTGCTTCCGAGTCGTGGGTCGCCAGCGTTGCGGCGAGCCGCGAGTAGGTATCCGCGTCGATTTCACCGCCTCCCTGTTTCGCGCGGAACACTGCGTATCCGAGCGCCTGGGCCGCCTTGTCGGCGAGCTGCCTGGTGCGGAAGGCCTCGAGTCTCGTCTTACCCTCGTCGAAGGCTCCCTGCGCGGCCTTTCCGGCGCGGTCGAGCTCGTCTCTCAGCTTGTCGATCAGTGCCATAGTCGTCTCTTTGTTGGAGTATCCCTTCAAGCTTGAACTACGCAAGTCCGCAGCCGTTGGTTTCGATAACAAGAACTGGGAAATGCGCGGGGCGCATTGGCCAGTCCGCAGAGCGCCTTCGGCGAACAGAGGGCACAGAGAACCGCGCGCAGAGGCGCAGAGGCGCAGAGGCGCAGAGGCAACAAAAAGCCCCCGCGGGGTGCGCGGAGGCTCGGAACTGCGGAGATCGAGCGTGCTTACGCCGCCGGGGTCTCCTGCGCCGGGTAGACGCTGACCTTGAAGCGCGTGCGATTCTTGTGCTCGAACTTCACGAATCCGTCGATGAGCGCGTAGATCGTGAAATCGGTACCGAGGCCGACGTTGCGGCCGGGGTGCCACTTGGTGCCGCACTGGCGGACGATGATGTTTCCGGCGACAACCTTCTCGCCACCGAACTTCTTCACGCCGCGGTACTGCGGGTTGCTGTCGCGTCCGTTTCTCGACGAGCCGACGCCCTTTTTATGTGCCATCCGTATATCCTCTTATTATCCGAGCGTGATGTCGCCGATGCGGACTTCGGTGAAGCCCTGCCGGTGACCCTGCTTTCTCGCGTAGTTCTTCCGCCGCTTCATCTTGAAGACGACGATCTTCTTGTCCCTGCCGTGCTTTACGATCTCGCCCGCCACCGAAGCGCCCTTGAGGGACGGAACGCCGACGAACGTCTTGTCGCCGTCCGAGCCGAGGATCACGTCGCTGAAAGTGACCTTCGATCCGGCTTCACCTGGCAGGCTGGGAATTCTGATTGTTTTACCCGATTCGGCGCGGTACTGCTTGCCGCCGGTGCGGATGATTGCGTAAGCCATTTGTAGACAACTGGTTGGAGAAATTCTTTGATAGCCTTTCAATTTATTGCGATCCACCTGCGATGTCAATTTGTGGGGTGCGCCGGGAGGTCATTGTTCCGGATATCCCAAGACGCGGCTTCATGCGTGAGTCCACCAGCCCACTCCTTCGCGACTCCGGGAGGCAAGAAGGCCCTTAAGCAGTCCTACGCCATCGCGTACTGCTGCGTCACGTCCCTGCCCTGCCCCTTCACCACGAGCTTGAACTCATCGGGCTTGAGCAGCGGATCGTCCCTCAGCTCGAGCGAAAACGCCGCCGCCTTCTGAAGACGCTGCACCAGCTCCCGCTCCTGCTCCAGCACGTACATCGCGACATCGGGATGAAGCTTTACGAGCAGGTTGTCGCGCCTGCCTTCGACAACCATCCTCCTGACCGACCGCTCCATCCGCCGCACAATCGTCTCCGGGGTGAAAACCCGGCCAGTCCCGGCACATGTCGGGCACGCCTCTGTCATGCTCTGGTAGTGGCTCTGCCTCACCCGCTGCCGCGTCATCTCGATCAACCCGAGATCACTTACCGCAAACGCCTTTGTGCGGGCACGATCACGCGACAGGTGGGAGCGGATCTCCTGAAGGACCTTGTCCCGTGACGACTTCGACTCCATGTCGATGAAGTCGCAGACGATGATTCCGCCGACATCCCGGAGCCGCAACTGTCGCGCAATCTCCGCAGCCGCCTCCATGTTCGTCTTCAGCACGGTCTTCTCCGGGTCCTTCTTGCCCGTGTACCGGCCTGAATTGACGTCGATCGACACCAGTGCCTCAGTCGGCTCGATGATTATGTAGCCACCCGAGGGCAGCTCGCAGCGCCGCTTGAACGTCTCGCGAATCTCGGCCTCGACACCGGCCGTGTCGAACAGCGGAATTCTCTCTTCGTACAACTTGACCCGCCCGATGAGCTCCGGC
Organism: Gemmatimonadales bacterium; assembly: GCA_038208015.1. Classification (GTDB taxonomy): domain Bacteria; phylum Gemmatimonadota; class Gemmatimonadetes; order Gemmatimonadales; family Gemmatimonadaceae; genus UBA4720. The sequence goes on from JBBQZF010000028.1 coordinate 16,574, forward strand.
GCGACGGTCCCCAGGTATTCGGTCACCTCGTTGAAAACCGGCTTCGAGTCGATCGTCAGGCTGTCGACCTTGGTGCTGAACAGGTCCCGCACCAGGCCCCGCGTGAGCCCTGACTCCCTGTGAAGCAGCGAAGGGGCCCGGGTGAACTGAGCCTTGCGCTTTACCTTCTTCCACTGGGCCATCAGGGTGTCGAGATCCCGCTTGAGGGCCTCGGGGGTAACGTCTTCGCTCACCGTCCTGACGATTACACCGCCCGACCTGTCAGGAAGAATCGCCGCCACCTGCTCCTTCAGCCTTGCCCGCTCTGGCCCCCCGCTGATCTTGCGGCTTACCCCCACCCGTGAGGAGTCGGGGATGTAGACAAGGAACCGTCCAGCGAGGGAGATCTGGGCAGTCACTCTGGGTCCTTTCGTGGATATCGGCTCTTTCGAGACCTGGACCATTATCTCCTGGCCACGCTTCAGCGCATCCTGAATCGGGGGGGCGGCCCCCCTCCCGCGCCTGCCTCCTCCGCCGCCATTGCCCCTGGACCCATTGCCCTTTGGTCCGGCTGCGGCGTTCTCTGCGACCTCTGCCTCCTCGGTGTCCTCTTCTTCATCGTCCTCGGCCTCTTCGGCGGTCTCCTGCACGAGATCGGAGGCATGAAGAAAGGCACTCTTCTCGGTGCCTATGTCGACGAAGGCGGCCTGGATGCCCGGGAGTACAGCTTCCACCTTGCCCAGGTATATGTCGCCGACCATGCGGCGGTTGTCTGGACGGTCGACAAGCAGCTCAACGAGCTTGCCGTCCTCCAGAATCGCGACCCGCGTCTCGCGCTGGCCTGCGTTAATGAGGAGTTCTCTTTTCATCGTAATCCGCCAGGCACCTCCGACGGCGACTCGGCGTCGGGAGGCGGGGGCGGATGATCCTTTTGTGAAGCGCGCCGTTCAGGCGACGCTTGAGTTTACGAACGACCTGATGATGTTGGCCGGCAAGTCATGCTGTCGGACCGCGCGAGTCGCGCGCATGTCCACATGCTCCCCGAGCCGAAAGCCTGTCGAAAATGTACTGGTGCCAGCCCTCTTTTTGCAACAGCGACAACAACTTACAGCCCGCTTGTCATCCTGAATGCCAGCCACGCAATCACCAGCAGATATGTGATTCCGGCCTTCCACTCCCCGTGCTTCATGTAGAGCTCGAAACTGAACCCGCCGGCATCGGCATCCTCCGCCCGCCAGGGTGTCATGCGTGGGACGAATGCGGGGACATTGGCGGAATACCTGTCGTAATCAGCTGGAAAACGTTCACGGATGTTGGCTCGCTCACGCTCCATAGTGGGGGCATAAACAAGCGCCCAGAAAGCGATTACGAGAAGCAGAAGCCCCCAGTGGGCGGCTACCGCGAAGCCGGCGCCGATAAGGAAGCTCCCGAAGTAAAGCGGGTTCCTTGTGTGCGCGTACGGGCCGGTAACCGCCAGCTGCTTGTTCTTGACTATATGGCCGGAAGCCCACGCCCTGACGCACACCCCGACGAAGGCGATCGCGCCCCCCACCGCAAGCGTGAGGATTGTCGGCCGTGCCCAGATCAGGTAGGCAATTCCGAAAACGAATCCGAGGGGGAGCCGGAGCTTTTTTGCCGCCTCGGAATATGTCAATCGAGGAGGCCCCGAAGCAGGTGACGGGCGATCACGACCCGCTGGATCTCTGAAGTTCCCTCGCCAATTTCGCAGATCTTTGCATCCCGCATCATCCGCTCCACCGGGTAGTCCTTGGTGTAGCCGTAGCCGCCGTGAATCTGGATGGCCTTGAGCGTCGCGCGCATCGCCAGCTCAGAACAGAACAGCTTGGCCATCGCGGCTTCTTTACCGAACGGCCGCTTTTGCTGAGCGAGCCAGGCAGCGTGATACATCAGGTGCTTGCCTGCCTCGATCTCGGTGGCCATGTCGGAGAGCTGGAACTGGATTCCCTGAAACTCAGCGATCGGCTTCCCGAACTGTTTCCGCCCGGCCGCGTAGACCAGCGACTGCTCGAACGCACCCTCGGCGATCCCGAGCGACAACGCGGCAATCCCGATACGACCAGCATCGAGCGTCTGCATGAAGTTTATGAACCCCATGCCTTCTTCGCCCAGGCGGTTCTCTTCGGGCACCTCGACGTCCTCGAACAGGAGCTCCCGCGTATCCGAGGCCCTCCAGCCGAGCTTGTTTTCCTTCTTGCCGGCGCGAAAACCGGCCATGTCGGGCAATGACGGCTCGTGCCCGATTGTCACGCCGTCCGTTCTCGACGAGAGATCGGCCGATTTAGTGAGAATAAAGGACGAGATTCCCTTCGTGCCAGCTGACGGATCGGTCACCGCGGTCACCACGAAGATCTCGCCGACGCCCCCGTGGGTGATGAACACCTTCGAACCATTGAGAACGTAGTGCCCATTCCGCCTGACGGCCGTGGAGCGGGTGCCTGCCGCGTCACTTCCCGCGGTCGTCTCGGTGAGGCCGAATCCGCCAAGCACCTTTCCCGTTGCAAGGAGCGGAACGAACCGTTCCTTCTGCTCGGGGGTCCCGAAATTGACGATTGGCGACGTTCCAAGAGTGGTATGGGCCGAGATGGTGATGCCGTGGGAAGCATCGACCTTCGCCATCTCGTGGATCGCTATCATGTAGCTCAGCGTATCGAGCCCGGCGCCGCCCAGCTCCTCGGGCCACGGGATGCCAAGCAGGCCTAGCTCACCCATCTTCTGGATGTTCTCCCACGGGAATTCCTGGGAGGCGTCGAACCTCGACGCCACCGGGGCAACCTCGTCCCGGGCGAACTCGCGCACCATGTCGCGCACGGCGATATGCTGGTCGCTGAAGTAAAGCGAATCTTCCATTATTTACGCGGCTTCGGTTTCGTCACTCGATCTTATCACTGCGAGAAAGCTATCCCCGTACTTTGCGAGCTTCATGTCTCCCACCCCGCGAACCTTCGACATCGCGTCGAGAGAAGCGGGGCGCCTCACCGCCATGTCAGCCAGGGTGCGGTCAGAGAATACAATATATGCCGGCACCTTCTCACGCCGCGCTATCTCGAGGCGCCTGACTCTCAACGCAGCGAGCAGCACGCCTTCGGCAGCGGTAAGCTGAGGCTCTTCCGCAACTGTCGGCTCCGTGACCGGGCTGGCTCTCCCCCTCTGCCGCCGATCCCGACGTGACGGCGGTGCGTTGACCCTTTTTCCCGCTTCGCGTCTCGCCGCCCGTGATTTCGTCTCGGGAAGGCAGTTGTCACATCCCTCGCACGTCGATCTCGCGGCCGGGTCGCCGAAGTATTTCAGCACGAAGCCTCGCCTGCACTGCTTCGTATATGCATACGCCTGAACAGCGTCGAGCTTCGACAATTCGGCGCGCCTCCTCCTGTCGATCGATTCCCAGTCGATGCGAAACGCGGCCAGTGGACGCGAGGGATCGGCAAGACGCACCCCGCCGCCGAGTCGCTCCCAGATGAGAAACTGACGAGACTGGAGCGAGTCGAGCAGGTCTGTCGCCACGGATCTTCCGGAGAGCCCCGGCGGCAGCCCGTCAAGATCTATTGTAGCTCCCTCTCCAAGCCGTTCCCCTGCCGCCCGCCACAACGCGCGAAGCAGCCCGAGTTCCGCGTTTGCGTCGCCTGTGAGCTCGCGCGTGATCCTGGCAGGTGTCGCAAGCAGCCTGACCGTCACGATTGACATAGAGGTCTCGTTGCCGACCACGGCGCCTGACTGGCTGAGAATCCGCATGACACTCTCAAGCTCGCGCGGTTTTATCTTCCCGCCCGCCAGCTGCACCAGATCGTCGATCCCTGCGGGCAGCGAAACGCCTTTCGCGGCCTGGCGAGCGAGGCTGGCGTAAACCTGCTCGATGACTTTCCGCTCGGGATACGATCCCTTGATGAAGAACTCGTGGGTGAACCTGTCGGGAAATGAATGAAGCAGGAACACATCAGAGTGCTCGCCGTCCCGGCCCGCGCGTCCCGCCTCCTGGTAATACGCTTCGAGAGTTCCCGGCATCGAGTGGTGGATGACGACCCTGACGTTCGGCTTGTCGATGCCCATGCCGAATGCGTTGGTGGCGACGATGGCGCGCATCGTCTCGGTCATGAACCCTTCCTGTACCTCGCGCCGGTGCTTGTCGTCGAGGCCGGCGTGATAACCGGCTGCGCTGATTCCCCGTTGCTCCAGCATGAAGCTGATGCGGTCGACCGACTTGCGCGTTGACGCATACACGACGGCGAGTCCGTCGTGCTCCTTCAGTGTCTCGACCAGAAGCTCGTCTTTCTCAGCATCATTTTTCGCCGGGAGAACATGGTATGAAAGATTTGTCCGGTCGAAGCCCGTAATTATCGTCTGCGGATTCTTCAGTGCCAGCTGCCGGCAGATATCCTCGCGAACTTCGGGAGTGGCGGTTGCCGTGAGTGCCACGGTCGGAGGAGAGCCGAGACGCGTTCGCGCGTCAGCTACCCTGAGGTAGCTCGGCCTGAAATCGTGTCCCCACTGGCTGATGCA